>JBIQLF010000122.1:5219-7168 GCA_044464585.1 Thermomicrobia bacterium
CAGGACGACGGAATCTCAGCCGCGCTCGAAGATCTGCACCTCGGAGATCGCGCCGAGCCATTGACCGGAAAAGGTGAGGGTGAACGTCAATTCGTCCGATCCAGACCAGGAAACTCCGACGAGCTGGTGATCCTGCCCGGCTGGCATCGCCTTCTGGATCGTTCCCCAGGGACCGCGCAGGTGGACGACCGAATTCGGCCCATGCACCGCCGCGACGATCGCATAGTTTCCCGGTTCCGGCGCGGTGAAATCGATATAGAGCACCGTGCCATCCCATCCCGAACCCTCGGGTTGCTGATTGGGCAGGCAATAGACGAGTTCGGCCGGGGAATCCCAACGGCTGCAATCGAATGCATACATGGCCGCCAGTCCATCGAACCAGGGATGGCGTGCTGTCAGCCGCACGACCGAAGCGAGCGCGCCCCCATCGCCCAGGGTGGCGGCAAACGCGGCCGCATCGGCATCGGGCGACAGCGGCATGGGCGTGCCATGGCGATAGGTTTCGACCGCATCGTCGAGCGATGTGACGTGGGGAGATCGATCGTTGGTGAGGGACATCGGCGGCCTCCTGTATCTGATGGAAGCGAAACGAGAACGCGAACACAGGGTATGCATGCACTATACGCATTCAGGAACGGAACCGCATCGATCGCGGAGTGCGAATCCATTCCGTCCGGTATGCGCCGTCCAGTCCAGTCCAGTATCGAGGTGTCCATGAAGCGATCCCGGTTTGCCAGTCGAATGCTTCCCTCGACGGCAACCCCGGACGCGCGCACCCTGCTGGCGGCGCGGGGAATGCGGGCGTTCGGGGACGGATTCGTCAGTGTCTTGTTGCCGCTCCATTTGACCGCGCTCGGATTCAGCACCATACAGGTGGGAATCATCGCGACCGGCACGATGCTGGGATCGGCGGCGCTGACCTTGCTGGTGGGCTTGATCGCCGTCCGCTTGGATCTCCGCGAATTGCTGATCCGCTGTTCTATCCTGACCGTGTTCACCGGACTTGGATTTGCCTTCGTCCATCAATTCTGGCCATTGCTGCTGGTGGCGTTCATCGGTACGCTCAATCCATCGTCCGGGGATGTCAGTGTCTTCCTCCCGACCGAACAGGCGCTGTTGCCGCGCACGGTCAGCGACCGGGAACGGACCGATCTCTTCGCCCGGTACAGCATGATCGGTTCGCTGGTGGCGGCGTTTGGAGCGCTTGCCTCTGGCGCGCCGGAATGGATCGAACGGCATTCCGGCGTCGCGTTCGAACGAGCGGTCGATGGCATGTTCCTGCTCTATGCCGTCTTCGGGGTAGGAGCGTTCTTGCTCTATCGCCGGCTCTCGCCCGATCTGGAACCGAAAGGCCCCGGCGAAAAAGCCCCGCTGGGGGAATCGCGCGGTATCGTCTACCGGCTGGCGGCGTTGTTCAGTCTCGATTCGTTTGCCAGCGGACTGGCGGTGCAATCGATGATCGCGCTCTGGCTCTTCCAGAAATTCGATCTCTCCGCCGGCGCCACCGGCACCATCTTCTTTGCCGCCAATCTGCTGACCTCGATCTCGTTCCTGGCCGCGGCCCGATTGGCCAGGCGGATCGGGCTGGTGCGCACGATGGTGTTCACCCACCTGCCCGCCAACGTCTTTCTGATGCTGGCGCCGTTCATGCCCACCGCGTCTCTGGCGGTCGCTTGCCTGCTGATCCGCTCGTTTCTCTCCAATATGGACGTTCCGGCCCGCACCTCCTATGTCATGTCGGTCGTCACCCCGGCCGAACGCCCCGCGGCCGCGAGCGTCACCAATGTGCCGCGCAGCCTGGCGTCGGCCATTGGGCCCACCCTCTCCGGGGCGCTGCTCGGGCAATCGGTGTTCGGATGGCCGCTGGTCGCCGCCGGGAGCCTGAAGGTGGTGTACGACCTGACGCTGTTGAAGCTCTTTCGGGACGTGCGCCCGCCGGAGGAACGGTA
>JBIQLF010000122.1:7268-8484 GCA_044464585.1 Thermomicrobia bacterium
CGTAGGGGCAACCCCCCGTGGTTGCCCTTTCCCCCTAAATCCCATCTCCGGTTCACACGACAACCCGAATCAGAGCGCAAATCCGGGGTCGGATCGGGCGCAACAAGGGCAGACCCCCGTGCCTGCCTCTACACGGAAGGTCGCCCCGACCGGTAGGGGCAATCCCCCCGTGGTTGCCCTCTCACGAAGGCACGCCCCACCGGGCTCTCCCCGTGCTCCGCTGAACATCGTCCGAACCTGCACCCTTCTCCCGATCCCCATTCCGGAACGGCTCTCCTGATATGCCGTACGACCCCGAACGCCATCACCGCCGTTCCATCCGCCTGAAAGGCTACGACTACTCGACCCCGGGCCTCTACGTCGCCACCATCTGCATCCAACACCGGCGGCCACTCCTGGGCGCAATCATCGACGGCGAGATGCATCCCACGCCGGCCGCCGGCATGGTGCGCACCGTCTGGAACGAAATCCCCTGGGCCTATCCCAGCGTCGAAATCGACGCCTTCGTCGTCATGCCCAACCATATCCACGGCATCGTCTATCTGTTGCCGGACGATATCGAATTGGACCCCGACTCCGGCCAGGAACCGGTCCTTCGAGAACAAGGGCAGGCGCGGGGGCCTGCCCCGACACGGGTTGGCGTGGATGACGGGAACGCGCGGACGGCACACCGGCGGGCCGGAAACCCCGCCCCTGACGGCATCGACGGTGTAGGGGCAACCCCCTTTGGTTGCCCTTCTCCCCCATCACCGACCGCCAACGAGAGCGAACCGGCGAAAGACGACCCGCCACGTCTCTCGCTACCAGATGTGGTGCACCGGTTCAAATCGTTGACGACCGCTCGGTACCGCGCCGGCGTGCTCGATCTCGGATGGGAGCCCTTTCCAGGCCGCCTCTGGCAACGGAACTACTACGAGACCGTCATACGAAACCGGGATGACCTCGACCGGTATCGACGGTATATCGATGAAAACCCGATCCGCTGGGCCACCGACCGGCACAATCCAAACAACCCGGAGATTCTCTAGAGCCTGGTATGCACTTTGGGGTGCGGTAGCATGGCCGGATGGATGCCCCCACTCCCCGCACTCCCTACCCGTCTGATGTTTCGGATGACGAATGGGCCTTTCTGGTCCCCTCTCTCACCTTGATGCGCGACAACAGCCTCGAAGAAGCCGCTAGAGTGTCCGGCAATAGGTGGGTACGCAGGAGGACA
>JBIQLF010000123.1:0-2635 GCA_044464585.1 Thermomicrobia bacterium
GCGTCAATTCCGCGGGCTGCGGACAATTCACGCCCCCGGCCACGGGTCGTGGGTCGTGGGTCTTGGGTCGTGGGTCTTGGGTCTTGGGTCTTGAGAGGATGCGCTGACGTGTGCAAAAAAAGCAAAACAACCGCCTCCCCACCCCCCCAATGTCCCCGGCCCCCGGACTCAAGACTCAAGACCCACGACTCAGGACCCAAGACTCACGAGGCCGTCTCAAAAGTCCGTCTCCTGATCGCTGGGGAGACACCATGTGCAGTGCCCTTGAGAACGCGCTACACGTTGCTGAATGCACTATCCACAGCCAAGATGACGTAGTTGCGCTTGCGTTGAGACGTCCAGGATATACGTCATTGTGGAGCACCGTTTTCGACTTCTGAGACAGACTCTCACGACTCAAGACTCAAGACCCAAGACTCAGGACTCAAGACTCACGACTCACGACTCCAGTTCCCGCAAATAGACCTCGATTGCCCGGGGGTACAGTTCGCATTCCGCTGCGAAGACCCGCGCCGCCAGCGACTCCGGAGTGTCTCCCGGCTCGACCGGCACCCGCTGGCGCATGAGGACCGGTCCGGTGTCATAGCCGTTGTCGACCAGATGAACTGTTGCCCCAGATTCCCGCTGCCCGCTCTCCAGCACCGCACGGTGCACCCGGTCGCCATAGAAACCGCGGCCGGATGCGAATGCCATATCGGGCAGCAACGCCGGATGGATATTCAGAATGCGGCCCTCCCACTCCGCGGGCACCACCAGCTTGCGCAGGAAACCGGCCAGCACCAGCAGCGCCGGTTCGTAGGGAGCGATCGCATCGAAGATGGCATCGCTATACGCCAGATCCGAGGCGAACGCCTTGCGCTCCATCGTGGCCACAGGGATACCGGCTCGCCGCGCAATCTCGATCCCGCCCGCGCCCGCAACCGAGCTGATCACGATCCCGACCCGGGCCGGCAACGCGCCCGACTGGCTTCGCTCGATCAGGTTCGCCAGCGTGCGCCCGCTGCCCGAGAGCAACACCGCCAACACGGGCACTGCCGCGCGCTCTAGGTCCGCCATTCCTGTTGCTATCCTCCCAGTCCGGCGCGGTCGTTTACCGCAACGAGGCGATTCTACCGGGAGATGGTCGTCACGGCGCTAGACGAGATTCCCTATCTCTTTCATAATGGCCTCCAGTCGCAGATACCCAGGCGCCCAACCGGCGATCGAGCGCGATGCACATCGAAGAAACGACCCAGCCGGTTTCCCCGCCCCGACCGGCCGATTCCCAACCTGTCCCGCCAAATCTGTCCCACGGGCGAACCTTCGACAAGAGCGTCGATTCGCAGCGGCGTCGCCTGCTGGCCGTTGCTATTCCGAAAACGCTGGCGCACGACGACATTGCCCGAGCCGATGACGCGCTCGAACAACTGTCGCTTGCCTTTTTCTCCGCACCCAACGATTCCCTCGCCAACGCATTTGGCGCGGCGCTGAAAGCCGTCGAGCGACCCGGCAAGGCGGCCCTGGCCGATGGCGGGGCCAAACGCTTCGGGGGCGGGCTGGTGGCCGCCGCGCTGGACGGCCAGCGCCTCGTCGTGTCCGCCGCCGATCCCGGTCTGGTCATCGTGCAGCAGGGCGACCAGCGCTTTTCGTTTCCACGCACGAAAACCGCGGGCGACGAGTTCCTCGATCCAGCCTCCACGATCTTCGAAACGAAGCTCGGTCCTGGGGATATCGTCGCGTTGCTTTCCGGCCGGAACGAAACCGAATCGGAACCGGGCAGCCGGCTCACCCGCGCCGAGGTCGCCGAGATCGCCGGACCGAACGGGGCCTGGGTCTGGATCGAGCTGGATAAACCGAAAAAACAGGATTTGCGCCACCGGGCCGGATTGCTTTCCGCTCCGGAACCAGATATCCGCCGCACATCGAGCGCCACGGCGCGTCCCGCCGACCCGCTTTGGACCCAAAGCCGTTCGGTCGACGGCGCGCTCTTCCAAAAACCACCCGCGCTCGATTCGCTGCGCCGCTATCGCAGCCCATCGGGCGAATCGTTCACCCGGGGGGCGCGCACGCGGTTGCCCCGCGGCCGGCCATCGGCGCTGGCGGTCGGCGCGGTGTTGCTGGTATTGCTGATTGCCGGTGGCGGATTCGGCTATCTCTTTGCCAACCGGCCCCAGGGCGCCGCCCTCCCCGACCCGGAGATTCCCAAACACGCGGCCGCTTTGGCCGCGGCGCTCTCCGGCGACGATCCAGCCGCCATCGAAGCCGAATTGCCCGGGGCCGAACGCGCTTTGGCGATCGGGGAACGATTGAATCTCTCCGAGGACCAGCTCGTTCTCCTTCGGAACGAGATTCTGCAAGCGCGCGACTCGCTCGATGGCGTATTGCGCCTGAGCAATGTCACGATGGTCGGCCGCCTGCCCGATGCCGTCGCCGACAGCGAACCGCGTCTGGCCGAATCGGCCGGCGTTCTCTATCTCATCGATGCCATCCCCTACCAGCTCGATCTGGATCGCCGGACCCTGCTCGGGTTGCCCTATGCGGCCGGAAGCGCGATCCGCACATTCGACACCCAGGTGGCCGCATCGAATGCCGCGGGCATCATCGCAAGCGACGGAAGCCGCCTCGTCCTCATCGATTTCGACGGCAATGCCACCGA
>JBIQLF010000123.1:2735-8472 GCA_044464585.1 Thermomicrobia bacterium
ATGAGCGGCGGCGAGGTCTATAGCCGTACCGATCTCGGCGCCAACAGCGATGATTTCGAAGTGCTCGCGGTCGATGCCGGCGATGAAACCGGCAGTCTCTATCTGGCGGTCTCCGACGACGATGTCGCCTCGCTGGAGGTGATCGATCCCGGTACCGGCGCGCGCACCCAAATCCTGTTGCCGCCCGTCACGGTCGATGGCAAATCGCTGGATGAAGTCGTCACGGACACCCACTCGCTGGTCGTCAGCGAAGCGCGCGGGCAAGTCTTCTGGATCGCCGATGGCGCGATCTGGAGTGCATCCCTTCCGGAAATACCGAGCGCCGAATAGCCTGCCTGGCCATTCGGCGCTCGCCGTAGCAACGCGGGCGCGCTACTTCTTGTAATACTCCTTGTTCAGGAGAATGAACCGTTGCCATTGCTCCGGCACATCATCTTCAAAGAAGATGGCTTCCACCGGGCACACCTCGGCGCAGACTCCGCAGTCGATACATTCATCCGGATCGATGAAATACTGCTCGTCCGCATCCGTCGAATGAATACAGTCGACCGGGCAAACTTCGACGCATGATGCGTCTTTCACACCAATGCACGGCTGCGTGATGACGTAGGCCATCGGGAACCTCCTCCCTGGATTGGGAGCCACTGTTGGATTGTGCGCTGGGCCCGCTCTTGCTTCGAAGACGCTCGCCGGCGGCGAACTTGCGGACGTTTCTAGTATAGCGATGCCGTCCACGACGTAAACCGGATGCCCCCCGGAGCCCGATGCTCGGAGAACGAAGCACGGCCAAGCGCCGCTCCGCTTTTTTGTGCTCGGTTGACAATTACCCACAGCGCATCTATGGTTCATTACCCATGTAATGAACCATAGATGCGCTGAAGCCCGATGTTCGACGAACGTACTCCCATCTATCGCCAAATTGCCGATCAGATCTCCGCCAGTGTGCTCGCGGGCGATCTGACCGCGGACGAACAGGTGATGTCGACCAATCGGTACGCCGCCTTCTACCGCATCAATCCGGCCACGGCCGCCAAGGCATTTCAGCTCTTGGTCGATGAAGGCGTGCTCTATAAGCGGCGCGGTCTGGGGCTCTTCGTGGCCGCCGATGCGCGCGACACGCTTCGAGCCCGGCATCGCCAGCGGTTCTATCCCGATGTGATTGACCCCATGCTGCGCGAAGCCGAGGCGATCGGCATCGGACCGGACGAGCTCATTTCGTACATTGCGAACCATTATCCGGAGCAAGAACGATGACATTTTCGATCGATGTCTCACGCGTCTCGGTCATGATCGACGGGCAAGCCGCTCTGTCCGATCTGACGGTTCATCTCGACGGCGGCAAGATCTACGGCTTGCTCGGACGCAATGGCGCGGGCAAGAGCACATTGCTCTCCTTGCTGGCCGCACTTCGCAAACCGACCGCGGGAACGATTCTGATCGACGGTGCGCCGCTCTTCGAGAACTACGCCATCACCCGGCGGATCACCCTGATCCGAGAATCGCCCGATGTGCTCGATGACGACGAGAAGCTGGCATACAACCTCGGCTTCGCCGCGGCTATGCGCCCCAATTGGGATGGCGTCTATGCCGCGGAGCTAATCGAGAAATTCCGAATCCCCGCGCATCAGAAGATCCGATCGTTTTCGCGTGGGCAGCGTTCCGCGCTGGGTATCGTGCTGGGATTGGCCAGTCGCGCGCCATTGACCATGTTCGATGAGTCCGACCTCGGACTCGATCCTCCCTCGCGCGTGCGTTTCTACGACGAGCTGCTCGCCGACTTCATGCGGTTCCCACGCACGATCATTCTCTCCACCCATCTGATCGAGGAAGTCGCCGCGCTCTTCGAGGAGATCATCATCCTCGATCGTGGCCGCGTGCTGGCGCAGGAAGAACCCGAGCAACTGCGCTCCCGCGCTCGCCGGTTCACCGGTCAGGCATCCGAGATCGATGCGCTCCTGGAAGGTGAATCGCTGCTCGGGGTCCGAGAGCTTGGTCCGACCAAATCGGCGGTCGTCATATCGGAGCGGATCGAATTGCTGGCCGGCCGCGCGCTAGAGACTGGTATCGCGATCGAACCCCTTGGGCTGCAGGAGCTCGTCGTCCATCTCACACAAGTGCAGGAAGCCGCGGAAATCGGATGAACCGTTCGAATGTGCCATCATCGAAAATCTTGCTGCGCGAACAGCTCGCCCTTGCGGCAATGTCCGCCGCCGGTCTTCTGGTCACCGTTCTGGCCCTCACCATCGGCTACGCCCGTCTTTCGGACAACATGGTGGATCGAAGTTTCTGGAATGAGGCCATCTCAGGAATCGCGCGCTGGTATGTGCTCGTCATCGGGATCTCCCTGATGGCCGAAACGTTTCCGCGATACATCCTCTATGGGGATACGCGCAAAAGAATGGCGCAGCGAATCGCGCTTTTCAGCATTCCCTTTTGCGCGGCTCTGGCCGTTCTGGCGCTGCTTGGACTCTGGATCGAGCGGTTCGTCTACCGCATTGCCGGATGGGACCACACGATTCGGGCGGGACATCTCTACGACGCTCCGGCGGATATTCCCGCGTTTCTTCTCGAGTTCCTTGTCATCCTGTTGCCCTGGTTTTGCCTGGGCGCGCTGATCGGCGCGACGTTCATCAGCAAGCAGGAGCTCCTGGTGGTGGTCGTTCCGCTGGCAATCGCGGGAGTCGCCGTCGTCAGTATCCTGCTCGGCTCGACTGACGGCGTGAATGCGGTTTTCGATCGATGGTACGACCAGAATGACCACCATACGATCGCCGGGGTCGTTGCCAGCATCGCGGTTTCATCCGTCGCGCTCGTCGCCTTGCGGCGGATCACACGCGATACCGCGATCGAGAACCAGAGCGCCTGATCCCACGGGCGGCATCCCGGCCGGAGAAGATACAAACGACCGGCGCGCGGCGCGCCGGTCGTTTGTCGTTCATCGTGTCCGAATCGTATTACCGCGGCGGGAGGGTCGCCTCGCCGTAGAACTGGTCGTCCCGGTACGGTTGGTATTCATACCCGTCCTGAAACCCCCGGCCCAACCCCGATTGACGATCGTCCCACACATCGTGATCGGCCGGTGACGCCACCACGCTGCCACCCGCGCGCACGATCGCTTCCTCGATGCTTTCGGCCAGATCGTTGCCGGCCGGACCCATTTCCGCGACCAGATCGGCCGCGCGATAGAGTTGGTCGAGCCCCTCGTTTCGATGCCCGTCGGCGCTCAGGAGAATGCCGAGATTCAGACGAACCACGGCCTCGCGGTGGAGATCGCCCATCTGCTGGGCCATCGTCAGCGCGCGGCGATAGGTCGATGCCGCCGCGGGATCGCCGACGGCGTGCTGGGCGGCTGCCAGATGGACCAGAAGCTGGTTGGTCAAACGCGGCCGCTCGATCGATTCAGCAAGATCGACCGCGGAGTAATAGTGCTCCAGCGCCTTGGGCCAATCGCGCTGGTGTTGGGCCACCTTGCCCAGCCGGCCATGCAACTTGGCGCCCTCGATCCGGTCCCCCGTCTCGGTTGCCAACTGGAGCGCCTGGCTATAGAGCGCGTTCGCTTGCGAATACTGCTGGGCCCGCAATGCCACATTGCCGAGCGAGCTATTGAGCCGGATCTGGCGCGACTTGTCGTTCAAGCGCCGGGAAAGATCGAGCGCCCGGTGGAAACATTCCCGCGACCGCGGCAATTGTCCGGCGCTATCAAAAATCTCCCCCATCAATGTCAGCAGATCGACCTGCAACGGCAGATCGTCGATCCGCCGGGCAATCGTCAGACTCTCCCCGAGGGCCGCAATGGCGTCCTTCGGCTGGTCGAACCGGTAGAGCGCCTGACCGATACTGGCCAGCCATTCGGCTTGCTTCGGCAGATCGCCCATTTGCCGGGCGATCTCGTTGGCTTCCATCAGGTTCTCGAGCGCGTCCGCCGGACGATCGAGCTGGGTATAGGCCACGCCCAATCCGCCCAGAATACGCTGGTCGAGCATCGGGTCGTTGAGCGACCGCGCCAGTTGTTGCGCGCGGCCATACGCTTCGGCCGCGCGTTGGGGTTTGTTCAATTCCATCAGGGTCGCGCCGAGACGCACCCCCCAGCGGGCAGCGACTGGCCGGTTCCCCATACGCTCTTCGAGCAGCAGCAGATCGGTCTGCCGTTTGGCGACCCCGATCAGATTGCCCTTCTTCCGGTACGCCTCGACCAATGCCTGCAGGCATTCGGCCTCGACCGAGAGATCGCCGATCTCCCGCGCGATATCGACCCCGCGCTCGAGCTGGTCGATCACCTCATCGACCCGGCCCGCCTTGGCCAGCGTTTCCGCAAGCGACAATGTCAGCCGCGACTGCAATCCCAAATCCGGGGTCAGCAGCGCGGCATCGAGCGCTTCCCGCTGCAATTGGATGGCGGTTTCGACATCGGACCGGTCGTCGAGCAATTCGATCTGCCGGTCGAGCGCTTCGGCCACCCCACGGTTGTATTCGAGTCTGGTCGCCGAGCGCGATGCCCGCCGGAAATAGGTTTGCGCGCCCGCCACATCGCCTTCGCGCCGGAGAATGTCCCCGAGCATGAGCGCCGAATCGACCTCGGCAACGGTATCGGTCGATTCGTCGCCGATATCCATCTGCTGCTGGAAGATCGCGCGGGCCCGGTCGAACTCGTCGGCATCGAGCGCCCGGGCGCCGAGCCGCGAAAGCGTGGCCCGGCCACCCCGGGCATACCCCGCCCGTTGCGCGGTGGTATAGGCATCGCGCAGGAGCTGCTCGCGCTCGCGGCTGGGATCGTCCGCTGGCAAGAACGAATCGAGCCGCAGCGCCGAATCGACGATCTGCCGGTCGAACCCCTTGGCGCGGGCAGCGGCGTGGGTCAACCGGGCCAGCACCAGCGCATATTCCGGATAGTCCGGCGCGCTCTCGACGATCGCTTCGTCGAGCAAGCGAAAATCCTCATCCGAAAGATTGTCGAGAATGGCGGGATGGCGCACCTCGTTGAGCGCGCCCTGCATCGAGCGGCGCCGCTCCACGACCTCCCGCGCAATCTGGAAGATCGCCTCGCAATTGCCTTCGCTTTTCGACCGGCTGCCGATCAGTTTTCCGATCCGTGTCACCAGGCATGCTCCTCGCCCAACGCCTTTGCCAGCATTCCCGCTTCGAGATTGCCACCCGAGACAACAACCGCGACCTTTTGCCCCGCCAGTTGCTCGCGCATCTGATAGGCCGCCGCGAACGCGGCCGCGCCGGCGCCTTCGGCCAGGGTTCTCGTCTGCTCCAGAAGCGTCAGGACCGATCTGCGCAAATCCGAATCAGAGATCAGCACAATACTATCAAGACCTTCACGTAAGATGCGTAATGGCAGAGAAAATGCCTGTCTCGTCGCCATTCCCTCGGCAAAGGTCGTCACCGAGTCGTAAAGCAACAATTCGTTGCGTTCCCAGGAATCGTGGAATGCGGGAGCGCCCGCTGCCTGCACGCCGATGACCCGCAGATTCGGACTGACGCCCTTGGCCGCGATCACCGCGCCACACGCCCCGCTCCCGGCGCCGATCGGCGCGAACAGCACATCCAGGTCGGGCACCGCTTCGATGATTTCCAATGAATAGGTGCCCACTCCGGCGATCAGATCCGGTTCGTTGGCCGAATGGATGAAGAGCATTCCCTCGGCGCGGCCGAGTGCTTCGGCGTGGAGCCGGGCCTCGTCGAAATCCTTGCCCCGCTTGACGACCTCTGCGCCCAGACGTTCCATCGACGC
>JBIQLF010000124.1:0-6119 GCA_044464585.1 Thermomicrobia bacterium
TTATCCCTGCTGACTGAAGGGCATTCTGCCGAAGGAAACGAGGGTGCCGTCGGCAAGAGTGGCGAAGCTGCCGATCGCGCCCATCTCATTCGACGATACCGTGGCCAGGACCGGACCGCCCAGATCGAGCGGTTCGCCGTCGATCCAGCCATTTCCGCCAGACGGTGAGACGAGCAGTCCATTGGCGGTCAACGCCTGGCCGCGCCGGAAGGTCGCATCCGGGACGAGACCGGTGAACTCCGGTCCGGCCGTAGTGCGAATCCAGACGATCTGACCGGTTGGCGCGTCGATCGCGAAGAGCCGCTGACCACCGGGCACGTCCGAATCGGTTGGGGAGCCGGACGCGGTCCAGGCATAGTGGTTCGGACTCTCGGCATCGACCACCGGGGTGATCGTCACCGTGACGGCTTTGCCGGACATCGCTTCGTTTGCGATGAAGGTCACAAACGACTCGTCGGACGTGACTGGCTGCACCAGGGGACCCTTCAGATAATCGGCCCAGCGATACTCACCGGTACCAGCCAGAATGCCGGCGGCGGTCAGATCGAAGTTGCCATCCGCGTCGGGTTCGTTATTGGCACTGAGGATGACGATCCACTGATCCTGTCCATCGAGTCCTTCGCCTGACACAACGAGGCGGGAGTTGGTGCCATCGAAGCCGGACTGCGACCAGAGCTCATCGCCAGTCGAGCGGTCGAATGCGTGCAGCGTTCCCTCGGCATCGACCATCGCCACCAGGGTCTTGGTGGTCACCGGAACCGGCATACCGAGCTCGTTCGTTTGCGATCCGCCGGCGGAGCCGCTGCTTGCTGTCCAAAGCACCGCGCCATCGGCCGCGTTCAGCGCGGTCATCGTGCCCGATTCGTCCCAGACGAAGAGCGTGCCGGTATCGAAGACCATCGAGACGATGGGCTGCTCGAAGGCGACCTGCCAACTGGCGGTTCCGGCGCCATCCAGCGCGAACAGGCGATTCTCGGTATCGACCGCGAAGACGTTGCCGCTGCCGGTCCAGGCCGGGTTTTGCTCATAGCGGTTGGGACCCGGGTCGGCAACGATCTGGTTGGTGCTCCAGTCGAAGGGGAGCGTCCAGGCAGGTTGTCCGGTGGAGGCGTAGATCGCTTCGATCTCGCGGCCGGCGCCGGCATCGAGCAGGCGATAGACAAGCCCGTTGCCATACGTCATTCCGCCGAAGTCGGTCAGGGCGCCGTCCAGTGGCACGATGAAGTCGAGACTACCGCCCCGGGTCACCGGGTTGGGTTGCTGATCCCCGAGCACCGGAGCGAGCCCAACAAGGGTGCCATCGCCCTCAGAGGCGTAGACATTCGGGCCGTCGCTCAACACGCTGGCGGGAATGAGCCCGGGCAGATCGACCACGGCTTGTACCAGTGGATTCTCGGTATCGAAGAAGCTCAACCGCCCCGAATTCGAGATGCCGATGGGACCATTGGTTCCCTGAGCGAGCGCAACGAATGGCGGAATACCAGGATCGGCGATCCACGCCCGGCCGGTCCAATTCGGTGGCGGTGTCCCCTCGGGCAGTTGGTACATGTCGCCGCTGTCGAGAAAGTAGCCGTAGACGTACGGACTGGTCTGCTCCGGATAGGGATTCGGGTCCATCGTGGTGACCGTGCCCTCACCATCGACCAACTGAACCGGCTCGCTCATCGCCAGACCGCGGTTGTCGGCGAGAACCATCGCCATCGAATCGGTGACGGTCAGACCGGTCGCGAGCGCGTTGTAGTCCACTTCCCAGAGGGTCGAACCTTCGGCCGGATCGACGAGCAGGAGCTTACGCGCCCAGGGTTGCTCGGTTTCCAGGCGTGGTGCGCCCGTGATGGCAACGTCGCCCTCCGCGGTGGGGGCCAGAATGGCCGTTGCGGGATCGAGCATGCCGGCGGTGCCGGTGAAATTGCCATCGAGATCGAACATCGCGACAACGCTGGTGCCGCTGATCGCGGCGACACCGTTTTCGGTCACGGCCGGTGGTTGCGATGCCTGAGCCGCGGTGGTTTCGGTCGCGACATCGGCGACACCTTGCCAGGCAACATCGCCAGTACCGGTCTCGATTGCCAGCATCGATTCGCGCCCGTCCCACACATAGAGGCGTGAGCCGCTCAGAGCGAGGGAATTGGGCGCGGCCGCAGTCGTAATGTCCCACATTTGGTCGCCGGAGTTGGCATCGAGCGCCCGAACCCCGCCGAGTGTCGGGAAATAGACGCCACTTTCATCCGCGCCGATTCCGGTCCCCGCCCACTCCTGTTCCGAGCGCCATCGCTCCGTGCCGGTGGCGGTATCGACCGCCTGGACACCGGTGAAGGCGTCGGACTGGATCAGGCGATAGAGGGTATCGCCGGCGATGGCGCTCGCGCCGATTTCGACATTGGCTCCGTCGAATGGCAGGGTCCAGAGGACCGCGCTGGTGTTCGTTATCGGGCTGGCGAGCGCGGCAGGGGTCGCATCGCTTTGCGCAATGGCCGCCGGAATCGCGGTCGGGGGATCGTCGTTGGCGCGTGGACCGAACCATCCCGCGTTCTGGGCGGCGACCAGGGCGCCGACGATGAGCACGACCAGCGCCGCGGCAGCCAGTTGGGAATAGTCCCGAATCGACCGCGCCGGCCGGATCGGTTGCGGGCGAGGGAGCGGCAATGGACGCGCCGGGACCGCGGCCATCGCCGGTTCGGGCGTCGTTCCAAGAACGAGCCGCCGCAAGCGTGCTTCGGCGCGGTCGTCCCCGGGAGCTATGAGCGATTGGAGATTCATCACCATCTCTTCGTTTTTGGATACGGGGCGGGGCGCGCTTCCGCCGAGCTGGCCGAGGACCAGCTCGTCCCAGAAGTCGTCCAATGCGTCCGCATCCCAGCGGTCGGTCGGTTCAGGATTCATGGGGAGTTCTCCCATTCGGATCGGTTGGGTGATCGAGCAAGGTACGGAGTCTCTGGACGGCGCGGAGTTGCAGCATCTTGACGGCCGCATGACTCTTGCCGAGCGAGGCGGCGATTTCCGGGCCGGTCAGTCCGGCCAGACGGAGCTCCACCACATCGCGCTGATCGGCGCTGAGCCGGGTTACCGCCGCGCGGAGCTCGGCGCTGCGTTCACGGGCCAGCGTTTGCTCCAATGGGGTCGCGTCCGGATCGCGCAATTCCAATGCATCGTCCAGCGGTTGCCGCGGAAGACGATTGGCTCGCTGGCGATAGTGGTTGGCGACCACGTTGTGCGCGATCGTGAAGAGCCATGCCCGTGCCGCCTCCGGATTCGCCGGGGGCCAGGCGCCGAACGCGCGCGTGAAGATCAGCGCGGCGGCGTCTTCGGCCTCGTGCGGATCGCTGATGCGCAATTGGCAATAGCGCAAAACCGCGCGGGCGTGTTCCTCATAGAGATCGGCGAACTGCGCCACCCGGGACGAAATCTCGGGTTCAGCGTGCATCGGGTCGGTTCGATTCGAACGCCATCGCAATGCTCCGGCCTGCCCCTCCATCCATAGATTCTCTGCCACCATACCGAAAACGACTCCTGACTGGACACCGGCGCCGGTATCTCATAGAGGTAGACACGGTGGCGACGCCGGGGTAACGCCTCGTAGCGGGACCGCGTCCGAACGCATGGGCTGTGCGTCCTGAATCCAGCGTCGACGTGCAACCAATTCGGCGGCGGCGCTGTTCATAGGAGTACGAGGACCGCGGAAGCGTCCGATCGCAAACGTCGAGTGGAGACTGATATGCGCGTTCGTCCCCCAGGAATCGAACTTCAGAATTCGAGACCGAGCTCATGATGATGTCCGATCTGGCCGTGCGGTTGGCCGAAGATCTCGATGGAACCTTCGAAACGCTGGTGCTGGAGTTGCAGGGACCGGTGTTTCGGTTTGCGTATCGCTATTGTGGGAATGCGCAGGACGCCGAGGAGATCGCCCAGGATGCGTTCGTGCGGGCGTACCAGGCCCTGCAGGGGTATGCGCCGGAACGGATCGCGGCCCTGAAATTGCTGCCGTGGCTGTTGACGATCACGGTGAATCTGTCCCGCAACCGGGTTCGCAAGAAACAATTGCCGGCCGTGTCTCTGGACGGGATCGAGGAACCGGTCGCCGAGCGAGCCGCCGAACCGGAGCAGATCGGCGCCAGGAACGAGCTTGCGGACCGGCTGATCGAGGCGCTGCGCGAATTACCGCCGCGCTATCGATCGGCGGTGATTCTGCGCCATGTGCTCGGACTCGGCTACGAGGAGATTGCCGCCACGCTCGACCAACCCGCGGGCACCGCCAAATCGAATGTGCACCGGGGGGTGCACCTGTTGCGTCGAAACCTGAGCACCCTCGATCCCGCGCTCGCGCTTTCCTGACGAAAGGACCAGACCAATGACCAACCTCACCGATGAAATGATCGAAACGACACTCTCGAACCTGCCAGCACCCCAGCCACCACGCACGCTGGCGCCCGCAGTGCTCTATCGCACCGGATTGGTCGATCTGTGCTGGGTGGTGGAGACGATCATCGGGCCGGTCGTGATCGCGGCCAGCCGGGAGGGCATCACCCTGGTCGATCGCGCGGAAACGATCGATGGGTTCGCGATCCGCTATCGTGAACGGTTTGGGCGGGAGGTGCGCTTTACCGAGCAGCCACCAGTGCGGTTATCCCAGGCGGTCGAGCGCGCTCTGGCCGGGGAGCGCCGCACTCCGCCGCCGCTCGATCTGTCGCATTCGACCGAGTTCGAGGCAGCAGTGTTGCGCAAGGCGCTGGAGATTCCGCGCGGACAGGTGCGGCCGTATAGCTGGATCGCGCGGGAGATCGGCAGCCCGAACGCGTCGCGAGCGGTCGGCAGCGCGCTGGCCGGCAATCCGGTGCCGTTGCTCATCCCATGTCATCGGGTGGTGCGGGGCGATGGGGTGATCGGGAATTACATCTTCGGCAGCGATGCAAAACGGGAATTACTGAGCGGAGAAAAGGCGAATCTCGATCGATTGGAGCGTTTCGGCAAATCGGGAATCAGGTTCGTGGGGAGCGATACGACCCATATCTTCTGCTTTCCGACCTGCCGGTACCAACCCAATGAGGAACATCTGCAGATGTTCCATTCGGAGGAAGAAGCGCGGGCGCGGGGATATCGCCCATGCAAGGTCTGCCGCCCGGCCGCCGCTCAGGAGACCGCACCGAACGTACCGTAGGAACGTCCCAGCCTGCTGCCGAGCTACCGGGTCGGGAGGCGTACACTGGGGGAGTGAGGGGGCATCCACGCTATGAGACCGTCTTCCGGAGCGCTGCCATGCCGAGCGCAATCGTATCCCTCCCGATGACCGCCTGCAGGGCGGCTACGGGCGCTGGATGCCGCCTCGATGGGCCGGCGGGGCACGAATACGCCGCCCTGCTGGAGGCGATCCGGGCGCTTCCCGGAACGGAATCGCTGACCCGCCGCGATGTGCTCAGCGAGACCTTTCTCCTGCATCGGGAGGGGAGGCTCTCGATCTATTACGCTCCCTTCGATTACCTCAATCCCCGGGCGCGGATCGTGCTCGTTGGCATAACGCCAGGCTGGCAACAGATGGAGATCGCATTTCGGGTGACGCGGCAGGGATTGCACGCGGGACTCCCCTGCATCGATGCGCTGCGGCTGGTCAAGCAGCATGCCAGTTTCGCTGGGGCGATGCGGAAGAACCTGGTGACGATGCTCGATGGGATCGGGGTCGCGCGGGCCCTCGATATTCCATCGACGTCGGCACTGTTCGGTGACCGGATGGATTTGTCTCATACCACGTCGGCGTTGCGCTATCCGGTGCTGATCGATGGCAAGAATTACACGGGGCACACTCCCCCATTGATTCGGCAGCCCACCCTGCTGCGATTCGTCCGCACCTGGCTCGCCGAGGAGCTGGCCCAGTTGCCGCACGCCCTGATCGTGCCATTGGGGGACGCGTCGGGTGCGGCCGTCGCCCATCTGGTGGACATGGGCGTGGTCGATCCGCATCGCTGCGTTACCGGCTTTCCTCATCCGTCCGGGGCGAACGGGCAGCGCGCGAAGCAGTTCGCGGATCGCCGGAGCCAGCTCGAATATCGGGTTCAGGCATGGTATCGGGAGCGGCCAGCGCTGGTGGAATAGCCGCGTGGAAGCGATCCGGCCGGGAGGTGGCATCC
>JBIQLF010000124.1:6219-8443 GCA_044464585.1 Thermomicrobia bacterium
GGGAGCGAGACCATAGCGGTGATATAGGCGTTGCCATCGGCATCGAATGCAATGCCGCCCGGGAATGGGATACCCGAAAGCACCGTGGTGCTGGACCCGTCGGTACCGATCTTCACGATCGAGCCGGGCGCGGGCGTGGGGCCGCCGATGAAGTTATCGCTCATGGTCACGGCATAGATCGAACCATCCGGGGCCACGGCAACATCGCCGAGCATCGTCAAGCCACTGGCCACCGTGGTGACGGTGCCATCCATCGCCACATGCACGAGCGCCGCGGTGCCGGGAATGAACGGGCCGCCGGAGAGGAGGCTCACATAGAGCCCGCCATCGGGCGCCCAGGCGAGTCCGGTCGGAACCGGATCGAGTTCCTTGCGATTGTCTCGCTCGGGGTTCTCCTGCTGTCCTGGCAGACCGGGGATCAAGGCAACCAGACTGACATCGCCCGTGGACGGGTCGATCTTGAGCACATCATTGCCGCCAGCATCGGTCGCATAGAGCATGCCATCGGCGCCCATGATGATCGAATAGGGATTGCTGTCGATGGGGTGCTGGGGATCGGCATGATGATCGCGTTCGAACGCTTCCAGATCGGCGACCACCTTGGTCTCGCCAGTCGCGAGATCGGCCGACCAGACCGCCGCGCGACCTTCCATTGGATCGACCGATGGCGTGTTCGGTCCGGCGCCCCCAGTCACGACATAGAGCGTGGTGCCGGAAACGACCACATCGGCCGGGCCGACGACCTCGGTGCCGAAGCTGAACGACGGGAATCCGCCGGCGGCCGTGCTGAGCGTGCCGTCGCTATTGATCGCGGCAATCGACCCCGAATCGCCCCACATCGAAGCGGCTTCGGTGGCGGCTGGGGTGCCAGCCCCTGGAGTGGCGTAGATCGGGGTGTCGCCACCGGAGCCGGCCAGCGCCACATAGATCATGCCATCCTCGCTGATGGTGAGATGACGCGGGTTGGCAAGCCCGCTGGCATAGACGGAGCATCCAGCCGGGAGCGCGGCGGGCGATGCTTCGGCGGCGGGCGATGCGTCGGCAACCGGGGTCGCATCCTGCGCCCCTGCATAGCCCATCGTCCCTCCGAGCAGACCGCCAACCAGCAACGTGCCGGCGGCAGTCAGCCCAAGACCGTTTCGAATACGGGACATGTGTTTCTTCTCCTGTCGGTGCGAAACATGCCAATGACAAAACGGAGATGCACGGCGTGGGGCAGGTCGATCGGCGAGGAGAGGAATTGCGGCCTGGACCGGGCGCTCCTTCCCGGGTAGGGGGCAATTCAGGTCTGGTCGAATACGCCTGTTCGCAACGACGCGTGCAAGTCCGCCCTTGAGCATATGTTGCTGATGGACAACCGTCAAATTTTACGAGGTTGCGATTTGACCCGGCATATGTTCAGAATGCATCGGGATGCCCGTTTCGTGCCGATCCAACAACATGGGAGGGAAGAGAACATGCGCGCGATCCAGCCGGCCACCGCCTGGTGGTGTCTCGAGGGGATTCTGGCTCCGGAGCAGATCGTCGAAACGACGGCTTCGCTCGGCATTCCGGGTATCGAGCTTGCCCCGCGCGCCCATTGGGATGCCATGCGCGCGGCGGGGTTGCGGATCGTTTCCAGCCGTGGGCACAACGACATCGCCCATGGGCTGAACGATCCGTCGCAACACGATCGGATCGAACGGGAAGTGCTGGAGCATCTGGACTTGGCACAGCACTACGAGATCCCCGTGCTCGTTTGTTTCAGCGGTGAGCGTAATGGACTGGACGACGCGGCCGGCATCGCGCATACGGTCGCCGGATTCCAGCGGGTGGCGAAGGCGGCCGAAGATGCCGGCGTGATGCTGGCGCTGGAGCTGCTGAACAGCAAGGTGGATCATCCGGATTACCAAGGCGACCATACCCGTTGGGGGGTGGAGGTGGTGGCCGCGGTCGATTCTCCGGCGGTGGCGTTGCTCTACGACGTCTATCACATGCAGATCATGGAAGGCGACATCATCCGGACGATCCGCGAGCATCACCGGCATTTCGGGCATTACCACCTGGCCGGGAATCCGGGCCGCAACGATCCCGATGAAACTCAGGAGCTGTTCTACCCGCCGATCCTCGATGCAATCGAAGCGACTGGGTATACCGGATACATGGGACTGGAATATATCCCCGCGGGCGACCCGGTGGCATCGTTGCGGAAGTCGCTGGCGTTGTTTCGGTGATCGCGGGGAAG
>JBIQLF010000125.1:0-8389 GCA_044464585.1 Thermomicrobia bacterium
ATGCCCAGTTTGAAACAATTCGAAAGCCGGCCCCAGCGAACGGTGCGGTCGTTCACCAGAGAGTTTCTGGAGAACCTGCGCTATCAGCGCGGGGTCGAGCTCTACGCCACTCCGGTCGACTACTATCACGCGCTGGCCCTGACCGTGCGCGAGTATCTGATGCAGAACTGGCTCGACAGTCTCGACGCCCGCAACCGCACCGGCGCGAAAATCGTTTGCTATCTCTCGGCCGAGTATCTGCCGGGACGGCAACTCGGTAATGCGCTGCTGAACGCCGACCTCGGTGAAATCGCCGCCGAGTCGATGCGCAGTCTTGGGCTCGATCTGAAAGAACTGGCCGAGGTCGAAGTCGAACCCGGACTCGGCAACGGCGGTCTTGGACGGCTCGCGGCCTGTTTTCTCGATTCGCTGACCACCCTCGATATTCCCGCCATTGGCTATGGCATCCGCTACGACTACGGCATCTTTCGCCAGACGTTCGTGAATGGCTGGCAGGTGGAACAACCCGATATCTGGACCAGCGGCGCGTCCCCGTGGGAAGTCGTACATCCCCAGTTCGCCAACCGGGTCGGATTCGGGGGACACACCGAGTCGTACTACGATGAGACCGGCCAATTCCAGGTGCGCTGGATTCCCGACGAAGAAGTGGTCGGGGTGCCCTACAACATCATGGTTCCCGGATACCACACCAAAATGGTCAATACCCTCCGCCTCTGGCGTGCCCGCGCGACCGAGGAATTCGATCTGCGCATTTTCAACGCCGGTGACTATGCCAAAGCCGTCCAGCAGCAGACCAATTCCGAAGTCATCTCCAAAGTGCTCTATCCGAACGATCAGACCCCGCAAGGCAAAGAGCTGCGGCTGCGACAGCAATACTTCTTCGTATCCTGTTCGATTCAGGATGTTTTTCGGTATCTGCCACCGGGATTCGATCTGCGGCAACTACCGAAACGGGTCGTCTTCCAATTGAACGACACGCATCCGACCGTTGCCATCGCCGAGCTGATGCGCTACCTGATGGACGAGCGCCATGTTCCCTGGGTCGCCGCCTGGGACATCACCTCGTCGATGTTCGGGTTCACCAGTCATACCCTGCTGCCGGAAGCATCGGAAACCTGGCCGGTCGACATCTTCGGACGCCTGCTGCCGCGCCATCTCGAAATCATCTACGAGATCAACCGCCGCTTCGTCGAAGACGTCCGCAAGGTCTGGCCGGGTCAGGAAGAGCGAGTGCGCCAAATGAGCATCATCGGCGATGGCGGCCAACCGCATGTGCGCATGGCGCACCTGGCCACGGTTGGCAGCTTTTCCGTCAACGGAGTGGCGCCGTTGCAATCGCGGCTCCTCCGGGAGCGGAATCTCAAGGATCTTGCCGAGTTCTATCCCAAGAAATTCCGCAATGTGACCAATGGTGTGACACCGCGCCGTTTCCTCGGGCTTGGCAATCCCCGTCTGGTGAAATTGATCAGCTCCCGGATCGGCGACGACTGGCTCGACGATCTTTCGCGACTGGCCGAGCTCGAGCAGTTCGCGGACGACCAAGATTTCCAGAACGACTGGCGACGGGTCAAGACCGCCAACAAGGCCGATCTTTCCGTGCTGCTCCATCGAGTCACCGGCGTCGGTGTTTCCACCTCGTCACTCTTCGATGTGCTGGTCAAACGCATCCACCTCTACAAACGCCAGCTGCTGAAGTTGCTCCATGCCATCGCGCTCTACAACCAGCTCAAGGAAAACCCGAAAGACGGGGGGCCGTCCCGCGTGATCGTCTTCGGCGGCAAAGCCGCTCCCGGGTATGTCGAAGCCAAGCAGGTCATCAAGGCAATCAACGCGGTGGCCGAGGTCGTCAATCGCGATCCCTACACCCGCGACCGGTTGACCATCGTCTTTCCGCCGAATTTCAATGTCACCCTGGCGCAGCCAATCTATGCCGCGGCCGAGATTTCCGAACAGATCTCGCTGGCGGGCATGGAAGCCTCGGGCACCGGCAATATGAAATTCGCCATGAATGGCGCATTGACGATCGGCACCCTCGATGGCGCAAATATCGACATTCGCGAGCTGGTCGGGCCGGAGAACTTCTTCACCTTTGGCATGACCGAAGCCGAAGCGCGAGCATTGCGCGGGGCCGGTTATCACCCGCGCGATATCTACGAATCGACCCCAGCGCTCAAACAAGCCATCGACATGATGGCCTCGAATGTGTTCACCCCCAATGAGCCAGGCGCATTGCAACCGATCGTCGATCGGCTCATTGGGTATGATGAGTTCATGGTGCTGGCTGATTTCGCATCGTATGTGGAATGCCAGCGGAAAGCGGAAGAGGTGTACGCCGATCCGGCTGCCTGGACGCGAATGTCGATTCTGAATACCGCCCGCTCTGGGTATTTTTCATCGGATCGCAGCATTCGCGACTATGCGGATACCATCTGGAATGTCAGCCCCATGCGGATGCATGGGCGCTCTCAGACGCGCTGAATGGCAGTACGCCGGAGAGAAGGAGCAACCGTGACCAAGGTCAGAATCGCGCGAGGCAAGTTCGACGGTATAACCGCCTGCGCAAACGAGGCGGGCGTCATTTCCGCCGCCGCAATGGATCAGCGGGGATCGCTGCAAAAGTCGATCGGCAAATCGCGTGCGGATGGCAAGGCGACAACCGAAGATCTGGTGACATTCAAGGAAGCGGTCGTTTCCATCCTGACGCCGTATGCCAGCGCGATCTTGCTCGATCCCGAATACGGTCTCCCGGCGCTCGCAACGAGAGCGCCGAATACCGGGGTGCTGCTGGCTTATGAAAAGACCGGGTACGACGCCACGGTCAAAGGCCGGTTGCCGGATCTGCTCGACGAATGGAGTGTCCGGCGGCTCGTGGACGCCGGGGCAAATGCCATCAAGATTCTGCTCTATTACGATCCTGCCGATGACGATACGGTGAACACCGTCAAGCACGCCTTCATCGAACGGGTCGGCAGCGAATGTGTGGCGCTCGATGTGCCGTTCTTCCTCGAACCGGTCACCTATCGGGACGGCGTTAGCGGACTCGACTGGGCCAAAGCCAAACCCGAGGCCGTGACCCGCACGATGGCGGAATTCTCGAAGTCATCCTACGGGGTCGATGTGCTGAAGGTCGAAGTGCCGATCGACATGAAATTCGTCTCCGGCACGCGGTCGTTCACCGGCGAGGAAGCCTACACCCGCGCCGATGCGCTCCGGCTTTTCAAGGAAGCGTCCGACGTGTCGACCAAGCCGTTCATCTATCTGAGCGCCGGGGTCAGCAACGAGCAATTCGTCGAAACCCTGCATCTGGCCGCGGAATCGGGCGCGAACTACTCCGGCGTGCTCTGCGGCCGCGCAACCTGGCAGGATGGCGTGCCCATCTTCGGCCGGGATGGGTTGGACGCATTGAAAGCCTGGCTCGAAACCCAGGGCGTCGCCAACATTCAGGCGGTCAACGATGCGGTCATGGCCGGAGCCAAACCGGTCTGGACCGTATACGGTGGAACCAGCGGTGTCGAAGTGTTCGATCCCGTTCTCGCATAGCATCACAGGAAGGATCACCCCGCGCGATGAGTCGCATAGGTATTCACGGATTCGGACGTATCGGTCGCATCGTCATGCGCATCGGCCTGTCGAACGATCTGTTCGCGCCCGTTTCCATTTCGGACATTCGCGATCTGCCGACCCTGGCCGCGCTCTTCAAGGTCGACACCAACTACGGCGTTTTCCCGGAACCGGTCAGTGCCGATGGATCGACGCTGAAGGTCGGCAAGCATTCGATCGAATACATCGAATCGTCCAAGGAACTTCCCGACTGGGCCGCGCTCGGTGTCGATCTGGTGGTCGATTGCACCGGCCGGGCGACCACCCGCGCCGGGGCGCAAGCCCATCTCGACCGGGGCGCCAAACGAGTGCTGGTCAGCGCCCCGAGTAAGAAGCGCGAAGATGCCGATGTCTTCATTCTGCCGGGGATCAATATGGACGCATTCGATCCCGGCCAGCACCGGATCGTCTCCATGGCAAGCTGCACGACCAATGCGCTGGCGCCGGTCGTCAAAGTCGTCCTGGAGAAGTTCGGTATCGAAGAAGGGCTCTTCTCGACCATTCATGCCTACACCAACACCCAGTCGTTGACCGACCAGCCGATGAAGGACCGGCGCGATTCCTGGGCGGCGGCAGAGAACATCATCCCGTCGTCATCGGGCGCGGCGCGGGCCCTGCAGTTCATCTGGCCCGATCTGCAAATTACTGGCAAGGCCTATCGCGTGCCGATCAGCACCGGCAGCATCGCCGAGCTGAATCTGATCACCGAAAAACCGGTGACCGTGGAAACAGCCAACGACGCCTTCCGGGAGGCCGCCAGCACGAAACCGCTGAAGGGCGTGATGGACGTGCTCGAAGATGAATGGGCTTCTTCGCGCATCGTGGGAGATTCGCATTCCGCGATCGTCGATCTGCCGATCACGCAGGTCATGGGCGACCGCTTCCTGAGCGTGGCGTCCTGGTACGACAACGAATGGGGATATGCCTCACGTCTGGCCGAGACGGCGGCGTTCCTCGCGAAGTAGGGTTCCCTCCAAAGCGACAAGAGGGTCGAAGGCCGCGCTAATCAGCGCGGCCTTCGGTCGTGAATGCCTGGTTGCGGGATTCGAGCGGGGCAGCGGCGAGATCGAGTGGGTGCGCGGGCAGGGGAGCCGTGACCGGCGCTGGCGCGTCGACAGCTTCCCGCGGCTGCAACCGATGCCAGATTCCGCTACCGAGATAGACGGCCATAAAGATGGCCGTGCCCAGCAACACGATCGCCGCGCCAGACGCGATGTCGTATTCGAAACTCACGAACATCCCGAAGAAGCCGGTTGCCGCGCCGATCAGGGTCGAGAGAATCAACAATGCCCCGAACGAGCTGGTCACCAACCGCGCGGTGGACGGCGGGATCACGATGGCGGCAGCGATCAGCGTAACGCCCACGATGTTCATCGAGGCCACGATCGTCGCTGCCAGCCCGAGCGCGAATCCCGTTTCCACCCAACGCACCGGAACCCCCGAGACCGTGGCAATTTCCTCGTCGAAGGTGGTGAAAAGCAACTGCTTGTAGAAGAGAAAGATGCCGAGTCCGACCACGACCGTCACCGCGCCGATGAGGACGATATCGTCGTGTGATACGCCCAGAATATTGCCGAAGAGCGCCGCCTCGAAATTGCGGGTGAAGCTGCGCTTCTTGCTGACCAACGCCACCCCGAACGCAAACGAAGCCGTGGTGACGATACCGATGGCCGCGTCGGCTCCGATATTCCGGCGACGCCCGGCGGCATTGATCAACAAAGCCGCCAGAAAGCTCCAGACTCCGGCCCCGATGAAAAAACTGATATTCATCAGATAACCGACCACCGCGCCACCGAACGCGGCATGAGACAGCCCATGGCCGATATAGCTCATGCGGCGCAGCACGATGAATACGCCCATCGCCCCACAGAGCGCGCCCACCAGCGTCGCCACGATCACCCCCTGGCGGAAGAACTCGTAGGCCAGCGGATCGGTGAAGAAGCTCATGCCACCTCCGCGGGCGCCCGCCGACTGAACGGACCATGTGACCCGGCTTCGGTCACAAGCAGGTTGCCCGTGTCCTCATCGCGAATGACACGCATATCGGCATCGAACGTGCGGCTCATGATATCGCCGGTGAAGATCTGCTCCGGTGGTCCCTGCGCCACGATTCCCCGGTGTACGCAGACCACCCATGGGAGATGCGCGGCCAGGCTATTGAGCTCGTGCGTGGTGATGACGATCGTGATCCCCGAGTCATTGATCTCGGCGAGCAGATGCAGAATCTCGTCGCGGGTGCGGATATCGACGCTGGCGGTCGGTTCGTCGAGGATGAGAATATCGGGATTTGCGATCAACGCGCGCGCCAGAAAGGTGCGCTGCTGCTGGCCTCCGGAAAGATCGCGGATATGCCGGTGCGCCAAATGGCCGATTCCCAAGCGCTCCAGGATTGTGGCCACATCGCGCTTGTCCCGGCGCGATGGCCATGGCAACCAGCCCATCTGGCGTTGCTTGCCCATGACCACCACGTTTTCGACCGTCACGGGAAACGACCAGTCGATCATCCCGACCTGAGGCACATACCCGACATTGGACGGCGGGGCGCCCGGTTTCACCGGATGCCCCGCGATCTCGATCCGGCCCTGCACCCGCGGCACCAACCCGACCATCGTCCGCAGCAACGTCGTCTTGCCGGCCCCGCTGGGACCGATCAACCCGACGAACTGTCCGGCGGGCACCCGCAGATCGACATGCGACAAAACGAAGCCGCGCTGATAGCCACAGCTCACATCATCCAGCACGATCGCGGGCGACTGCACCGGCGCGTCCTAGGGAACCCAGGTATCGGCTGAGTCCACATCGTCCATCAGCGACGGATCGCCCCCGAGCGCGGCCGCCATGATTTGCAGATTCTTCTTCATCATGCCGACATAGGTATGCTCGGATGTACCCGGCTCGCCCGGCGGCTCGTCGTCGCGCAAATCGTCGACGTATTCCGCGCCGGCTTCTTTCGCGATCTGTTCGAGCACGTCGCTGGGAAAGACTTCGGAACCGAAGACGGCCGGAAGGTGCTCGGCTCTGATCTGGTCGATCAGATCGGCCACCTCACGTGGGGACGGTTCGGAAAAGTCGGAGGGCTGGATCGCGCCGATGACCGTCATACCGTAATTCGGCGCGAAATAGGCCCACGAATCATGGTAGGTCAGCAGACGACGATTGGCTTCCGGAATCGATTCGACCGTGGCGTGGATCGCGGCATCGAGGGTCGCCAACGAGGCGAGATAGCGGTCGAGATTGTCCTGGTAATACGTCGCATTGTCCGGATCGAGCCGCGCCAGCTCCCCGGCGACCAGCTTCGCATACGTCATCGCATACGGAACATTGGTCCAGAGATGCGGATTCGGATGCCCCTCGTCTTTCGGGAAGGAAAAGTCGTAGGCGTATTCCTCCGGCGTGATCGTCTTGTCGCCAAGGGTGAAGATTTCGGCGCCCTCGGGGAGATTCGACTCGGCGAGTGCAATCGTCGGGTCCTCCAGATCGAGCCCATTGGCGATCAGTACATCGGCCTTCGCCAGGATCTTGACATCGGAGGGTGCGGGTTCGAAGGTGTGCGAATTCGTGCCGTCGGGAACGATGCCATGCAGCCGAATTCGGTCGCCGCCGATATTGCGCACGATCGAGCTGATCGGGGCGACGGTCGTTGCCACATTCAGCAGCCCGTCATCGTCGAACGCATCGCTCCAACCGAGGGTCGCCACCGGCGTCCCCTCTTGCGCGGCCGTCTGGCCATACCAACCAATCTGCCCAAGCGCAATCGCCGAGGCCGAAAACACCAGCATTCGCCGGCGCGAGAACGAGTAGCGCAACGTCATTCTGCCTCTTTCGGTGAAACGTCATCATCGCTGCAGTTGCAACTATTCGCATCTGCGATGAGCCAATAGTATGCTCCTCCGGAATCGGGCGCAACGATCCATCCAGCCAATGCGTCCGTACCCGATTCGAAACGCGGTCCGGATGCCGGGGGCCGAATCTCCGCCTCCCGCTTCGACGGATGAGCTCGACTCCGAGTGGGACGAGAACAGGGAACCTATGGGCTCGATGCCAGCACCGGACGACCAATTGATCCAGCGCCTCCGCGCCACCGAACAGCGAGCGACGCCACAACGCCTGATGATCCTTTCCGTTCTGCAGGACGCCGGATGCCATCTGACCGCCGATGATGTTTTCCAGCAATTGGAACCCGCATGCCCGGCGCTCAACCGCTCGACGGTCTACCGCACGCTGGAGCGTTTTCGGGATACCGGGATCGTCTCGGAAACCGATCTGGGTGGCGGGGTGCGCGTCTACGAGGTGCTGGAGTCGCACCGGCATCACCATCTGATCTGTCACCGGTGCAACGAGATGATCGATATGGACGACGATGCCGTGGAAGCGATGCGCGTGCTGATCCGCCAGCGCCATGGGTTTCATCCCCAGATCGACCATCTTGCCATCTGGGGTTTGTGCGGCACATGCAGCGCCAGGGAGAACGACTGATGCCCCGATACGATTTCCAATGCGCCGATTGCGGAGCGGTCATCGAAGTCGAGCTCCCGGTCGAGCAGGCTTCGAACGAGCAGATCTGCCCCGTTTGCGGCCAGCCGGCGAAACGTCTCTATACGATGCCGAAGTTGCTGTTCAAAGCCGATCCGCGGGATGTGACCCCGGTCTGGCACCAGCACGACGGCTACGCTCATGCCCATCCGCCTCGCCGGGGACGACACCGGCTCCCCTCAGAAGACCATTGAATGGTCCTGAGTCTTGGGTCTTGGGTCTTGGGTCTTGGGTCTTGGGTCTTGGGTCTTGGGTC
>JBIQLF010000126.1:0-8374 GCA_044464585.1 Thermomicrobia bacterium
CGAACATCACCCGAGAATTCCCGGCGTATCCCTGGTATGTCGCCACCCGGCCCGGCCCTTACCCCACACACCGGGAAGCGCATCCGGTGTTCTATGGCAGTTTCGATTGGCATTCCTGCGTCGAAATGCACTGGGTGATCGTGCGGCTGTTGCGCCTCGTTCCGGATGCAACACTGGCGGACCGGGCCGCAGCGCAGCTCGATGCGCTCATCACCGCAGACGGCATGGCGCGCGAGCGCGCCTTCTTTCTCGATCCCGATCTGGCCGGATTCGAACGTCCCTATGGTTGGGGGTGGTATCTGGCGTTGGCCCATGAAGCCACCCGGCTCGATCATCCATCGGCTCGGCGCTGGGCCGAATGCTTGCGCCCATTGGCCGAAACGATCGAATCCCGATTCCTTGCCTGGCTGCCCAAACTGACCTATCCGCTCCGCGTGGGAATGCACCCGAATACCGCATTCGCCCTGGTTCTTGCTCGCCCATGGGCCGAATTCCGGGCGGCCGAGGACGCGCCGGATCTGTTGCTCGCTATCGAAATGGCGGCCCACCGGTTCTTCTTGCGGGACACGGACTACCCGGCCAACTACGAACCATCCGGCGCCGATTTCCTTTCGCCAGCGCTTACCGAAGCGGTGCTGATGCGCCAGTCGCTCGACCCGCGAGATTTCCTGCCGTGGCTGGAGGCATTCCTTCCGGGTTTTCCGGACGAACCGCGCGCAATATCGACGCCAGCCGAGGTCTCCGATCCCACCGATGGTCACATTGCCCATCTGCACGGATTGAATCTGAGCCGTGCCTGGGGGTGGTTGACGCTCGCGGACGCACTCTCCGAAGACGACCCGCGCCACGGGCCGCTGATCGCCAGCGCCGAACGCCACGCCGCGGCGTCGCTGCCGTTCGTGACCGGCAGCGACTACATGGTCGAACACTGGCTGGCCGTCTATGCGGTGCTCATGCTGACATTCGACGATCGCTGAGCGGAAAGGCGCCTCTGGAATGGACATCTGGCACGACTATTTCGTCGCTATGGGCGGAGCGGCGGTTGCCTTTGCCGGGTTGGTGCTGGTCAGCATCTCGATCAACCTCGACCGAATCGTCCGGCAACCGGGACTCGCCGGGCGGGCGGCGGTGCCCCTGGTCGTGCTCTTCACTCTATTCGTTGCGGCGAGCACGATTCTGATTCCCGATCAACGGATTTGGTTCTACGGCATCGAAATGCTGATCGTGGCCGCCGCCTTCACCGTCGTCATCGGGTTTCTCCTGGGCGAACAGCGAACCGCCGCCCGCCAAACCGTGCAACAAGGTCTGGCCCCCAGACGGTCGTTTCTGGTCCGACTCGTGCTCTGCGGGATCGTGGCGCTCTTCCTGTGGGCCGCCAGCATCGGTCTTCTGCGCGGGCATGAGCGCGCTGCCTACCTGCTCGTTCCCGCCATGATCGCCGGCTTTCTCCTGTCATTCCTCGAAGCCTGGGTGCTGCTGATCGAGATCGACCGCTAACCCGCCCCTTCCACTCCAGCCCCACCACCCCAAACCCGCAAGCCCCAAGCCTCACGACTCAAGCCCCAAGACCCAAGACCCAAGACCCAAGACTCACGACCTCCCAGCCTATTGCCCCAGCGGCATCGCCCAGATTGGCCAGAGATCGGCCGTGCATCCCGAATTCGGCTGCCGATACGGCGCGTCGATGAACTCCCGGGACACATCTTTGGCGCATTGCGATTGCGCCACCACCCCATGTCCGCTCGATGGAAACTGCACGTAGTAGCTGTTCGACAGATTGACGAAGGCCGAACGATTCCACGAAACCGGCGTCTGGAAATCGTAATTTCCGGCCATGATCAACGTCGGAATATCGCTGACCACCGCCCGCGATTCGACTTCCCGTGCGCGACCGGACGGCCACAGCTCGCAGGTCGCGAACTGCTTCGCCATGAAACTGACCGTGCCATACGCCAGCTCCGGAATCTCCAGCGCTTGCGCGTTCTTGATCACATTGCTAAAGGTTTCGAATGGCGCTTCCTCGTTGCATTCCACCGAATTGAACGCCGGCTCGTTGAGACCGATCGTGTACATGTCGATCAGATCGACCGATTGCTCCATCATCTCGAAGATCTGCGCCACCCCGGCATCGCTCATCGTATCGATCATGTCGACGAGGAAATCCCGGTTGGCGACCTGATCCGGGGTGGAGAAACTCTTGTTCACGAACTCTCGCAGGCTCTCGCGCGTGCGCGGCACCTTGTCGAGCCAGGTCAGCAAGGTCAGCACCGCATCGCTGTCCGAGGGGGGAAGCTGCGCCGCGCGCTGCTGTACCGCCTGCACGAACGCCTGCGCTTCCGCGAGTGCGTTCGGATCGGCCTGCGCATTTCCGAGCGCGGCCACCACCGCCTGCAGATCGTCCTGACCGCTGCGCGCTCCGGTCGATGACACCGCCCCGGTCGATTGATCCGGCACGACCTCGCCAGCCACGATCGCGTTGTAAGTGGTGGTGACTTCCTGCTCCAACTCCGCGATCATCAGCGGGATGTAGGCGGCCGACGCCGTGTATTTGCTGATCGCGGTGATCACGTCCACCAGGTCCATCGCGGTCACAACCGTGCCATCGGCGCCGTAGATCGGATTCTGCTCGGTGTTGTGCAGGAGTGTCTTGAAACGTTCCTTCAGATTCGGGTAGGCGCCATTGCACACCGGATCGAGCTTGCAGTCGGAAAAGAGCTGCATCACGACCTCGTGCGCTTCGGTGACGAACCGTTCGAATCCGGGGATTTCCGGCGGAAAGGACGAGTCGAGCACGACCGAGCGGATCCCGGCGTCCGCATGGTCGCGCATCATCACCAGCGCGAGACGCGTGCCATAGGAAATCCCGAACAGGTTGTAGGTCGGATACCCAAGCGCGTGCATCAGCGCGACCGCATCGTTGGCGCTGGCAACGCTGTTGTACTGCCGCAGGTCGATACCGCTCGACGTCAGTTCCTGCACGCACCGGCGCGTGTCGGCCGCAACCGCCGCGCGCGCGTCCGCCATCAATTGATCTTCATCATAGGCCTGCGTCAGATCAGTGGACGAACCACCAGACCCGCCGGAGCCGAACATATCGTCTACGGTCAAAACGCTGCATTTCAATGGAGATGAGAATTGGGTTCCCCGCTGGTCGAAAAGGATGATATCCCGATCCTCGCGCATTTCATCGAAGATCTGTCCGGCATAGGCGTCGATACCGAGCAACGCGCTTCCGCCCGGTCCACCTTCCAGATAGAGAATCGGATCGGGTTGCGGGGTTGCGCTCGTGCTCTTGAGCACGACATAGGTGATGTCGATTTGCCGGCCCTCGGGTTTCGACCAGTTCTCGGGCACCTGGATCGTGCCGCATTCGACATCCCCGAGTTCCGGCGTCACCAGGAACGAATCGAAGATCGTCAATTGACTGCAATCGAACCGCGTCGCCGCAATGGTCGTCAAGGGATCGGCCTGATGCCCCGGTTCGATGATCTGCTGCGCGATTCCGCCAATCACACTGGAAAAACCCAGAACCACCGCCATCAACAATTCCAGCAATCGATCGCTGAACGAAATCGACATACATCCGCCCCCTTAGAAATGAATTCGCATAGACCCAAGCTGGTACCATCGAACCGGGAAACGTGCCCTCCCGATTGCGCGGAATTCTATGGCATCCCAGACAATGCCGGAGAAAGCCGCCCCGAACGATCGCCCGAGGCGCCCGCCAAATGGCCGGTTCCCGGCCCCGGCGCCTCCCGGCGGGAAGGAACGCGACAATGCCGCCGCAGACCATGCGCTCCCTCGACGAAATCCTGGCTCGCGCCACGCATAATGCCCCGGTTGCCCTCCTCTATGAGGCAGCCCTGCGCGAGCGCGCGGGAATGCTCGCCCAGGGTGGTCCGCTGGTGGTCACCACCGGCAACCATACCGGTCGCTCGCCCAACGATCGCTTCATCGTCGATCGAACCGAGACACACCAGGCAATCGACTGGAACGAGATCAATCGTCCGATCCCGGAAGCGGCCGCCGCGGCGCTGCACGATGCGACCCTGCACCACTTGGACGGACGCACCTGTTATGTTCAGGACTTGGCCGCCGGAGCCGATCCGCGCTACCGGCTGCCAATTCGGATCGTAACGCCGTCGGCTTGGCATGCTGCCTTCGCCGAAACGATGTTCATTCGTCCCTCGGCGGTCGAGCGTGCCGCGGCCGAACCCGCGTTCACCATCCTGCATGCCCCGGACTTCGAACCCGACCCCGGACAATTCGGTCTGCGCACCGGCACCTTCGTCGTGATCGATTTCGAACGAGCCACGGTCCTCATCGGGGGCACCAAATACGCCGGTGAAATCAAGAAATCCATCTTCACGGTCATGAACTATCTCTTGCCCCGGCAGGGCGTCTTGCCGATGCATTGCTCGTGCAATGCAGGAGCGGATGGGGATGTGGCGCTGTTCTTCGGTCTCTCGGGCACCGGCAAAACCACATTGTCCGCCGATCCGAATCGCATCCTGATCGGGGACGACGAACATGGCTGGAGTGACGAGGGCGTGTTCAATTTCGAAGGTGGGTGCTACGCCAAGGTGATCGACCTGCGCCAGGAAAAGGAACCGGAAATCTACGCCACCACCCACATGTTCGGTACGATCCTGGAGAATGTCGTGCTCGATCCGGTCACCCGCACGATCGACTTCGATGACGATCGCTACACGCAGAACACCCGCGCGGCCTATCCCCTCGCCTCGATTCCGAATGCGTCCGAATCCGGCATGGCCGGGCATCCGAGCAATGTCATCATGCTGACCGCCGACGCGTTCGGCGTGTTGCCCCCGGTTGCCCGGCTCACCACGGCGCAGGCGCTCTATTACTTCCTCTCCGGCTATACCGCCAAAGTCGCCGGAACGGAAATCGGCATTTCGGAACCGGTGGCGGTTTTCAGCGCCGGGTTCGGCGCGCCGTTTCTGCCCCGTCGCCCCAGTGAATATGCCCAGCTGCTCGCCTCGCATCTGGACCGCCATGACGCCCAGGCGTGGCTGGTCAATACTGGCTGGACCGGTGGCCCGTATGGAACGGGGCGCCGCATGCCGCTCGATGCAACCCGCGCCATCGTCACGGCCATACTGGACGGTTCACTGCAAACCGCGGATTGGACCGAAACACCAGGCACCGGCCTCTCGGTGCCGATGGCCTGCCCGGGGGTACCCTCCGAGCTCCTGCACCCGCGCGCGACCTGGCGCGATTCCGCCGCCTACGATGCCATGGCTCGCAAATTGGCCGGTATGTTCGCGGAGAATTTCGACCATGTTGCCAGCCAGGTTCCCGCCAGGGTCGCTGCCGCCGGACCTCGCATGGAATAGCGCCCGCATCGGCAGGGGATGGCTCGTTTGGTCTGTCCGTGGACGCGGGACATCCCATCGCCGCGTTGAACGCGAGTGGATGGACCATGCGGATTCGGATCAGGACCGCGCAATCTGTCCTTGTTCGGCAGCCACCCGCCGCAGATAGATCGGCCGATACCGGTCGAAGAGCGCAATGATGATCGATACCAGGAAAACGAAGAAGAGCGTGGCGCCCACGTGCAACGAGCCACCGGTGCGCCGCACGATGAACCAGTAGACCGCCACGATCGCGAAATTCGCCAGGGTGACCGCAACGAATTCGCGTATCGCGGTCTCGGACGACATCCCATGCCGCCCCAGCCATTCGGTGATGACCGTATTGAGCACCACCACCACGATCGCGCCGATCACCAGGTTCAGGGTCTCGATGTGGATACCGGGCAAGACACTGGCGAAGATACCGACGATCAGCGAAAGGAGCACGATCTTCTCGACCATACCCCGGTCGAAATGCAAACTCGTCGGGGAGCGCCGGTCACCGCTCCCATCGGACTGCACCCGGTAGGCCGGATCGGTCTCCCGGTGCGCATCGGCATCGAAGGTCCAACTCCAGTCAGTGGCTGGCAGCTTCGGCGCCACGAAGCGATTCACCACGAAAACGAGCGCGGCCAAACCGATGCCCAACCCGATGAACACGCCCAGATTATCGCCAACGACCGTACTCCATGGGGTATCCAGCGAAACCCCGAAGATGTCTTCGCGCACGAAATCGGTCACGTCCATTTGGGCGATATGGATCCAGTATTCCTGGGGCAGCTTGATGACGATCCAGATGAATGCCGCCGCTACGATCACCTGCCGTTTGGTCAATCGCCGCGGATTCCAGCGCGTGCGCACCCCTTCGATGAACTCGAAGAAGTATTCGAAGGTATTGGGAAAGATGAAGAGCAACATTCGCAGATGAAGCCCCTCGAAAAGCACAACCCCGATCAGCCGGTAATACCAGAGAAAGCGGCTGGTCGCGAAAGCATGCAGATTCGTCCAGTTGCGCATCGTGGCGATATAGGCGATCGCCAGATAATAGATATCGAGCGCCTTGTCATAGCCCTGATACCAATCGAGATTCAAACTGGTGTAGTTCTGGAAAATCGTCTGGTCCGCCGCGTCGATGATCATCGCCGCGATGATGGCCGGGAGCGGGAATCGCGGAATCGCCAGCGGAACGAACAGGCGCAGTCCGACCACGATGGCGAACACGATGAGATCCTGCGTATGTCCGCTCAATCGCTTACCCCGCGCCGGTCTTGCCGGTCATCCGCGCCGTTCGAGACGCGAGGAGCGTACCATGGAGTTATTCGTTTGGCGTAGCGAATCCCAACGCCATACCCCGCCTGTTGCCCGCTACAGCGATGCCAGGCCGGCCACGAGCGCCCCGAGCGCAAAGATCAGCATCAAAATCGCAAACATCGTGAACGACCCGCGCGACTGCATCGCCCGGGGTGTTTTGGTGATATACCGCTGGCGCAAGAGGGAAAGCGCAAAAACCAGCGCGCCGCCGCTGATTCCGAACCAGAGAATTGTTTGTGCGTTCAATCGACCTGCTCGACCGTCGAAACCCGTCAGGCCCAAATGGTAGCCCGGCAGGCGACTGTCTGGCGATGCGGCACAATAAAGCGAGCGCCGGCGCCGAATCAGCGCCTGGGCACCGCCGGCACGCGATCAGCGAACAGGGTCAGGACGAACCATTGAGCAACGACCGGCAATGGCAGAATGACGAACCGCGGCGCGGCGTGCCCCCGCCGCCCGGTCGCCCCACCCCCCTGCCCGATGCGCCTCCGGGACCGCGCTATTCTCTCCCCGACCTCGAACGCGAAACGAAAACCAGCGGGCGTACGATCCGGTACTACATCTCCGAGGGACTGCTTCCCCCCGCCTACGGGCGCGGTCCCAGTGCTACCTACGACCTCGGGCATCTGCTGCGCTTGCGGCATATCGCCGCGCTCAAGGAACAACGACTCGGACTGCAGGAGATCAAGGAACGCCTTTCCAGCCTGACCGATGACGACATCGCCGCGCTCCTGAATGTCCAAACCGAACCGATGCAGGAATTCTGGCGCCGCATCGAGCTGCATCCCGATATCGAGCTGCATGTACGCCAGCGGACTCGCTCCGATCCGGAAATGGACGATGCGGTCGATTTGATCGTGGGACTGACCCGACCCGTCATCGAACGGTTGGAGGAACGTCGCCGGTGACCGTCGCGAAATCGCAGGACGAACTCTGGGTGCCGGACAACGACGATGGCAGCGGCTGGGCGCTGATCGACTGGTCCAGCATCGCCCGCGGGCGCAAGTACTCCTACCGGCACGCGGAACCGGACAGCGAGGCGCGCGCCCTGCGACCGGCCTGGTACCGAATCGTCACCCGGCTCGATACGCCCCTGCTCCACGCCCCGCACGAGAACAGCTATTTTGTCTCGGCGGACGAGCTCGCGGACTTTCTGGCCGAAATCATCCTCGCCGGCGGCAACGAACAACTCTGGCGCATCGATCCAGTCGCCAGCCCCCCGGCCGAATCCGGCGCAGTGGCGGACAGACCGCCATCATGACGCGGCCAGCAACCGGCGATGGTTCGAGCACCCGCCGAGATGTCTTCGTCCGGTGAGCCCGCCTCGAATGCGATATGGCCTAGCCAGGCGTTCGATGCTCGATCGAACATCGCCGCTCGGCAGAACGACGATGCCATGAACCGACCGGGTAATAGTTGGCATGTACGACAGAATCCGGATGATCCCGCTCGGCTGCTCCGTGGCGCCGGGCAACCTCCCCAGGCACGGAGAACCGGCCCAGAATGGTGGCCAATCCCGCACCCGTCATCCGGACGCCGCATCCCATCTCCACTTTTGCCTTTTGCCCTTTGCCTATTTCCATTTTTTGCCTCTTGCCCATTCCCACTTTGCCTCTTGCCCCTGACAAATTCGCCACCCCCGTCGTCCTGAGCGCAGTCGAAGGACCTCCTCGCCGCAGCGAGTCCCC
>JBIQLF010000127.1:0-5274 GCA_044464585.1 Thermomicrobia bacterium
TAGAGGAAGCAGGACACCGCGCGCCCCTCGTCAGTGCGATAGAGCGGCGGTGCCTGCTGGCGGCAGATATCCATCACATGCGGGCAGCGGTTGGCAAACTTGCATCCCTGCAGCGGCACCGACGCCACCGACTGGCTCTCGTCGTCCAGTTTTTCCTTTTTCCAGGTTTGGGAAAGATCGATCACCGGGATCGATTCGATCAGCAGCTGGGTATAGGGATGCAGCGGTTTGCGCACCACCAGATCGACGTCACCCACCTCGGCCACTTCGCCCCGGTAGAGCACGATGATATTGCGGCTGATCTGGTAGGCCGTCGTCAGATCGTGCGTGATATAGAGCATGGAGATGCCGAAATCGTCATGCAGCTTGCGCAGGCTTTCCAGAATCGTCGCGCGCAACGAGGCATCGACCATCGACACCGGTTCGTCGGCAATGATCAGTCGCGGCCGGATCAGCAATGCGCGCGCCACCATGATGCGCTGCCGCTGACCGCCAGAGAGCTGGTGCGGATGCCGCCCAAGCGTATCCTCTGGCCGCAGGCCCACGGCATTGAGTGTTTCCTCCATCAGCGTCTGCGCTTCGGCGGGGTTCCTGGCCAATCCGAACTTCTGGATCGGCACCTTCAGCACATGATCGACCTTGTAGAACGGGTTGTAGACCTCATAGGGATCCTGCATGATGATCTGCACATCACGCAGCAGGGAAAGTCGCGATTCCTTCGAAAGTTTCCGGATGTCGGTTCCCCGGTAGAAGACCTCGCCACTGGTCGGTTCGGTGAGCCCGAGTAGCAAACGCACCAGCGTCGTCTTTCCGGAACCGCTTTCGCCCACCACGGCGGTGATGGTCGGCGGCGCATCGTGCACCGTCATCGTGAAATCGTTCAGCGCCACGGTCGGTTGCTTTTGCTTCCCGAGCAGGCTCTTGCCGCCGAACACTTTGCTGACGTGGCGCATCTCCATGAGTGCGGTCATCGGGGTCCTCCTCAATAGAGATGGCAGGCGACCTGCCGGTTCGGGCGGATTTCCCGCAATGGCGGATCCTCGACTGCGCAACGATCGAAGGCAAACGGACACCGCTGCCGGAATGCGCATTCCTCGGGACGGTCGAGCAGCGATGGTGGCAATCCGGGAATACCCCGCAACGCCCCCTTGTGCTCGATCGACGGCAGACTCTCGATGAGCAGTTTGCTGTACGGGTGGAGCGGATCGACGAACAGGTCGGCCGATTGGGAGATTTCGGCGAATTGCCCGGCATACATGATGCCGACCCGGTCGGCCACCTGGGCCATTAGGCCCATATCGTGACCGATCAGCAGAATCGAGGCACCCAGATCTTCCTGCACCTTCAACAGGGTATCCATCACCTGCCGTTGGACCACCACATCGAGCGCGCTGGTCGGTTCGTCGGCGATGATCAACTTGGGCCGCAAGCTGATGGCAATGGCGATGCAAACCCGCTGTTTCATCCCGCCACTCAGCTCGTGCGGGTACATCCCGGCGACATCCTTGCGCAACCCGACACTATCCAGCAGCTCGGCAACCCGCGCATCGATCTGCTTGTCGGTCAGCCCAAGCGCATGGTCCTTCATGCCATCGACGATCTGGGGTTTGATCTTGACCACGGGGTTGAGGGAATTCATCGCTCCCTGGGCAACCAGCGCGATTTTGTTGAGCCGCATGGTGCGCATCTGCTCTTCGGTCAGACGCAATAAATCGGTGCCATCGAGCACGACTTGGCCGCCTTCGATCCGTCCCGGCGGACGGATCATGCGCAAGAGCGCCAGCGCAATGGTCGATTTGCCCGATCCCGATTCCCCGACCAGCCCGAGCCGTTCCCGCGCGCGGATATCGAAGGAAACATCTTCGGTCGCTTTTACCGGCCCGCGGGATGTGTGATAGTAGACGCAGAGGTTGTTTACCTCCAACACCGGCGGGGTATCGATCCGCCTGGCGGTTCGAGGTTCTTCGACCGTGTTCACCATCGTGGGCGTCCTTTGGATATCCGGCGGTCCGCTCATCGCTCGCCGTGCGTTGCTTACCAGTTCCCTGGTTCGGTGATCGCCAGAATCATACCGTACCGGGGTCCGGGGTCCGGGGTCCGGGGTCCGGGGTCCGGGGAATGATCGAGCGGATGCGCAATCCCTGGTGGCTGCTAGAATCCGGCAGCGTGTCCATTCCGAATCACTCTTGCAAGGATGACGGTGCAACGAAACGAGTCTTCTGCCGAACGCGAATATGCCCGCTATCTCGATGAGATCGAGGTCCGGAAGCAGCGCGTCGTCACGGCCCATGTCGATCTGGAAACACTCCGATCGGATCTCGATCGCGTCGAGACCGAATACTATGCTCGGGTTGGGATGCTCCTGATCGAGCTCGACCGAGTGAAGCTGGCAATCGAGGAATGCGAACGCCGCATCGGGTGGATGCATGCCCATCCGGAAACGAGCGCCGCAGAGATCGAAGCGGATATCGAAGAATCATTCGCGGTGCGACGCCAGCAACTCCGCGACGACGAAGCCACGATTCGCTTCGCTGAGGAACAGTTCGAGGAAGACCGGCGGTTTCCCGCGCTCGATCCGTCGGAAGAGGAAGAACTCCGCCGCAGATATGCCGCTCTGGTCATGCGTCTCCATCCCGATCTGGCCCGTACCGAATTCGAGGCGTCCGCACAACGAGCCACTATGCAACGGATCGACGCCGCATTCCGCGCCCGTGATCTCGATGCATTGCGCACTCTGGAACACGAACCCGCCTACACCGATCCGGAATTCGACGCGCGGCCCATCGACGAACAGCTCGTCTGGGCGATCCGGGAGATGACGCGCGTGTTCGATCTTCGCATGACGCTCGGTCGGGAGCTCACCGATCTCCGCATGAACGACACATTCAAACTCTGGACCCAATTGCGCACCGAACCGGATGCGATCGGGCGGCTCGCCCAGGAGGTCGAAGCGGATATCGAATCGGCGCGCGCTCGTCTTGCGGCATCGACCGAAACGTGGCGTGAGCTCACACACCATCGAACGCACGAATGATCCGCGGGGGTCCATTCGTCGCTCTTTGCGAGACATCCCGAACATCGACCGTTGCCCATCCGGAGGTTCTCACCACATGACCGCATCAGGCCGGCCGCTCGAGATCGGCGTGCTCCTCCCCGACACCGAACACCAGATGAACGGTGGATCGGCCCGCTGGTCCGACCTGGCGGCAATGGCCCGTACCGCTGAAACCGTCGGCTTCGATTCCGTCTGGGTGACCGATCATCTGATCCACCGGGCCGACAAACCAGCCGGTACCCCGGTCGAAATCGGCGGCGATCTGCGCGAGCTGGAAGGACCGTGGGAATGCTGGTCGATGCTGTCCGGCATCGCGGCCATCACCGAACGGGTCGAGATCGGCACGCTGGTGATCTGCAATTCGTTCCGCAATCCAGCGTTACTGGCGAAGATGGCAGACACCGTCGACGAGATCAGCACCGGCCGGCTCATTCTGGGAATGGGCGCCGGCTGGAACGAACCGGAATACCGCGCCTTTGGGTATCCGTTCGATCACCGGGTCGACCGGTTCGAGGAAGGTATCGAGATCCTGACCACGCTGCTGCGCACCGGTCAGTGCGATTTCGATGGCCGCTGGTATCAGGTACGCGATTGCGAGCTGCGCCCGCGCGGTCCGCGGCCGGAAGGTCCGCCCATCGTCATCGGCACCGCTGGCGAGCGCATGCTCGGGCTGACAGCCAAATACGCCGACGGCTGGAATACGTGGTTCTCCCAAACGAATAACGACCTGGAAAACCTGAAAGTGCTCATGCAGCGGGTCGACGCCGCCTGCGAAGCGCAGGGGCGCGATCCGAAAACCCTCGCTCGCTCATCGGCGGTCAAGGTCGAAATCGGACCTCATGCCCCCTCGGCCATGTCGGTCGCGCCCCTCACCGGCGGTCCGGAAGCGCTGGCCGAGCAACTGCGCGACTACGCCGCCGCTGGCCTCGACCAGGTTCAGCTCTGGATCGAACCGAACACGGTGGCCGGGTACGAGGCATTCGGCCGTGTGTTGGAGTTGCTGGACAGGGAGTGACCGGACCCGGATCGATCCAGAAACTGCTCCAGATCTGCCAACCCGGTGCGCTCACGCAGCTCGAATCGATCGTCTTTTCCATCGAGTCACTTTCCCCGCTTCGATCAAGACGATGCGTTTTCGGGAGTGCATCGATCGATACAGGATTCTTGCCGCCAGCACCGATGAGGAGGCTTCCCGATCGCACCGCCACAGCGCCGGATCAGGGATGCCCCAGCGTCGAGGACTCCGCCACTGTAACGATTTGCGGTAGATCGATGCGGTCGCGGATATCGAGCGAATCGCGGTCTCCGGTACGACAGAGAACTTCCACGAAGCGATACGCAAAGAGTCATCCTTCGGGGTCTCTGTCGTACCGGAATGATCCGCGTATCCGAAAGTGTTCCCATCTCGGAAACGCTCAGGAGTGACTTTCGGATTCCGTATGACTTCCTCCAGCTCGACGAGCAGTTCGACCGGCAACATATGCGTCACCCTATATTCGAGCAGAGACTAGACGAGTCTGCAGGTGGAGCGATCGGGATCGCGAGGATGGAGTAGATAACTGACGAAGAGATTGGTGTCGACGAGGACTCGCATCGTTGTCAGTTACTCCGCATACCGAACAATTTGCTTTTCGAAGAGAGCGGCCACAGCCGCATCGACCAGTTCGTCCACAATCGCATCCGCTTATTCTGCGGTCGAATCGCGGTTCTGCACGGCCACTTGCGCCTGAAGTCGCCGAATTCGTTCCAGGGCAAGTCGGCGCTTTTCCTGTTCTTGCAGTTCGTTCAGCCTGTCCAGCTTCTCGGCTGGCACAATGGCCACCGCCGGCCGGCCATGGTTTTCGACGATCACCAAGTCGCCGGTGTCGACGACTTGCCGGGTCATCGAACCGACGTTCACTTGCGCTTCTGTTGCGGAGATAGCGCGCACCATAGCCGGTGATCCGGTCTCGAATCGATCGGAAATTCGATCAAGGTAGTAATCCGACGAGCCAGGTGCCTATTCATCCTCCGGCCGTGGCGCTGCGATTCCGGACCGCTGTCTACCGTTCATCCGCCGAAAGCAATTCGAGAAATTCGGCAGCGGTGCATATCCTCGGCTTGGCGAGATGCTCGCGGATATCGAGCAAATCGCGATCGCCGGTCACGAGATAGTCGGCATCGGCAATGGCGGCGGCGACCAGTAGAAAGTCGTCGCGCGGATCGCGGAGGATAGCAGG
>JBIQLF010000127.1:5374-8365 GCA_044464585.1 Thermomicrobia bacterium
ACCGATTCTTCCTCGTTACGCACCACGCGCAGCACGGCTCCGAGGGTGTTCTTCAATTCGCTGGCGCTGATCGTTCGTTCCATGAGGTTTCCGTTCGTCTAGCCGTACGTCCAATCGTACGGTATGATACGCGGGTAGCCGTACCAGTGCATATTCCACCGATCGGTCCTGACGTCGGAATCCCTCCCTTCATACTTCACTGGGTTCGATCGTCGAGCCCGTTTCGGCAAATCGGCTGAGTGCGCGTTCTATTCGATGCCCGATCTCCCTGCTGCCTCATCGTCCAATCGCGCCGGCAACGCCCGCGCGTTCGTGAGCGCGGACGTACTGTTCGCGCTCTTTCTGGTACTGGCGAAAATCGTCGTGATCGATGGGCATGATCGATTCGATCGCGCGGTCAGTCTGACCGTGCAGAGCTGGGCGACCCCGTACCGAACCGAGATCATGCGGCTCATCACCCAACTCGGAGCGAGCTGGATCGGGGTCATCGTTTGCGGCGGCATTGTGCTCTGGCTTCTTTGGGAGCGCCGGTACGCAACAGTCCTCGCCATCGGAAGCGTCTTCGCACTCGCCAAGCTGCTCGAGACCGGATGCAAGGTCGCCTTTGCGCGGCCCCGGCCGTCCATCGTTCCCCATCTGACCCATGCGGACGGCTACAGCTTCCCCAGTGGCCACACCATTACCGCGATCATCGTCTGGGGATTGCTGGCCGCGGTACTGGCCGGTCGAACCAAGGGACGAGCCCGATCCATCCTGCCCGTTGCCACCGCCGTGCTGGTCACGCTCATTGGGTTCAGCCGGATCTATCTCGGTGTCCACTATCTGACCGATGTCATCGGCGGCATGCTGCTCGGCGGAGCCTGTCTGGTGCTGGCAATCGCGGCGCTTCACCATCTCGATCGGCCCGCTCGAAACGCGCCCGGCCGATCGTCTCGCGCCCGCGGTGCATTTCGGCACCACTTCGCCGGGCGGCGTACCATGAATGCGGTGCATTTCGACGAAGCAAGCAGGCACACCGGCGTGTTGGAGGTGAACGACACCAACCAGAACAGGTGAGCATGAACCCGCATTCCCCAGACCACGGCAGCGAAAAGCAGAGCGAACCGGGCGCCCACCGGCCGGCCAACCTATCGCCCGGTGACTCCTACCGGCAAGAACTCGAACCCGGCAAATCGACCGTCGATCTCAAAACGTGGGCAGGCGGTATCTCCCAGCATTCGGGGATCCCGCCCCGCGTCCGGGCAGGCCGCGATCGCTGGTTCAATCTCCTCTGGCTCATTCCGATCGGCTACGTTTTGCTGCTGGTCGCGGTCGCCTGCGCCAAGGGATTGCGCACCCTCCCCTCGGTGCAGGATTTCATCGCCCGCTATCCGGGAACGGTCACCAATGCAACCGCCGAGGACGGCGCCGGATTTCCGCTCTGGGTCGCAGCGCAGCACCTCTTCAATATCTTCCTGATGATGTTCATCATTCGATCCGGCTGGCAAATCCTGGCCGATCATCCCCGTCTCTATTGGAACCGGGGCAGTACCCCGGGCAGCGAATGGCTTCGCTTCCAGAATCCCGTGCCCGCCGACCCCCTCTGGACCGCCAAACAGGATTCGGTGGCCTTGCCCGGGTATGTGGGGTTGCCTGGCATCCGCCATTCCATCGGCCTTGCCCGCTGGTGGCATCTTGGCATGGACATGCTCTGGTTGCTGAACGGAATCGTCTTCTATATCCTCTGTTTTGCGACCCCCCACTGGAAGCATCTCGTCCCCACCAGCTGGGCGGTCTTTCCCAACGCGGTATCGGTATTGCTCCAATATCTTTCGCTCGATTGGCCCCAGGAAAACAGTTGGGTCGCCTACAACAGCCTGCAGCTGCTGGCCTATTTCTTCACGGTCTTCATCGCCGCGCCCCTGGCCCTGATCACCGGCCTCGGGATGTCACCCGCGCTTTCGACCCGGTTCAAAACCGTGAGCCGCCGATTGAGCATCCAAACGGCCCGGTCGCTGCACTTTCTCATCATGGTCTGGTTCGTCGCCTTCATCGTGCTGCATGTCACCTTCGTGGCGACAACCGGGGTGCTTCGCAATCTCAATCACATCTATCTCGGGCGGGACGACACTGGGTGGACCGGGTTCATTCTCTTCGCGATCTCGATGGCGCTGCTTGCCGTGGTTTGGGTAGCGGCCAGCCCCTTTACGTTGCGGCGCCCGCGCGTGGTTCAGCGAATTGGGGGGGCGCTGATCGCACCCGTACAACGCCAATTCGAACAGGTCGATACGAGACCTGGGGAATACACGGAAAACGATATTTCGCCCTACTTCTGGCACAACGGCGAATATCCCGACAGTCCCGAATATCGCGCCCTGCAAAAGGGGAACTTCGCGGACTATCGTCTCGATATTCACGGTCTGGTCGAAAACCCGGTGCAGCTCAGTCTCGAACAATTGCGAGCGCTTCCGTATCACGAACAGATCACCCAGCACTTCTGCATCCAGGGATGGTCGGGAGTCGCTAAATGGGGCGGTGTTTCGATGTCCACGATTCTCGATCTGGTGCGCCCGAAGGAGAATGCCAAATGGGTGATCTTCTATTCATTGGCATCCGGACCCAACGAGGGGCTGTATTACGACGCCCATCCGATCGAACAGATGCGCAACCATCTCACCATGCTGGCCTACGATATGAACGATGAAACCCTCAGCTTCGGGCATGGCGCGCCATTGCGACTTCGGAATGAGGTACAGATCGGATTCAAGCAGGTGAAATGGATTCGCGGAATCGATTTCGTCGAGGATTTCCGGAATATCGGCAGCGGCTATGGTGGCTACAACGAGGATCACGAGTTCTTCGGGTATCGGCAAGCGATCTAGAGCGGCGGCGAAACGATCTGGCTGCCGACGTGGATCTCCGTGACCTCGGAGTACTCGCTGCGGCGAGGAGATCCTTCGACTGCGCTCAGGATGACGGGGGTGGCGTCAGGATGACGGGGGTGGCGTCAGG
>JBIQLF010000128.1:0-8358 GCA_044464585.1 Thermomicrobia bacterium
TGTGGATCAGCATAGCCGGGAAGCAGCTGGTGCACATGGCGGGAAGTGGATGGTCTGTGTTGGGAGTGCGGCGTTGTGGGTGGCGGTTTATTGAGTGTCGAGGGAGATCGAGGATGTGGGCGAGATGGTATGGACGATTGAGTGGGTGAGGGAGGAGAGTCGGAGGATTCGGGGTGGGGAGGGATAGCGGGCGGGAGTAGAGAAGCGGAAGAAATGTAGTACGATCCTTACACAATTACCCGTCATTTCCTGAATTGCCGGTCTCAGACCCTTCTCGACTTTCGACGTGTGACGACGCGGCTTTCGTCCATGACTACCCATCGTGAAAACGCATTTCCAGTTCGTCAAATAACCAGGACCGCGGCACTAATCACTCTCCGTCGTAACTCTCATGGTATCGGGTAGCCTTGAGACCTCGCTTCTTCTTCGCCTGCCACGAGGCCATGGCCACGAATGATCTTGGGCAGCGGGGTGCTTTGACCAGATGGGTTCCCATAAGGCGGCGAGATTAGTTCCCTCCAATTGGAAAAAGGTTGGTGGCGAAGGATCATTCTCCGGAAGGATGCGCTGCCTGATTAGTTCAGCAGCTCGGGCAAACTGCATCGAAATCACCCTTTCGCTTGGGGGCCAGTAAATGCCGAAAAGAACCCTTGGGAGTCGAACCCGCCCCAAGGTGAGATTTACTGCCGAAGATCGGTTGATTGCAGGTTCTAGATCAGCTTCGCGAAACACCGTAGTGACGACGGGTGGATCTGGGTTCTCGCTGAACTTTGCGTTGATCGAGAACTTGCGCATTTTCCCCGTAGTAGCGTCCGAAAGTGTAAAGGTGCGCGCATCGCCCTTTTTCGATACGACGAGAGCTAGAATGCTGAAATTCACCGTGGCATGAGCTCGCACGTCCTGTCCGCCGAAATTCCATTGCCAGCCACTCGGTATTTCGATGGTTGTCTGATAGTTGCCAAGCTCCTCTGGGAGAGGTCCGTCATGCCAGTCGGCCCAAACGAGATCCGCGATGTTGCCCTTCAATTTTCCCCGTTTGTCTTGAAGAAATAAACTCACACTATTTGAGTTGACTTCCACCTCAGTATTGATCGATACTCTATTGATGCACAACAAAAGAAAGATGTTAGTTTGGACAGATTGGAGGATTGCTGCAGCAATCCTCTGGCTGTCCAGCCCAGCAAGAATCAAAGTACGAATTTGCTGAAATTTCGCCTGATCAATAGCTCCCCTGGTGAACCCCGCATCAGTGCCCACCAAAATGCCATGCTGAGGGGGTATTCCGACATCCAGCAGCTTCCCAACAAATTGGTCAACTGTGGTGGAACTTATCTTGCGACCATAATTCTTGCACTCAAATGCCATCCGGATCGGATACCCCGACGCCATTGTCGTAAGCAACACGTCTATTTCTCGCAATCGACCGAGGTTGCTACGCGAAGGAAATAGCTTCCCTCTTTCAATCAAGACGCCTTCGCCTTCGTGTAGTGAGGCAACTATCTCTTCAACTATATTGCCTTGGAGTTTTCGTGCATCTGTCATTGGTCGAGGAACCAGATAATCAGATTGAGAACTGGGATCATTTTCTCACGCCGTTCAATACCAACAAGCGTTCCAAGAGTATCTCTTCCTCGACCGCACCCGGCACTTCATCCACCGGCCAACCGTAGGCGTCCCAGGCGGCGCGGTCCAGCCGCGCGTGGAGGTTGCGCAGCCAGGTGGGGCGCTCGTTGTAGAGGTTGGTGAGGGTTCGTTTTTTGAGCTCGGCCTCGGGTGCGCTGGGTGGGTCGGACCAGGCGCGGCGTTTTTCGTCCAACTCTTTGGCGACGGACGTGATTGCCAGCACGCGCGGGTCATCGACCGGTTCGGATCCAGTTGGCCATGGGAATGAGAGGGTTTCGAATGTGGTTGTCGGGGTATAGCGCGGGTCGTTTCCCATGAACTCCCACGCGAAATGGCCGCGCATCCAGACATCGGCCCAGCCGTTGCCGCCGCTGGTCTTGGCCGCGCCGCGTTCGAAGGTGTAGGTGGCGCCGGCGAGGTCGATATCGGTGGGGGCGGGCACGCCGAGCACGCGGTAGAGATCGGTGAACCAACTCTGGGCCGCGGCGCGTTCGGTGAGCGTGCTGCTCTTCCATTTGGCGACGAACTCGGGAATGTTCGTTGTGGGGGGAGTGTAGCGCGTGGGGCCGGCGTCTTGGCTGCGTCCTCGTGTGGGAGTTCGTCTTGGGTCTTGAGTCCTGGGTCTTGGGTCTTGAGAGACGTAGAACGGGTGGTGGGGGGCAGGCGGTCAGTCGCTTAGAGGTTCGGTGCCGGGGGTGGGGATGGGTCTCATCTCAGCACGATTCCTGACCGTTTTCGTCAGTCCCCGGTTGCGTCCCGCCGGCGTCATCTCTGGACCCTGGATCGCTCAATCCTGGAATGCCAGATTCTGCACCGCGGTCGCGATCAGGTTGCGCAGCCCATTGCCGTCGATTTCCCAGACGGGATCCATGATGATGGCGGAGATGGCGAACCAGCGGCCATCGGACCGTTGCAGCAGGAAGTTCTCGGACAAGACGCCGGTTTCGTAGCCGCCTTTGAATCCGACATAGGACCAGACGGCCGGATCGAAGACGATCTCCGGTTCGAGCGAAAGCGCATTCAGGACCGGTTCCATACCGGTTCGTTCGCCCTGCTGGTGCAGATAGGCGAGCGCCCGGCAGAGATCGGCCGACGAGGCGAACCATTCGATATCGGACGCCCAGGCTTGTCCGGGCCAGAGATCGGTTTCGAGCAGGGTATCGGCAACGGGATCGGCTACCTGTTCGAGCACCGATCGGCGTTCGGAATCGGTGCTGCGCACGAACTGCCAGAGCTCATCGTCGGTGAAGCGCATACGCATGGCGAACCACTCGCGGGTCAGCATGAGCGGGATGTTGGCGCCCGGATCGTTCTGGCCCATGAGCGCAAACGCCGATTCGACCCGTTCGCGGCCCAGCCGGGCGATGAGATGGTCGGTCGCGGTGTTGTCCGATTTCGAGATCATCTGTTCCGCATAATAGGAAAGTGGGAATTCGGATCCGGCTGGAAAATCGCGCATATCGCCGTTGGGTTGGCTGATATAGCGCGGGTCGATGGGAAGCAGTTCATCCCACGATGCCTGTCCTTCGTCCACCTGGTGGGCCAGCTCGCCGAGCACATAGAGTTTGAACGACGACGCGATCGGGAGCACCCGGTCGGGTTCGACCCGGGCGATGGGCGCGCAATTGCCGTCATCGACCTCGGCGACCGTGACACTCACGCTGGGGGCGATCGCGCGGAATGCGCGTTTCAGCTCACTCCAGCCGACCGGCGCCGCATCCGGGGTGGTGGTCGTCCAGACGGGTTCGAACCAGAGGGTGTCGATCTTGTGCGGTGCGGCGGGGGTGACGCCCAGCTCCACCCGCCAGTAGCCATAGGGTCCCTGGAGAATGGCGTTGCTGCGCAGGTCGGTGGCGCCGCCTTCGAAACGCACGACTCGCATCGGGCTGGCGGGGTTGAGATAGTCGCGGAAATAGCCGATGAGCTGCGCCGGGGTGACGACGGCCAGATAATCATCGGAAAAGTGCTCGGCGATCGTTTGCTCCGAAACACCGGCAGACCCGGTATCGACTTGTTCGAGCGCCCATTCGAGCTGATTCCCGGCGGGGGTGCCCGGAATGACCAGATCGGCCGATGCGGGGGGCGCCAGGGCGATCCAGCCTGTCGACAATCCGGCGAGCAGGAGAACGAGGGCAAGAGGCGTGCGAAAAAGAACCATGCGAGACCATCACCAATGCGAACGCCGACAACCTTACATGACCGGGTACGCCTGGACAATGCGACCGGTTTCCGGAAAATGGGATCGCGGTCTGGCGGTGCCGGCTCGGATTGCCGGATCGGCGCCGCCAGTCAGCGGGCTGTCATGGGCGTCGTTGCCAAGTCTGCTGGGCAGACCGCCCGAAAATCGCTCGACCGGGCGGCTTATCGAGGCGTCAAACCGGGAAATCCGCGCCAACATGTTGAGCCGGTGGGCGTTCATCGGCTACCATGCACCCGTGGGAAGTTGTGCATACGAGTCACACATCGCGGGCGAGCGATGCATTGCTGGTGATTCGCTTCCTGAAAACACGCGGGCGTCGACCGTAGGCGTTCGCGTGTGGCCGTACGGGTCCGCAACCGGGGGCAAGGAACAATGGGGAAGGGTATCCACCGTCTCGGGAACGTGACGATCGCCGCGGTGATCGTTTCGCTGGTATTCAGTCTGGGGATAGTGCCGCCGCGCCCGGTTGGAGCGCAATCGAGCATTCCGGTCGGGAGCACGGTGCGGGTTACGACCGCCAGCAATGTTCGCACCGGACCATGCATCACCTATCCGGTGGACTATACCGCGCCGACTGGAATGGAATTCACGACCCTGAATGCCGGTCAGTTCTGCGGCGGATATACCTACGTTCATGTACGCCGCCTGTCCGATGGTGTTGTTGGCTATATCGCGGCTGAACTGCTGGCCGTGGTGGCCACGCCAACACCGACCCGCACGCCAACGCGCACACCTGCCGGGCCAACCCGCACACCAACGCCACTGGGCGGATGGGTGAACGGCGATCTGGCCCGGACGACGGCGGGACTCAATTTCCGCACCGGTCCCGGCACCAATTATTCGATTCGTTCGACCTTCCCCACCGGTACGACCCTTCTGGTCACCGGTCACGCCCAGAACGGGCAGGGCGGTTTGTTCGTGCCGGTGCGGCACAACGGGGTCGATGGTTGGGTCGCGGCGGATTGGCTTTCGAAAACCGGTCATGCGACATCGACCCCCACCCGGACGCCAACGCGCACGCCAACGTCGACCTCTACCTCGACCCCGACAATGACCCCAACCGTGACCGACACCCCGACCGTGACCGACACGCCGACGGTGACCGATACGCCAACCGTGACCGATACCCCAACGGTCACCAGCACGCCAACCGTGACCGATACCCCGACTGAGACTCCAACGGCGTCGAACACACCGACCGCTTCGAATACGCCGACCAAGACGCCCACCCCGCCGATGGGTTTTGGCCCCGGCGATATCGTGCGGGTCGATGAGTCGTTGAATTTCCGGACCACTCCTGGTGGTGGCTCGGTCATCCAGGTGCTTCCCGTTGGCGCTCGCCTGCTGGTGACGGGCACGGGATTGTCCGTTGGCGATCACTTCTATATCCCGGTGCGCTACGACGGCAAGAACGGCTGGGTCGCTTCGGAATACGTGACCAAGGTGGGCGTGGCAACGGCCGTGCCGACTTCGACGCCAAGTCGCACCCCGTCGGTCACGCGCACGCCGACGGTGACCTGGACGCCATCTCCGACCTCCACGGCAACGCTTTCGCCCACTCCGCATGGCGGGTTCGAGCGCGGCGATCTGGTGCGCGTGAAACAATCGGTCTACCTGCGTCCGAGCGCCGGTATGGGTGGCAATCCGATCGCCACCTTGCCGATCGGCGCGGTGCTGATGGTGACCGGTTCCGGGCAAGATGCCAGCGGCCACTTCTATATTCCGGTCGTTTACAACGGTCTGAACGGGTGGGTCGCATCCGACTATGTGACCAAGTTCGGGGTGGCGACGAACACGCCGACGATCACCCCGACGTTCACGCGCACGGCCACCCCCACGGCCAGCTCCACCTGGACGCCGAGCTCGACCCCGACGGCGACACCGCCCGGCGGATTCGGCAGCGGCGATATCGTGCGGACGACCGCCAATGTCAATTTGCGCTCGTTCCCCAGTCTGAGCGGTACGTCGATCGAGGTGATCCCATCGGGCACGACCCTGCTGGTGATGGGCATCGGCGGTTCGGCCGATGGGTATTTCTGGATTCCGGTGCACTACCAGAATCTGACGGGATGGATCGTGACGAATTACATCGTCAAGGCCGGGGTTGCGACCTCGACTCCAACCGCGACGGCGACGCCCGATCTTTCCGCAACGGCGACCTCGACTCCGACGATCACGGAGACCCCAAGTCTGACGCCGACACCGACCGCCGGACCGGGCGGTTTCCGGCCGGGCGACATTGCGCATACGAATGCCGGAGTCAACTTCCGGGCAGCTCCGGGCACGTCGGCGCAAATCCTCGGGACCTTGGTCAACGGCACGCAGGTGCAGATCACCGGATACGGCCAGGCGGCGAACGGCTATTTCTGGGTGCCGGTGATTACTGGCAACAATCTGGAAGGATGGGTCGCCGACCGGTATTTGACGCCAGGGGTGGCACCCGCCATCGAACCGACCGAAACCCCGGTTCCGACCGAAGCGATCGACGAGCCCATCGAGGAACCGACGGTTGGCATCCCGCCGAGCGAGGAACCGCCAGCCGCCGAGCCAACCCTCGAGACGCCGAACGAACCGCCAACCGAGACCCCGGACGACGGTTCGGTTGGCACGCCGGACCAGTAACGCGATGGACCTGGCCGCCGGATCAGACCGGCGGCCAGGTCAGCATCCAGCCTCCGTCGACATAGAAGGTTTGGCCGGTGCAATACGAGGCCGCGTCGGAGGCGAGAAAGAGCGCCATGCGCGCGATATCGTCCGGTTGTCCGGCGCGTTCGAGCACGATCTGCCGTTCGGCGTTTTGCAGATAGTCCCGGTCGCTGACCGCGACATGGTTCATCGGGGTCAGGATCATGCCGGGCGCAATATTGTTGACCGTGATGCCGTATTTACCCAACTCGGCCGCGGCGGTGCGGGTCAGATTGCGCAATCCGCCCTTCGAGGCGTTGTAGGCGGAACCGCCGGCGAAGCAGGCTTCCTCGTGGACCGAGGTGATGTCGATGATGCGGCCGCCCATCTTGCGGTCGATCATCCGGCGCGCCGCTTGTTGCATGCAAAGAAACGGTCCGAACAGGTTGGTGCGGATGACCCGCTCGAAATCGCCAACGGGCAGATCGACGATCTCCGCATTGACGAACATGCCGGCATTGTTGACCAGGATATCGATCTGCCCGAAGGTCTCATCGTGTTGCTGGAAGATGCGGGCGACTGCCTCCGGATCGCCGACATCGCCCTGGACCAGCAATGTCCGGCGTCCGAATGCCTGACATTGGGCGGCGGTTTGCCCGGCTCCATCGCGATCCGAGTAATAGCCGATCGTGACGTCGGCCCCGGCTTCCGCCAGGCGAATGGCGATTCCCTGGCCGATTCCGCTATCCGCTCCCGTCACGAGCGCAACCTTGCCATCGACACGCAGTTCCATGGTCGTCCCTTCTTCGAAGCCCGATCGATGACCGGTATTGTCCATGAACGCGCCTCCGGGATGCAGGCGGACTGGTACCATCTCCTCCAAAGCGATGGATCTTGGAGTCGAACAGGAGCGTATGAGTGCCGGCAGACGAGAACAAGCAGACCGCGCGCGACTTTTTTCGCGAAATCTGGAATGAAAAAGACGAATCGGCGATCGATCGCTATCTGGCCGAAACGACAGCCGGGAACGATGCCGACTTCGGCACCGGCCGGGAGGATTTCCGCGCGCACTGGAAATCGTGGATCGCCGCGTTTCCGGACGTGCATTTCGACGTGGTCGATGTGATCGCCGAAGGCGACAAGGTGCTCACGCGCTGGGTGTTGACCGGTACATTCGAGGGCGAGCTGATGGGCGCCAAGGGCGACGGCCGGACGATTCGGGTGGAGGGCATGAGTCTCGACCGGATCGAGGGTGGCATGGTGGTCGAGGGTTTCGATGGTTGGGACAATTATGGTTTTCGCAAGCAGCTCGGATTGGTCGAATAGATGACCGAACCAGCGCGCCTCTATTTTCTGCGGCATGGACAAACGACCTGGAATGCCGATGGCAACCGGTATGCCGGCGCGAGCGATGTGCCACTGACCGAGGCCGGTATCGAACAGGCAAAACAGGGCGCAATCCTGTTGCGCGATCTGCAGTTCGACGAGGTCTATTCCTCGGCGCTCAGCCGCGCGCGGGATACGGCGAAGCTGGCGCTTGCGGGCCGGGATATTCCCATCGTGCAGGATCCGCGTCTCAACGAAATGAACTATGGCGATTGGGAGGGGAAAACCCACGCCGAGATTCGAGCCGAACCGGATAACCACTGGCTCGATTGGGTGGCCGATCCGGATGCGTATCGGCCCGGAGGACATGGGGAGCTGGCCAGCGAGGTCGTCGCCCGGGTAACCGCGTTTCTCTATGATGTCATGAAACCGGGCTGCACCGTGCTGGCGGTTGCGCACCACACCACGGGACGGTTGCTGATCGCGCATTTGATGGAAATGCCGCTCGCGAACTACCGGCGGTTGCAGCTCGACAATGCGAGTCTCAGTCTGTTCGAGCGTTCCGACCGGGGCGATGTCGTGGG
>JBIQLF010000129.1:0-2286 GCA_044464585.1 Thermomicrobia bacterium
CGGCTCTTGACAACCACTCCTCCAACCGCCTACAGTGCCACTGGTATAGACAACCTGACAAATAGAAGATATTTCCTCCACATCCTGATCTATGGCGATTGCTGGAGATGGTCGAGAACATCAAGAGCGGTCCGGTGCCGCGGTATTACCAGTTGATGGAGTTCATCCGCGAACGCATTCGCAACGGCGAATGGGCGCCGGGCACGGCGATCCCATCCGAACGGGAACTGTGCGAACGGCATGGCGTCAGCCGCATGACCGCTCGCCAATCGATCAGCCTGCTGGTGGACGAAGGGCTCCTCTATCGAGAACAGGGCAAGGGCACCTTCGTCGGGCGCCCGAAATTCCCGCAACAGTTGCTGTCACTCACCGGATTCACCGAGGAAATGCGCGTCCGCAAGCAGCGTCCCGGCGCTCGCGTTCTGGAAGCCAGAATGTGGAATGCCGACGAAGACACGGCGGAGCGGTTGCGTATCAAGACCGGCCAGCCGGTCTACCGGTTGCGCCGCCTGCGCCTGGCCGATACCGATCCGCTCGCGATCGAGAACACATGCGTCTGCTTCATCGGATGCGAGCGGCTGCTGGACTACGATCTGGAACACGATTCGCTCTATCGCATTTTGACCGAGCATTTCGATATGCCACCGGTCGGAGCCGAACAGGAGATCGAAGCCGATCTCGCCAGCGATGAAGACGCCCGCCTGCTCGGGGTCGATCCCGGCAGCCCGGTTCTGCGCACCCGCCGGATCACGACCACCCGGCGCGGCAGACCGATCGAATTTGCCTCGTCGATCTATCGAGGCGACAAATACCGCTTCTATACCCGCCTGGCGCGTGACAGCATATAAGCCATCGAGGAAAGGAGACTCGCAATACGAATGTGAACACCGGTTCGGTCAGTCGAGCGATAGAATCCAACGAAAAGGAGTCGAACACAACGATGCGTTACGATCAGTTTGCCAGCACATCGATTTCGCGCCGCCGCTTCGCCCAGGGGCTGGCGGCATCGCCGCTCGCGCTCAGTGGCCTCGGTCTCGGGCTCGGCCGCGCCGCTGCCCAGGATGCGACCACGGTCAAATTCTGGACCCACACCCATCCGCCGATGGTGGACCAGAACAAGAAGCAAATCGAAGAGTTCGAAGCCGCCAACCCGGATATCAAGATCGAGTACGAGGTGATCCCGAACATGGAGTTCGGCACCAAGATGCTCACCTCCATGGGAACCGGCACCGGTCCAGACATCATCAACATGGACGACAACGCCATGCGCTCGGTGTATATCCCCCGAGGGCTCGTGCAGGAAGTCGATCCGGTCGCCATGGGCTTCGAATCGCTCGACGCGCTCAAGGCGAAATACCTCCCCGGCGCGCTCGAAGGCGCCTCCTCGGTCGATGGCAAGATCTATGGCGTACCGAGCGAGTTCAATGTGACGGCGTTTGCCATCAACACCAAAGCGTTCGAGGAAGCCGGTCTCGATCCGGCCAGTCCGCCCAAGACCTGGGACGAAGTCGGAGAAATGGGCCAGAAGCTCGTCGTCATGGACGGCGACACCATGACCCGCCGCGGCTTCGATTTCCTCTATCTGCATCAGGGGTGGTATCACAACCAGCTCGGCACCCTGTTGCTGCAAACCGGCGGCACGCTCGTTGCCGACGATGGCACCACGGTCACCATTGCCGAGCCGGAAGCGGTTGCGGCGCTGCAAATCTGGTACGACATGGTGTACAAGTACAAGATCGCCGATCCCAATATCGCCTCCCGCGAAGCCACGGTGCCGTACCAGGACTTCCTGGACGGCAAGGTTGCCATGACTCTCATGAATCCGTGGGGGATGGGCTTCATGACCGATGAAACGGTCATCGGCGACAACTGGGCGATCGTGCCATTGCCGCAGGTGAATCCGGATGCCGGCGTCAATCCGCTTTACGCCTACTACTGGTCGCTCAATGCGCTGACGACGGACGCGGCCGTCAAGGATGCCGCCGGAAAATTTGTGGGCGCGCTTTCATCGCAACCGGGCGAATGGCTGAAGAACGTCAACTTCATCCAGCCGGTCGTCGGATGGGCCTCCCAGCCGGAAGCCGCGGAATTCCCGTTCGGTCCGGTCTGGGAAAGCGAAATGGCGAAAGGGAAATTCCTGCCGCTCATTCCGCAAGCGGAAGAGGTCGACAATATCGTCATGCAGGCGATCGAGCTGTCGATTCTGAGCGGCGTCGAACCGCAGGAAGCATTCGACGGCGCCAAGGCGCAAATCGAAGCAGCGCTCGCCAGCTAGAGCGACGAGTC
>JBIQLF010000129.1:2386-8137 GCA_044464585.1 Thermomicrobia bacterium
CTTGAGTCTTGAGAGAGTGTGGCCCGAAGCAACTCAACTGTGTGTTGCTTCGGGTACATCTCCACTTGCGGGCTCAGGGCTCACAACTCAAGACTCACGACTCAAGGCTCAGGACTCAGGGCTCACAGCTCAGGACGACCATCGTCATGGACACCCCGGCTCCCCCATATCTCTCCCCGGATGCGTTGACCGGCATCGTCGAACCGTCGCGTCGCCGCGTCCGGTTGACGCATAGCCAGAAACGCAGTCTCTGGGGTCTGGCGTTCGCGCTGCCGGCGATGGTCTTCTTCGCGCTTTTTGCGATCTATCCGATTCTGCGCACCTTCTATTTGTCCTTCTTCAAATACAGCGTGGTCAATAAACCGGTCTATACCGGAACGAGCAACTACCGGGCGCTCTTCAGCAGCGCCCGCTTTACGACCTCATTGGTGAATACCTTCGAATATGTGGCGCTGACCTATATTCCGGTGCTCCTTCTGGCGTTGCTGCTGGCGCTGGCGCTCAATACCCGAATCAGCGGGCGCGGCGTGTTTCGCACGGTCTATTTCATCCCGGTCGTCATGAGCTGGGTAGTGGTTTCGGTCATCTGGAAATTGATCTTCCACCGCAATGGTTTGTTCAATACGACCTTTCTCCATCCCTTCGGTATCGGCCCGAAGAACTGGCTGACCGATATGAGTCTGGCTCCGGATGCCATCGTGATCATGAGCATCTGGAAAGAAGTCGGATTCTTCATGGTGATCTTTCTGGCCGGTTTGCAGAATGTGCGCGGCGATCTCATCGAAGCCGCCAAGACCGACGGAGCGGGTTCGCTACAGGTCTTTCGCTCGATCACCTTGCCCCTGCTGCAACCGACCATCCTGTTCGCGACCGTCATCGCCATGATCACCGGGCTGCAGGTGTTCATTCCCCAGTTCGTGATGACCAACGGCGGTCCGGTCGATGCCACCCTCGTGCTCACGCTCAACATCTATCAAACCGCTTTCGTCTTTCTCGATGGCGGCAAAGCCGCGGCGATGTCGGTGGTGCTCTTCTTCATCATCGCGGCCATCACGCTCGTGCAGTTCTGGCTCTATCGCGCACGGGCGTACGATTGAGCAGTTGGCAGTCAGTAGGCAGTAGGCAGTAGGCAGTGATGCGCGTCCAGGCAGGAAATGTCGATGTCTAGTCCACCAGCCATCAGCGATTCATTCACATCGAACCGGACGAAGTCCCGGGTGGGACATGCCTTGCTCTATCTGGTGCTCATCGCCGGGATGGTGCTGGTCGTGCTGCCGTTCGTCTATATGCTTTCCACCTCCCTCAAATCGCTGAACGAGGTCTTCGCCACGCCGGTGCAATGGATTCCGTCCGAATTGCGCTGGGACAACTTTTCGACCGCCTGGCGCGAGCACCCGATCGAACGCTATTTCAAGAACAGCATCATCGTGGCGGTGAGTGTGACCTTTCTGAATCTGCTCACCTGCTCCCTGGCGGGGTATGCCTTTGCCAAATTCAGCTTTCCGGGCCGCAATCTGATGTTCGGCGTGGTGCTGGCGACCCTGATGATCCCCCTGGCGTCGATGATCATCCCGCTCTTCATGGTGGTGAAAACGCTCGGCTGGGTCGACACCTACTGGGGGCTGATTCTGCCGGCCGGCACCAGCGCGTTCGGAATCTTTCTGATGCGCCAGCACATGCTGACGATCCCGAACGATCTGATCGAAGCGGCCCGGCTCGATGGCAGCAGCGAACCGCGCATCTTCGCCGGCCTCATTTTGCCGATGAGCAAAACCGCGCTCTCCTCGCTGGCGATCTTCATCTTCATGTGGAATTGGGACAGTTTCTTCTGGCCGTTGCTGGTGACGACCAACGAGAAATACCGCACCCTGCCGCTCGGGATTGCGCTCTTCGAAAGTTCATACGGAACGAACTATCCCCAGTTGATGGCGGTCGCGCTGATGGCGATGTTGCCGGTGCTGATCGTCTTCCTGGTATTGCAACGTAACTTTATCGAAGCTTTGACCATGTCGGGAGTGAAGGGATGACGAACGAAACGACGACTTCGACCCAGGCGCTGCCAGAACCGCTCCGGCGGCTGGCGGGCGGTCTGGTCGTCTCCTGCCAGGCGCGCGCAGACAATCCATTGCACGGTCCGGTGTTCATGGCCGCCATGGCCGCGGCGGCGGTCGCCGGTGGCGCCGCCGGTATCCGCGCCGATGGCGTGGCCGATATCGGCGCCATCCGCGCGGCGATCGGACCCGACATCCCGATCATGGGCATCTCCAAATTCAAGATGCCCGACGGCTCGCTCTTCATCACGCCAACGGCGGAAAGCGCGCGGGCGATCATCGCAGCGGGTGCGGATCTCGTGGCCGTGGACGCCACCATGCGCCCCCGCCCAGGCGGTGAAACCCTGGAAGCGGTTGTCGCGGCGATCCATGCGGCCGGCGCGCTGGCTATGGCCGATTGCGCTACGGTCGAGCAGGCGCGCGCGGCCATCCAATGCGGGGTCGATGCGGCCGGCACGACGATGAGCGGCTATGCCGGCGGGCCCAACCTGGATGGTCCCGATTTCGAGATGATCGAACGGCTGGCGGCCGAGTCTCCCGTGCCGGTCTTTGCCGAAGGCCGGATCTGGACCCGGGAGGACGCTCGCCGGGCGATCGACCTGGGAGCGCTCTTCGTGGTCGTCGGCACGGCGATCACCAATCCAATGGTGGTCACCAGCCGGTTCGTGGCCGCACTGCACGGTCATCCGGCAGACTGACCGGCACGGACCAAAACTGTCTACGATGGAACGATACAGGTAAGGAACATCACGCGTGAGCAAAGCCTACGAGCAGTATTTCGATCGACTTGGCACCCTGCTGGATGAGGTCGAGAACCAAGGACCGCAAATCGAGGCGGCCGCCGATCTGATGGCCACATGCATCGCAAACGGCGGTATCGTGCATGTCTTCGGTAGCGGGCATTCGCACATGATGGCAGAAGAAGTCTTTCATCGCGCGGGCGGGCTCTTCGCCTTCAATGCCATGCTCGATATCAATCTGACCAGTTTCGGCACCCTGGCTCCGAGCATGGTGGAACGAACCGAGGGATATGCCCAGGTGGTGCTCGATTCGTTCGATGTCCGTCCCGGCGAAGTGGTCGTGATCGTCAGCAACTCCGGTATCAATCCGGTGCCGATCGAGTTGGCGATGGATGCAAAGAAACGCGGCGCCACGACCGTTGCGATCACCTCGGCGGCAAATTACGGCAATGCCGTATCCCGTCACTCATCGGGCAAGAAGCTGGGAGATGTGGTCGATCTGGTGGTCGATAGCCGAGTGCCGGCAGGCGATGCCATCCTTCAGCTCGACGGCATGGATGCCGGAATCGGCGCCTCTTCGACGGTGCTGGGCGCGGCCTTGATGAACGCCATCGTGTCCCAGGTGGCGGAAACGATGCTGGCCGCCGGGCACCAGCCGCCGGCGATCGTGAGCATGAATGTCCCCGGGGGTGACGAGCGCAACCGCGAGCTGCAAGAGCGCTACGGTCCACGTCTGAGACTCCTCAAAGGCTAACGCCAATGGCGATGGGTCCGTTCCTGCTGTCGATCGATGGTGGCCAAACCGCCACCAAGGCGCTGCTTGCCCAACTCGATGGGACGGTGCTCGGTTCCGGTCTCGGGGGCCCGTCCGACCATTTCCATATCGAGGGCGGAGTCGAAAAGAACCGCCGCGCGATTCTCGGCGCCATCGATGATGTGCTGGCGGCGACCGGTTTCGTTCCCGAACAGGTTGCGGCCATCGCGCTGGGGCTGACCGGCGCTCCGACTGGCAGCCAGGCTCCCGATATCGTGATCGGCATCGTTCGAGAACGGTTGCCGGCATGCGAGATCACCGTCGTTCCCGACTATGTCACCAATCTGGCGGGCGCGTCCGGCGGAACCCCCGGCGTCGTCTTGATCGCCGGAGGCGGCGCCATCGGGTATGGCATCACCGAGCAAGGGGACGAGGCGATCGCCGGAGGATTCGGATTCTTGCTCGGTGACGAGGGCAGCGCGTTCTTCATCGGCAAACGCGCCATCGCTGCCGCGTCCTATGCAGCCGACCGGCGCGGGGAGCCGACGATCCTGCAACAGATCGTGGTCGACCATTTCGGTGTCTCCCGGCCGCGCGATCTTCCCTGGATCGTCTATGCCGCCGGGTTTTCCCGGGAGCGGATTTCTCTTCTGGCTCCGAAGGTCGCGCAGGCTGCCCGCGATGGCGATGCCGCGGCGATCTCGATTCTGCGCGAAGCCGGAGAGGACTTGGCGGTGCTTGCGCTCGGGGTCCTCCGCCAGCTCTTTGCGCCGGGCGCTCCGGTGGATATCTATCCGACCGGCGGAGTATTCCAAGCGGGAGATCTGCTCATGGAACCATTTCGGGCGCTTCTCCGGCGCGACTGGCCGGACGCCGAACCACGGACGCCGCGCTTTCCCCCGGCAGCCGGTGGATTGATTCTGGCGGCACGCTCGGTCGGGATCGAGGTCGATGATGTCTGGCTGGATACCCTGGCCGCTTCCCTGCCCGCGGCCCGGCAACGTTCGACATGATGCCTGAGTGGACCGGCGGCGCGGCGCATGTGCCGTTTCGCGTTTCGGCGGGCACGCGCCTGGCCGGATACGCCGGCCGTACCGGAATGACCTCGGGGGTGCTCGATCAGCTGGGAATCGGCGCGCTCGTTCTGACCTTCGGCGCCGACCGGTTCGTGCTCGTCTGCGCCGATATCGTGGCGGTGGATAGCGCGCTGGTCGATGAGGTGGCCAGCGCCGCCGGGTTGGAACGGTCCGAGCTGGTACTCTGCGCGTCGCACACGCACAGCGGACCGGCCGGGGTGGTCGCTCGTCTCCATCCGGCGGATCCGGACGAGTTGTTGCCGGACTTGCGCGGGAAGTTCGTCCAAACATGTACCAACGCCATCATGCTCGCCCGCGAGCGCGCGGAACCGGTCGATCTGCGCTTTGCCCAAGCGGAGAGTCAGGGACTGGCCGCGAATCGCAACGATCCGACGGGCCCGTTCGATCCCCGTGTTTCGGTGCTTGCGACCCAGAACCGACGTGGCTACCTCACCGCGGTGCTGGCGCATTTCGCCTGCCATCCCACCGTTCTGAGCGCCGGAAACCATCTGCTCTCGGCCGATTTTCCGGGGGCATTGCGCAAATGGCTGGGGCAGGCGCTCGATCAAAACCGAATGCCGCCGGTGCTGCTCTATGCCAATGGAGCGGCTGGCGATATCAGCACCCGATTCACGCGCGCGGCGCAGGATCAGGCCGAGGTCACGCGCGTCGGCCGCGGCGCCGGGATCGTTGCATTCCAGGCGCTGTTCGAAACCGTCGATGTCGGACCCGGCATCGCCACCGCATCGGTCACGGTCGAACTCGAACCTCGTTCGCTCACCGAACGAGCGTGGCGCGATCCCGGAGACCGTGGCGAACATCATTCGGACGCAGAACGCCGCCGGGCCGAAACCCGCGCCCAGGGCGCCCAGCTGCTGGAGCGATTGGCCCGCGTCGATCCCGCGACGATTCCGCGCACCGCTGAGCTGCGCGCCTGGCGGCTGGGCGGTCTCTCGCTGATCGCGATTCCGGGAGAGCTCTTTGCATCGCTCGGCGCGCGCATCGTGGAGGCCGCCCCCGGACCCGCGCTCGTGCTCGGCTATGCCAATGGCTATGTGGGCTATCTGGCCGATGCGGCAGCGTACGAAGCAGCGACCTATGAGGCGCTGGCCAGCCCCTTTTCGCCCGAG
>JBIQLF010000130.1:0-8036 GCA_044464585.1 Thermomicrobia bacterium
GCCCGGTCGCGACCGCCCGGTATCTGGAACGTCTTTCGCAGGCATAATACGGAATCCGCTTGGACCCTACGGGATACCCACCATCGCTCCAGCACGGTCCCACCGTTGAAACGCTGGGCTACTACCCCTGAGGAATCACCCGGATTCCGTAGAACCTCGCGGAAACACCTCCGCTCCGGTAGGGGCAACCCCCTGTGGTTGCCCCTTGTCCACCACACGAACCTGCCGGAATTCCTGGGTGCTCCTCCGCACAAAGGCTTCGGGTACCGGGCATCCGATGAAGACGATCATCCTGGGGAAAGGGTGGCCAAAGGCGATCGCCACAACCCTGGGGGTCGGTTACGGTTTGATGTAGTGGTATCCCTGATTCATCGCCTGCACGAGCGCGACCACCCCACCCAGATCCGTCTTCGCCCAGGAGGGAATCGCACTCCGGTCGATCTGGTGTTCCCTCAGCGCGTTCGGGCAAACATGCACCTCGACCCCGGCTCCGGCCAATTTGCCAAGTCTCGCGCTCAAATCGTTGTCGCTGGCCAGGGTATAGACCGCGCTGCCATCGACCACCACCCGTAAGCCCGCATGCGGCCATTCGGCGCTGAGATTGTCGAGATTGGAGAGGACGTAGGCCCAGTTCTGTTCCTGGGCCGCGTGCAGCACCACCTTGAAATCCTCGGGAACATCGGGAACCGATACGGGGGTGGCGTCCTGCGCGCCTGCCGTGACGGCATGACTGCCGAATACGCCAAGCGCGGCCAAGCCGGCACCGGTCTTCACCAGCGCGCGCCGGTCGAGCGTCGAACGGTTCTGAATCGAATACGCTGCCATCTGGATGCTCCTGCTCTGTGATGCGAACGCCAAGGATGCGCAGGATCACAATACGGCACCGGGCCACCGGGCGGAGCGGGGCATGGGGCCGTTTGCAACAGACAGGAGCAGGCTCGAATGAGGAGCCACCGCAATGCGCTCGGGGAGCGATCACAAGGTGGAACCCGGATGATCGCGCAGGGGAATCCCGACCAGCTCCATCAACTTGAGCGCGTTGGTGGAGGTCGCGAGTCCGGACCGCAATTTGTAATCGAAGGTCATGTCCAGCACGCCGTCGGTTCGCGTGACGGTTTCGGTGAAATGGACATTCTCGGCCTTGCTGGCCAGTTGGCCGCCCTCGATGAGATCGAGATCGTGCGACGAGACCGCCCCGATCGCGCCATGCGCGAGCAAGAGGTCGATGATCCGCCGCGCCGCAATCTGCCGTTCGCCAGTGTTGGTGCCCGAGAGAATCTCGTCGAGCAGGAAGCAAACGGTCCGTCCATCCGTGGGCGGTTCTAGCGCCGCATCGACGATCTGCTTGAGTCGCAGCAATTCGGCCATGTAGTAGGAAATGCCGGCTTCCAGCGAATCGGTAATGCGCACACTGGTCCAGAGCGACAGCAACGGAAGCGACATCGTGCGCGCGCACACGGGCGCTCCGGCATTGGCCAGCACGACATCGAGTCCGATCGCGCGGAGCAATGTGCTCTTGCCGGACATGTTCGAACCGGTTACGAAGAGAAAGGTGCCCGGCGGGCCCAGCGTGATATCGTTCCGGACCCGGCGCGCTTCCGGTATGAGCGGATGTCCCAAGTCGCCGGCAGCGATCCGGTCGCCTTCCCCAGAAACGGTGGGATAGACCCAATCGGGATTGTCATGGGCCAGATTAGCCAGCGCGCCCAGCGCCTCGTACCAACCGATCGCCTCCAACCAGCGAGGAACTTGGGCGCCATAGCGTTGCCGCCATTTGGCGAGCTGGTCGTACAGATGCACATCCCAGGCAACGACCGCTTGCATCACATAGCTCTGCAACGATCCCCTTGGAATCCCGAACGACAGAATGCGCGCCAGTTGCTCGGCTGCCTCGGAAGCGGCCACGCCATCGACCTGCAAGGGCGCATCGATTCGCTGGAGCAACGGCGCCGTATGGGGGCGGCTGCTCAGAAGCTCCAGCAGTTCGGCATAGGACCGGATGCCATTGCCATGCTCGATCGCCGCATCGAGACTCGTCCCAACCTGCCGGTGCAGCGCCTGGGCCAACACCAGGTTGAAAATGAAGACGACTGCCAGCCAGGTGGAATCGACCATCCGGGCCGCGGCCAATGCGATGACGACACCGGTCGTCACCAGGCTGAGCCGTGCCAGCCAGGTGTAGACCGGCAAGCGCGCGGGGCCGCGGGTCGCCCACTCCAAGAAATTCCGGGTTTGCTCGTCGTCGAACTCGCCGCGCAATGCGCGCTGCTGCAAGTTCTGCATCCATTCGAGATCGACCGATAATTCGCGTACCGCGTCCTGGCGTTCGACGATCTCGCTTTCACTGGCTGGCTCCAACAACCATCCCGCCAGCCGCTCGCTGCCCATCGTCGCGCCAGTGGTGTCGATGAGCTGCTGCAATGACGCGCGACCCACCAGATCGAGATCGCGGGCGTAGGGATGTCCCTCGGGAACCGAAACCGGCCGGGGTTCCGGCAGCGCCGCCCAATTGCGTTGCACCCGCGCGACACCATACCGATTGATCGTAGCCAGCGTGGACGCACGCAGCCACAGCGCGGTGAGCTGGTGATAGCGCCGCACCAGCAGCGCCAGCACGACCCCGGCGATGATCGCCGCCGGCGCCGCGTAGAGTTCTCGGGTGAAAAACCAGGAGAGCGCCGCGGCGATCATCGCGCCGCCCGCGGCCAGCCGGAAATTGGAGAGGCGTTTTCGCTGGGTTTCCAGCAAATCGGCGTCGTGCTGCCAGCGATCGGCGCGTTCCTGATAGTCGCGCTCGAATCGATTCTCGTGGACCAATGGCGCGCCGGTCTGGATCAGCGGTATTGCTCGATCGTGAGGCGGGCATCCCCATTCGGACGCTCTGCCAAAGGCCGGCCATTGACCGGATCGTGGGTCATTTCGACCGGTTCGGAATCGGGAAAACCCGGAAGCGCCTGTTGCACCAGCGGATGATCGGGATTGAGCTCGGTTGTCACCAGTTCCTGATTCTGTCCATTGAGCGTTTGCCGCTTGGAGAGAATGCCTTTGCGCAGGAACTCCATCACCTTGGCTTCGATGTGTTCCGAAGGAAGCGTATTGCGGTCGAGGAAACGCCAGAGCGTACGGCTCATATGACTCTGCGTGGGAACGAATCCGTCGTGCAGTTGCCGCACATAGCGATCGATCGCCTGAATGACTTCGATATCGATGTCCGGCGAATCCGGCATCATGATCTCGTCTTCTTCGCCGGCCGCGGCCACCAGATCGGGACTGACCGACCCTGGCACGCCGCAGATGATCACCCGCCGGCCGAGACGGTTGCGCAGGGTGGTCACCAGCCGGATGAAATCCTTGTCGCCGGTAAAGAGCAGGAATGTCTTGATATCGGGCCGCGCCAGCGCGGTATTGATGATATCGAGCGCGAAGTTCAGATCGGAACGAGAAACGATCTTTTCCCGGCCATGCTGATCGGTCGTGCGTTTGGCGGGATAGTGCTGCGCCTCGAACCCGGCCACATCGAGCCGGTTACGGCTCTGCTGGGGATGTTGGTCGAAATCGGCATAGGCGCGCGCGACCGCCATCAATCCATAGCTGAGCGCCTTGTCGCGCCAGACGATGGGATCGGGTTCGCGCCCGAAGGCATTGATCGTGGAATACCGGATGTTTTCGAAGTCGACGAACGCGGCGACTTCGGCGGCCTGGACAACAGGCACGAATTGTTCAGACATCTGACCGACGGGGTCGATCATCACCGAGGTCCTCTCGAGACGACCAACGGTTACGCAGTCTGGCACTCTGTTCGAGCAAGGATGGTATGGAGGAACCGATTGCAGTGACTGTACGTGCGACTGCCAGTAGACCCGGACGCACCCTTCGAACGGCCATTAACAGCTTTAACCACTGAGCTCATGAATAACGAAATGACAAAAGCCGGCTCGTCTATCGTCAAATTACCGACTATGTGAGGAGTCTAGCACGCGGGCCGTATCCCCGGAAAGCGACGCCCGGCTCGGTCGTTCGCCCGGTTTGGCAGCGGCGTCTCCCGGCTCTTCCCGGGACCGCCGCCCCTCGAAATCGTCGATGCCAAGAGCTCTCCCGGTTCCTTCCGAACCGCTTGCGGACAATATCGCCGGCCCCTCGAATCTTCTGTCAAGAGATACGGAATTTATGTAACGATGAGCCGGGAAAACCATTTGCCATCCTTGTACGTACGCACCGCTTTGGGCTACTATCCATTCACCCCCCGCTCGAAGGATGAGAAGATGGATGAGGCGCCCCGGACACGGACGCGATCGGTTCGCGCGCTCGGCCGGCTTGCACCACCAAAAACTGAAGATGTGCTCCTGGCGCAATGGGCCGGCGGCCCATCGGACAAGGCACTCCTGGACGATATCGCAGTTTCGACCGAATGGGCGGGAAAGCCGGTTTCGCCCTGTGCGTTCCTGCACTCGGCCCCTCAGCCAACCGCGCACCATAAGGCAACGCTGAAGGCATTCGAATGCCATTTGACCGAATCGGTTCGCAGGATGCGGGAAGCGATCGACGCCGAAGTCGAGGGCGATGACCGGATGCCCCTTTCCTATGAAGCGCCGCCGGTGAGCAAAGACGTGGCGTTCGACGCCATCACCGCATTGTCCATTGCCGGGGAGATGACCGTCCGCCGGGCGCGCAATCGACGCAAAAAGCTCACCGCGCTCTCCGAGGCCTCGGCTCGGCTCTGGGTGCTGGCGGACCTGTTCCGCTCCGGCCATATCGGCATCGAAGAGCTCGCCCGCAAGCGAGACGAGATCGTGGGCCAGCTCTGAGCAGGCGCAGTCAGCAGGCGGCAGGCGGCACGGAGCGGTGACTGCGATCGACCGCGGGGCTTGACGCTCAAAAGAATGGGAATCGATCGTTTCCCGCCTGCTGACTGCTGACTGCTGCCTGCCGCCTGCCGCCTGCTGCCTGCCGCCTGCTGCCTGCTGCCTGCTGACTGCTGACTGCTGCGTGCCGCCTGCTCGACCTGCTAGTATCTGCCCACGAAACCGGCCGCGCGCGCGGCGCGTTCTCGTCATTGCCGGCATCCCGCGTCCGGTTCAGTCCGTTCCCTGAGAGGTCTTGGCGTTTTGAGCAGCTTGTCCGGATCGCATCCCGATCCTCGTCGCCTGGCGGCAGGGCAACGCGCGCGCCGCAAAGCCGCGGGCAAGAAACCGCTGCCCGCAAACCTGCTGCCGGGCATCAGCCGCCGCCGGAAGAACAATTCCACCATGGTGCGGCGATTCGTGGTGACCGGGATATTCGTGTTCCTCGGGCTCTTCCTGACCACGATTCTGGCCACGGTGGTCTCGACCGCGGCCGCCATCGGTGGCACCGTGGAAGCCTATCGCCGCGTCAATGCCGGATTGCCGAACGCGGCCGTGGTCACGGTCGACACCTTCCAGACATCCCGCATCTACGATCGCAATGGCAAGCTGTTGCAGGAGATCGAGGCCCCCGATGGTGGCTGGCGCACATTCGTCACCCTCGACCAGATCTCCCCCTATCTGATCGACGCCACGGTCGCCGCCGAAGACGCCACATTCTGGAGTCACCAGGGAATCGAGCCGATGGCAATTCTGCGCGGCGTCACCATCAATCTCAGCGGCGACGGTTCCTCGGGCGGTTCCACCATCACCCAGCAGCTGGCGCGCGGACTCTATCCCGACCAGATCGGATTCGACATTTCGGTGACGCGCAAGTTCAAGGAAGCGCTGGCCGCCGCCGAGCTCGACCGGAAGTTCTCCAAACAGGACATCCTGATGATGTACCTGAATCAGATCTTCTACGGCCAACGGTCGTATGGCATCGAAGCGGCGTCGCAGACCTTTTTCAACAAGCACGCCAGCGAGCTGACGCTTGCCGAAGCGTCGTTGCTGGCCGGGTTGCCCCAGGCGCCGTCGTTCTTCGATCCCACCGTGCGCATGGACCAGGCGAAAAAGCGACAGCGGTATGTGCTCGACCAGATGGTCAAATATCACTATGTCACCCGTGAGGAAGCCGACGCCGCCTGGAGCACGCCGCTCCAACCACAAACCCGCACCAGCGAAGTGCAGGGCGCTCCCCATTTCACCCAATATGTCAAAGACTATGTGCGTGAAAAATACGGGGATGACGCCTTCCTGAAGGGCGGTCTGCAAATCTGGACCTCGATCGATCTCGATCTGCAAGCCCAGGCCGAGATGATGGTTCAGGAGAACATGCCATTCCTGAATGCCTATCGCCGCAACAACGCCGCAATGGTGGTGATGGTGCCGTATACCGGGGAGATCCTGGCCATGGTCGGTTCGGCCGACTTCAACGATCCGAGCATCGGCGGTCAGATCAACTATGCGCTCGCCGACCTGCAGCCGGGCTCGTCGATCAAACCAGTGGTCTATGCGGCTGCCTTCGAGAGCGGCTGGAATCCCGGCACCGTGGTCATGGACGATGCCCTCAAAGTCGAAACGCCCGGCGCGCCCGAACCCTATTACGAACCGCACAACTACACCGGGCTCAGTTACGGCGCGGTGCCGGTGCGCACCGCGCTGGCGAATTCGCTCAATATCCCAGCGGTCAAAGCGATCCAGTATGCCGGGGTGGACCACGCGTACGATCTCGCCCGGCGAATGGGCATCAAAACTGGGTTGCCGGAATCGCCCGAGAACTACGGGCTCTCCTTCGCCCTGGGTTCGGGCGAAGTCTCCCTTTTGGAGCACACCAATGTATTTGCGACCTTCGCCAACGAGGGCAAATATGTCGCGGCCAACCCCATTCTGAAAATCACCGATTCGAATGACCAGGTGCTCTACGAGCTCGACCGCAAGACCTCACTCCAGCAAGCTCCTCAGGTGCTGCAAGCCGAATATGCCTATCAGATCACCTCGATTCTGACCGACGACGAAGCCCGCTCGATGGTCTTCGGGCGAGGCAATCTTTTCGAGAATACGGGCGACCGCCTCGGTCGTCCGGTGGCGGCGAAATCGGGCACCACCGACAACTGGAAAGACATCTGGACGATGGGCTATACCACCGATGTCGCCATTGGCGTATGGACCGGCCAGACATCCCAAACCGGCAATGCCGAAATCTCCCTGCCGCAACTCGATGGCATCCAGGGCGCCGGGCCCATCTGGCAACAGATGATGGAGCTCATGCATAGCAACCCGACCTATGCCGCCTATCTGAATGGTCCGAATGGCCAGCCGGTCGCATCCGACTGGGTGGTGCCAGCAGGCCTGGAACAACGCGATATCTGTACGGCCACCGGTCATCAGGCATCGGGGGGCAACAGCGGCGACACCCGTAAGGAATGGCTGCTCAAGGATGGGGGTCCCTCGCTCCCCTGCGACCGGGTGTCCGCCTATGAATACCAACAGCTTACCGATGCGATGAAAGACATTCGCCAGAACGGCGGCAACTATGCCAGTGGCGGTGAAGGCCGCGTGCTGCGCTATGCGGCGGCAGTGGGCATCTACCATGGCGACGTGCCCGATGCGGACAGCGGGTATGGCGTCGATCCCGATACCGATGAATACGATCAGGACGATACCGAACTTCCGATCCAGCCGCGACGGAATGGATAGGCTTGTGCGCCGGCTCCTCAGCGACCGATGCCAGAATCGCGTTGCGCGTGCAAAGGAAACCAGTGAAACTCGAATACTTCGATGACGACGAACCGGCGCGCACGATTGGCGCGGTCGTGTTGAAGCTGCTCCGTAACGGAGAAATCCAGCTCGATTTGGGACCGGCCGACGGTATTCCCCTGGTGCGGCTGCTCATGAGCCGAGACGAAGCCTTCGAACTCGGTTCCGCCCTGCACGGCCTGGACGGAGAACGCGTCATTCTGATCGAAGACTAGGAACGACCGGCAAGAGGCAAGAGGCAAACGTGAGCGGTCACATATGGGTGCTTCGCCTATCCCTGCGAGCTCCGCGAGGTTCGGTTTCTGGTTGTCCTCCTGAGTACCCACCTATTTCCGGACACTCTAGGTCGACGCCCCAGGATTCGAATCCCCGTCTCGCCCGCTCTCACGACAGCTC
>JBIQLF010000131.1:0-8033 GCA_044464585.1 Thermomicrobia bacterium
CCGGATTCCGTATCACACGGAATCCGCTCGAACCCTTGGGTATGAGACAGGTACTTCGAGGCGTTCCCAGCCTTGAACGGCTGGGCGAACATCCCTGCGTCATCATCCGGGTCTCGTATGCGTTCATTCGCGTCATCGCAAGTCCCGACGCGCTCCCGGTCGAGCCAATCCGGGAGTGAAGGCCCCTATTTTGCTGGATGAGATCGCTAGAACGCCGGGGTTGTCTGGGAGAGACCAAGAGCTTCGGCGGTCAGGCGGGTCGAGCGAAGGCGGGATTCGACCGAGAGCGCGCGATGGACGGTGATGAGCTCATCGGCTTGGGTGAGCCGCTGGAATTCGTCGAGATAGGCAGCGACCTCATCCGGCGTGCCGAAGGCGGTGTAGTGCAGCATGTCATCGACCATGGCGCCGCGCGGGGTGGCGAGCAGCAGATCGACTTCCTCCAATGAGAGGCGCGGTCCACCCCGGCTGAGGATGTTGCGGGCCCAATTGCGCCGCACCTGGGCATATTCTTCCTGGGCGGCTGCGGTCGTTTCCGCCGTCAGCACGCCAACCGCGGCCAGCACATATGGCCGATCGAGTTGTGCCGAGGGCTGGAAGGTGTCGCGATAGGTTCCGATGGCATCGAGCAAGAAGCGCGGAGCGAAATGTGAGGCGAAGGCGTAGGGCAGTCCCAGATGGGCGGCCAATTGCGCGCCGAACATCGAGGACCCGAGGATATAGAGGGGCACATGGGTACCTTGGCCCGGGATGGCGCGGACGCCGGGGATGGGGCTCTCATCGCCGAGAAATGCCTGCAGCTCCAGGACGTCCTGGGGAAAACGCTCCGAGGCGAGCGGATCGCGCCGCAGGGCACGCATGGCCGCCTGATCGCTTCCCGGCGCGCGACCGAGTCCCAGATCGATACGTCCGGGATGGAGAATCGAGAGGGTGCCGAACTGTTCGGCGATCACCAGGGGGGAATGGTTCGGGAGCATGATGCCGCCCGCGCCGAGGCGGATCGTTTCGGTATTGGCCGCGATATGGGCGATCAGCACCGCCGTTGCCGACGAGGCGATCGATTCGATGCTGTGATGTTCGGCATACCAGATGCGGTGATAACCGGACGCTTCCGCCAATTTCGCCAGCGCCAGACTGCCGGCGAAACTCTGGGCGATGGTTTCGTCGTCACCAACCGCGGCAAGGTCGAGTATCGAAATCGGAATATTCGGGTCGGGTTTGGACATGAGATTTCGAAGGTCCTGAGCTTGGGGTCTTGCGTCTCGCGAGAAATAGGGCGTTCGGTACGCCAACTTGTTGTGGTTCAGGATACCGTGCGATTGGGTCGAGTGGCTGAGCTGAGCGTCTGGAGAGAGATACGTTGCTGAGGAATTGGCCGGCCGGAGATCGTGTTTCCGGTGCGAGCGTGGACCGGTTTTTTCTGGCAGCATTTCGCCAAAGGGCATTCGAGCGATGATGGAGGTTCGGTACCAATGGTGAACTGGCCGCGGCGGAACCGGTCTGTTTCGATCGATTACGACATCGACATCCCGATGCGGGATGGGGTGATGTTGCGGGCCGATCTATTCCGGCCGGCCGGTGACGAGCGGGCGCCGGTGGTGTTGTTGCGTACCCCCTACGACCGGCAGCTTGGGTCCGGGTATGGCATGCAGATCAATGCGGTGCAATTGGCCGCCGCTGGATATGCGGTCGTCGTCCAGGACACACGTGGCCGATTCGGTTCCGAGGGGGACTTCTATCCGTTCGTGCACGAGGGACGCGACGGCGCCGATACGATCGAGTGGTGCGCCGATCGATCGTGGTCGAACGGCCGCGTCGGGATGGCGGGGTCCAGCTATTTGGGGTTTTCCCAGGTGCTGGCGGCAAAGGAGCAACCGGAGGCGCTGAAAGCATGGGTACCGGCATTGACCACGCTCGATGCGCGGTCTGCCTGGGTCTATGAAGGTGGCGCGCTCTGTCTCGGGTTCGATCTTTCGTGGTGTCTGAAGATGATATCGGGAGATCCGCGTACTCGGAACATATCGACAGTTCTGGGCGCGTTGGAGCATTGGAAGGAAACGGCCCGAACTCCGATCGAACGCAATCCGGTTTTCCAGCAACCAGCGGCTCGATTCTTGCTCGACTGGATCGCGCGCAAAGATGAAGACGCGTATTGGGCCACCCAAACCGGAGCCGGGGTGGAAGCGTGTATCGCGCCGGCATTGCAGATCGGTGGTTGGTACGATCTGTTTCATTACGGAACATTTCGATTGCACGATGCACTGGCGAACGGGGTGGCTGGTTCGTCCCACCGGTTCATCATGGGACCGTGGGATCACTCGGGATATCCGCTCGATTCTGGTTCGGGCGATTTCGATTTCGGGCCAGCGGCCGCGTTCGATTTGAATAGTGTGCAACGTGAGTGGTTCGATTGGTTGCTTCGTGAAGAATCCGAGCCTGACTGGTCGCGGAATCGGATGTTCGTAACTGGAACCAACCAGTGGGAATCGTTCGAGAGCTGGCCGCCTTCCACGGGCGTGACCGAGCTCTATCTCGGGACCGGGAGAACATTGGGTGATGTCGCGACTGGCGCCGGGGAGGTGCGATTCGACATCGATGCAGATGATCCTACCCCGACCGTGGGTGGGCGATTGTGTTGTGCGTCGTATCTCTTGCCGGTGGGATCACGCGGGCAAGACGCACGTGCGGAACGAGACGATGTGGTCCGATTCCAAACCGAGCCGGTTACCGAACCGTGGACATTGCTCGGTCCGGTTGTGGCCGAGATCTGGTCGACATCCGATCGCGAAATCGGGGATGTGCATCTGACGCTGGTCGATGTCGATCCGAAGGGCGGGAGTCGCTATCTGGCGGACGGGATCGCGCGGGCGGCATTGGTTCCCGGGGAGCCGGCCAAGTTCGCGGTCGATCTTGGGCAGGTCGGGCATGTGGTGTTGCCGGGGCATCGACTCGGACTCGATGTCGCGGCGATGTCGTTTCCGCGATTCGATCGCGCGCCAGTGGACGGAAAATCGCACCGGTCGATCGTCTTTGGCGGGGAGTTTCGAAGCCGGATCGCCATTGGAATCGACTGACGCGCCGTCGGTCCGCAACGGATACGTCGCGGAGATCATGGAATCTCGACAGTGGGGGTAGAGGAGCGAGCCAGTACCCGGTACGATGCTCAGAGAACGGCATCGTGAGTCCGCGGACTCTATGACAGGAAGATGATCCGATCGTTCGGCAAGTGGAAAGGAATGCAATGAAAATTCGCTATCTGTCTGCTCTGGTGGCATTGCTGGCGCTGCTGGCTCTCTCGGCGACCGCGCTGGCGCACGATGACCCGACGCCGCATCCGGGTCTGCACGATAGTGACGGTCACCACCGGGTGCAATTGGTGCTGATCGAACATGCCACGCATATCACCAATATCGATCAGGGCGAAGCGGGGCCGTCGATCGGGGATCAGATCTACTGGGGCCCCAATCCGATGTACGACGAGACGAACACCACCGACACCGGGGCGACCACCCAGGGCGTGTGTTCCGCATTCGAGCCAGGGGGCGATTGCATGCTCCTGGAGACGATCGTTTTTCCCGATGGCAGCACCTTGCAGTTGCAAGGTATTCAGCCGGGACAACCACAATCCTCGACGCGCATCATCGTTGGTGGGAGCGGGCGTTATCTCGGCGCGATGGGGACCGTCACGGTGGAACCGACCGATGATCGCACCGTCTGGACCAAGACGTTCGATATCCTGTTCGAGGACTGACGTAATTCTACGGAATCTGCTCGAACCCTTGGGTATGGGCCCGGTGATCCTAGGCGCTCCGAGGCTGGGATTGTCGAGTCCATACCGAGGGTTCATCCGGATTTCGTATTACGAAATCCGGGTGACTCCCAAGGGGTAGTAGCCCAGCGTTGCAACGGTGGGACCGTGCCGGAGCGATGATGGTGGATATCCCGTAGGGTCCCGGCGGATTCGGTACAAGATGCAAACGAACCGCCCCAGCTCGAATCGAGGAGCTGGGGCGGTTTTCTGACGCGGACGATTCACGAGGCACCCGGGCTCGGCTCCAGCGGATCTTCGAGTGCCTGGCGGTCGAGCATTACCGCACATTGCAGGAACGCGACCGCCAAAATCCCAGCGCCGCAACGCTGGTGACACTGCCCCGCGAACCGCTCCCGCTACGAAGCAGCTTCCGGAGCGGGGTGGAGCGGTGTTTCCTGCGTGCGCGTTTGCCGATGTGCCAGCTTGCGTTTCAGATCGTCAGCCAGACTGTAGAGCACCGGCACGACCAGCAAGGTGAGCAGGGTCGATGAAACCAGCCCACCGATGACCACGCGTCCCAGATCGGCCGCGATCAGCATACCTTCGGTCAAACCGAGCGACAGCGGGATCAGCGCGAGCACGGTGGCCGACGCGGTCATGAGGATCGGTCGCAGCCGGATCAGTCCACCGGCGACCAGCGCATCCCGAAGGGTGTAGCCGCGTTCCTCCCGCAACATGATCACGAATTCGATGAGCACGATGGCGTTGGTCACCACGATACCGACCAACATCAGCAATCCGATCAACGCGCTCAAACTGAGTGCCGAACCCGTGACCAGCAATGAGACGATGGCGCCGATGGCCGCTAATGGCAAACTGGCCAGAATGACCAAGGGGTCGATCCAGCTTCGGAAGAGCAGCCCCATAATGCTGTAGACCAACACGATGGCAATGAGGATGGCGACGAAGAGATCGGTAAACCCTTCGTCGATATCGGACGCAGCGCCACCGAATTGCACATCCAGCCCAGCGGGAACGTCCAATTTGTTGACGGCCTGCTGGACCGCCGTGGAAACACCGCCCACATCATCGCTGACGATATCGGCAGTGATCTGCGCGCCTTCCCGCCCATCGATGCGGGTGATGGAGACCGGTACTTCGGATTCGCTCAGTGTTGCCACTTGATCCAGCCGTACACCGGGAACGAGTTCCAATGCGCCCAGATTGTCGATCGATGGCGTATCCGCTCCTCCGACCAGCATCCGGACCGGATAGGGTTTGCCGTCCAGCGTGACCATGGTCAGGGTCGCAACCGACGACAGATTGGCGACCGATTGTGAGATCTGTTGAGGAGAAAGACCGGCGGCCGCGGCTTTTTGCGGATCGACGATGATCTGCGTCGTCGGTTGGGTGGCCGAGAGATTGCTGCTGACATTGACGACGTGGTCGACATCGCTCACGGCGGCCGCGACCGTGCCCGCGAACTCGGCAAGCGCCGCGGGATCCGCTCCGTTGGTGGTCGATACCGTCACAGCCACTCCGGAGCTGCCGGTCATTCCCGATGAGGTCGAAACGGTGATTCCCGCTGGATCGGCGATTTGGCTGGCGATATCGGCCCGTAGTTGCTCGGCTGTTTCTTGTTTGTCGACGCCTTTGCCCAGATCGGCTGTGATGGTGGCGCTGTTGGGAGAGGTGCCGGACAGGAGATTACCGATTGCGGCCAGATCGGCCCCAGCTCCAGTGATAACCGTTTGATAGCGTTCGACCTTGCGATCGACCAGTAATCGTTCGACTTCGAGCGCGCGATCGGAAACGGCCTGGGCTGTTTCACCCGGACGCGCATCGACCGTGATCGTCACGGTGTTTTCACCAGAATCGGGGAGGAACGACACTGGCAGGAACGGCACGAGCAGCAAGCTGCCGATGAACAATGCTCCGGCGATCCCGAGTGTGATCCAGCGATGATCGAGCGCCCAGTTCAAGGTTGGACGGTAGATCCGGCCGGACAGACCGGTTTGCGGGTTGGTGTCGCTCTGAGGGCGGACTTTGCCAGCCAGCAGAAACCGGGAGAGGGTCGGCACCAACGTCACGGCGACCAGCAGGGACGCGAGCAGCGCGGCGACCACGGCGATGGCGAAGGGGAGGAAGAGCGCGCCGATGATACCGCCGGTGAGTCCGAGGGGCAGGAAGACGGCACACGTAACGGCAGTGGCGCCCAGAATGGCGATCGTTACTTCGCGAGCGCCTTCCCGAATAGCGTCGATCGGGGTTTGGCCAGCGGACATATGCCGGTACACATTTTCCAGAACGACGATGGTGTCATCGATCACCCGGCCGATGGCAATCGTCAGACCGGCGAGGGTCATGATGTTGAGCGAATAGCCCAACCAGCTCAAGACCGTGACCGCGACCAGCAATGACACGGGGATGGAGACGGCGGTGATGATCGTCGTACGCCAGTTGCGCAGGAAGAGGAACACCACGATGATGGCCAGGATGCCACCGATGATGCCTTCTTCGACCACGGAATCGATCGAATCGGAAATCATATCGGCTTGATTGGAAAACACCGAAACGGAAACGCCCTCGGGCAATTCTGGTTCGATCCGATCGAGGGTTTCGACCACCGATTCGCCGATCGCAACGGTGTTGGCGGTTTTCTCCTTGGTGATCTGAACACTGATCGATGGTTGCCCGTTGGTGCGGCTGATCCCGGTTGCCACCCCCGTAATCTGTTCCACTTGCGCGATGTCGCTCAGGGGCACCATCGTGCCATGTGCGGTTGGAATCGGAATCGCTTTGATGTCGTCGAGACTGGTTAGCAGCGCAATCGTCTGCACCGGTACCGTTGTGTCACCGCCGGTGAGCTGACCAGAAGGCAAGATCACGTTGTTCGACTGGAGCGCATTGGCGACCGATTCGTAGGCGATCCCCTGATCCAGCAACTGCTGGCGATCGAGTGTGATCAAGACCTGATCGAAGGCACCCCCGGTCACACTGACGTTGGCGACTCCATCGATGTCCGACATTGCCGGTACGAGCTGTTGTTCGGCAATTTGTTGGAGTTCCGCTTGGGACAGATCACCACTTAGGTCGAAAACGACGATCGGCAAAATGGTGGGATCGAATGCGAGCAGCCGAGTGGATGCACCGGGTGGCAGATCGAGAGTGCTGAGACCATCGCGAATCTGCCGTTCCGCGTTATCGGTGCTGGTGCCGATATCGAAGACATACAGCACGATACCCAAACCGTCGACCGAGGTCGATTGGGTGGTACGTAATCCATCGAGCTCACTGGTGGACGCTTCGATCGGCGCGATGATGCTATTGGCAACGGTCGATGCCTGATCGCCCGGGCTCTGGACGATGACGGTGACGAACGGCAGCTCGAAATCGGGCAGCAGTTCCTGTTTGACCGTGAACGCGGAATAGACGCCGATCGCGAGCACGAGCACGGTGGCGAGCAGGACGATACCTGCCCGGCGAAATGACTGTTCGGTGAGCCAGCTGACGATACGTCGCAATTGAATCTCCATTCCGGGATCGAATACAGAGGATGTCGTCGCTGACACCAAACCAGCCATGCGGAACCGGAACTCCGGTTCCGGTAGCGTAGTATAATGACGGGTGCGGAACTCGTCGACCGAGATGCGGTTTGGGGTGAGTTCGAGGCACGTGCTCGCGGTCGTCTCCTGATCAGGTGAAGCGATTTGGACAAGTCAACGCCACGCCGAGCGGATGCAGTCGAAAATGCAGCGCGGATTCTGGAAGCCGCGCACGAGCTGTATGACGAACACGGTCTGCAAGCCGAGATTCGTGAAATTGCGGCACGCGCCGGCGTGGGGGTGGGAACCTTCTATCGAAACTTCCCCACCAAAGACCACTTGACCAATGCGCTGTTGCTCGATTTGCTCGATCGCTGGGATCAGGATTCTGTTTCGGGCGAATTGTCCGGAACCCCGCTGGATGCTCTGCGGAATCTGATTGCCACGCGACAGGCGTTGCTCGATCGACATCGCTGGTTGATCGAGCTGCAGCTTCGACCGCAGGTATTGCAAACGGAGACGATCACCCGGCTCACATCGATGATGGATTCGCATCATGCCACCGTGGCGCGGATTCTCCAACGCGCGGTCGATGAGCGATTGATTCGGGCGGATGTCGATATTCCGTTTTTGGCCGAGCTGTTGGTGGGCGCAAGTCAGCCGCATTTGTTTCGCCGTGTGCGTTCCGGCAAAAGCGTCGATCAGATCATCGAAGAGATGCTGTCGATCTTCTTGCG
>JBIQLF010000132.1:0-7953 GCA_044464585.1 Thermomicrobia bacterium
TCCGCACGGTCGCGCACGCCGGGCAGCAGCTCGGTACCGAGTCCTGGCTTGCCAGAGAGATCCATATATCCATTGGTGAAGACCGGCAAATCGGTCACCAACTCGGTATACCACCCGGTATAGAACGCGCGCACCGATTCCTGGACCAGCGCGTTGGCGGCGTTGAGGGAGAGATGCGTGGATGCCACCAGCACGACCGGGCCGGTGCAATCGTGCGGGGCGACCGGAAGCGAAAACGCCTCGGCCATGCTGGCGATCTTCTTCGCTTCGGAGATCCCGCCACACCATGAGAGGTCGAGCATGATCACCCCAGCGGCATTGGCCTGCATCACCTCGCGGAATGACCAGCGGGTGGCGAGCGTTTCGCTGACGGTCGTTGGCACGAAGGTCGATGCGGCATAGTCGGCCAGCGCGTCGATATCGTCGGCTTTGATCGGATCCTCGTACCAGAAGGGTTCGAATTCTTCCAGTGCCCGGGCGATCTTCTTGGCGGTGGGCAAATTCCAGAGCGAATGGAATTCGACCATGATGTCCATGTCCATCCCGACAGCCGAGCGAATCTTGCGGAAGGGTTCGAGCGCCGTGTCCAGATCGGCATTGGAGATGTACAGCCCCCCGGATGCCTCGGCATAGGGATCGAACGGCCAGATCTTCATGCCCGTGATGCCCTGATCGAGCAGACTCCGCGCAAGCTCATCGGCACGGTACAGGAAGGCGTCCAGATCTTCATAGGGTCCATCGTTGCGCGTGTTGCCGGTACCCCAGTTGGAAACCAGTTGTTTCGATTCATCGCGGATATAGCGGTACCCGGCGCAGGTGTTGTAGGTGCGCACGGTATCGCGCGATTTGCCGCCGAGGAGCTGGTAGACCGGCTGGTTGGAGGCTTTGCCCAACAGATCCCAAAGCGCGATATCGAGCGCGGAGTTGCCGCGCATCTCCACCCCACTGGAGCGATAGCCGATATAGCCATAGAGATTGCGGCCATGCAGGTCGATCCGCAGGGGGTCCTTGCCGAGGAGATAGGGGGCGACGGTTTCGTGGATATACGCTTCCACCGCACGCACGCCAAAGAAGGTTTCGCCCAAACCGATCAGCCCCTCGTCGGTGTGGATCTGGAGCCAGATGACATTGGGAAATTCCTCGAGCCAGATCGTTTCGACATTGGTGACGTTCACGAATACTCCTCGCACCACGCATGCTCGGCCAGTCGATGGGAAAAGGGCGGGCAGGCCGCCCGCCCTGGCTCGCGAAATCTACCCCGTGCTATTCGTTGAATACCGCCTCGCGGGCGGTGACCATCTCGATATTGCTGGCATCGACGACTTCCGCGCCGGTGTCATAGCTGAATGCCGGGTAGTTGTGCTCCATCTGCATCGAAAGGAGCGCCGAAGAAATCCATCCCTGCGCGTAGGGATTCTGCCCGATCGACCACTGGGCGTTGCCCTGGGCAATCGCATCGAGCACGCCGGGCACGAGATCGAACCCGCCATTGGCGAACTTGCCCTCGTATCCGTTTTGCTCGATCCAGGTTGCGGTAAACCAGTGGACGAAGTCGGCATGCGCGAATCCGACGATGTCGCTTCCATCTTGCGCGTATTTCGCATCGATCGCGGCAATGGCGGTCGGACCATCGGTCGAGGTCGTCAGATCTTCGGTGACGAAATTGGTGCCGTTGGCCTCGTTATAGGCCGCGATCCCCTGGCGGGCGCCTTCCATCCGCTGGTCGAGCGCGCTATGCCCGGGAGCGATGGTTCCGAGAACGATCTTGCCGTCGGTGCGGCCGGTCATTTCCTGCGCATATTTGGCGGCGTTCTGACCGGAAACCTGACCGGCGGCAATGAACTCCTGACCGACATAGGCGACCCCCAGATCCTGATAGCCATCCGAGGCCGCGTTGAACAGCACGATGGCGATACCGGCGTCCTGCGCTTGCCGGATCGCATCGTCGAACATGGTGGTATTGACGCGCGTGAATCCGACAGCGTCCGGTTTCGACGCGATCGCATCGAGCTGGAATTGCAGGGTTGCCTGCTCGTCCTGGGCGGGCGGTCCGACCCATTGCGTTTCCCAGCCAGCCATCGCGCCGAATTCTTCGAGCGCGAAACGAACGGGAATGAAGAACGGGTTGTCGTCATGGGTGACGAAAATGACTTTGCGCTTCGCATCCTGCGCCCGCAGGATGCCGTGCCCACCTTGCGCAACCGGGGCCGCGAGACCGAGCCCCGGCGCGGCCAGAGCGGCGCCGGCGCCGATCATTCCACCACGTTTGAAAACATCTCTGCGCGAGAGTGTCATGGATTCGCTCCTCCTCGAACTGGGCGACCGGAAATCCGTTCCGGCGCCCGCCAGCCTCGTACCACCGAGGCAAATGAAGTGACGAAGTCGATCCTCCTTTCGAAAATGGTCCGTCCGCTCCAGGGGTCATCCGAGCCCCTGGCGTTTCCGAACCCAGGTATCGACGATGACTGCCACGATGATCACCACCCCCATCGCGATGGGAATGACTTCCTGTTCGGCGCCGAGCAACACGAGCCCATTGCGGATCATTCCCGTGATCGCGGCGCCGAGCAGGGTGCCGAACACCGTACCGATCCCCCCAAAGAGATTGGTGCCCCCGATGATCACCGCCGCAATGACATCGAGCTCATAACCCTGGCCGTACCCCCGGGAGGTGCTGCCGATCCAACCGATGAGAATGGCAGATGCCAATCCGGTCAATCCGCCAACGATCATGAAACAGATGATCTTGACCCGCCGGGTATGCACCCCAGCATTCATGGCCGCGGCCTGATTGCTTCCGGTCGCATAGACGTGGTAGCCAAATTTGGTTCGGGTGAGCACAAAACTGGCGATCAGGACGACTCCGATCATCCAGAAGATCTGCACGGGCACGGTTCCCCAAAGACGCGCGCCCATCATCTTCACGAACCACGCATGGTCGGCTTTCCATTCGCGCGCGGGAAACGGCGGCACCTTGACCCAGCTCAGCATGAGACCGATATAGACACTCATCATGCCGAGGGTGACGATGAACGAGGGAATACCGAAATAGGTGGTGATCACGCCGTTGACCAACCCCAGCAATGCGCCAACGACGATGATCGCCGGCACCGCCACGATCGGTGGGAGATTCCAGGTGTACATCGCGACAGCCAGCGCGAGCGACAAGAACCCGTGCATGGTGCCGACCGAAAGATCGAGCTCTCCCGCGATGAACAGGAAGGTCATCCCGGCAGCGATGATCGTCAAAATCGAGATCGACTGCGCGACCCGGAAAAAATTCTGTTCGGTGAGGAAAGTGTTCGGCCGCAGGATCGAAAGCACGGTGAAGAGGGCGATGGCGGCCAGGAGAATCCCGAATTCCCGCATGCCGATCACACGCCGCAGCAGACTCTGTTCCTGAATACCAACGGCGCCGATATCGGGTCGATCGCGCAATTCGAGTTCGGCCATCTATGCATATCCTCCCGGCTCTTCGGTTTGCGCGCCAACGATCAAGCGAACCACTTCCTCCGGAGTCGTTTCCCGGCGGTTGCGTTCGCCGGCATTTCGGCCACCCCGCAAGACGACGACCCGATCGGAAAAATGGAAAACATGTTGCAGGTTGTGACTCACGATGATGAGCGCGGTGCCCTCGGCTTGCAGACTGGCGATCAGATCGAGCACCTTTGCCTGTTCCTGTACGCCCAGGGCCGCCGTCGGTTCGTCCATGATGATCAGCCGGCCGCCTTGCTGGACCGCGCGGGCAATCGCCACCGCCTGCCGCTGCCCCCCGGAAAGCAATCCGACTGGCGCGTAGACCGACGGAATATTGATCTTCAGCCGCTGGAGAACCTCGCGCGATTCGCGAACCATGCGGCCTTTGTCGACCATGATTCCCCTGGTCGGTTCTCGCCCCAGAAACACATTGCAGGCAATGTCGCGATGGTTGACCAGAGCCAGATCCTGATAGACCACGGCGATTCCGCGGGCGTTGGCATCGTGCGGATTGCGCAAGGCCACCGGCGCGCCATCGACCCGGATCGACCCGGCATCGGGTTGGTATGCGCCGCAGAGGATCTTCATCAGGGTGCTCTTGCCAGCGCCGTTGTCCCCAACGAGCGCGACGGTTTCGCCCGGATAGATCCGAAAACTGACATCCTCGAGCGCGCGCACGTGCAGGAACGATTTGCTGATATGGCTCGCTTCGAGGAGCGGTTGCGCCGCGGGCGCCACGATCGGATCAGCCATGATTCACCTCGCCACCGCCATCGAGCAATCCGGCCACATCGAGCTCGCCCGGAAGCAGATCGGCGATTTCCCGGCGGGCAATGCTTTCGAGCGACGTATCGAAATCGGCTCCGTATTTGACGCGCGCCACATCCAGATGCCGCTGCATGGCAGCGGATGCGGCCGGCGCATCGTGCGCCGCAATCGCTTCGAACACCGCGCGATGATAGGGCAGCGATTCTTCGACGACATCCTTGTCGATCAAACTGCGCAACATCAATTGGAAGGTCAGACTGGCAATCGACATGAACATCGCTTCGATCACCGGATTGGCCGAGGCGCGCACGATTGCCCGATGGAATGCGAGATCCTGGCGCGCCTGATCGAGGATGTTCGGAGCCTGCTCGCACCGTTCGAGCGCGCGCAGGATCTGTGCCCGGTCGGTATCGGTCGCGCGTCCGGCGGCCAGCCCGGCTGCCATTGTTTCGAGCATTTGGCGCGCCTCGGTGAGCTGGCGCGGGGTGACCGATGAAAGCCGGAAGAGGTTGTCGAGCCGGGCGGCGGCTTCGGCGACATTGGCGGAACGCACATAGGCGCCCCGAGCCGGACGCACCTCGATCAGATTGCGTTCGACCAAAGCCCGCAGCGCCTCCCGCACGATCGGGCGGCTGACGCCAAAGCGATCGGCCAGCTGGCGTTCGGATGGCAGTTTGGTTCCGGGCGACAACCGACCGGCGACGATCTCTCGTTCGAGATAGCCGGCCACCGCTTCGCGGGAAACTGCCGATTGGGTCAAACTGGTCATACCGGTCATATCAGTAGTGGTAGAATAGACGCAACCAGGCTGCCATGTCAATTCAGCAAAGGAGCATCCGATGGAGGGAATCGAGGGGCTGCATGTCGCGATCAGCGGGGGCGCCGGCGATATCGGCGCGGCCATGGCGGCCGATCTCACCCGGAATGGGGCGACCGTGACATTGCTAGACCGTAAATCCGCAGAAGAAGCGCGCGAATGGATCGATCGCGCGAGCGTTCATGGACCGGTGGCATTCCGCCAGGTCGACGCAACCGACCGGCTCGCCGTCGATCGGGCGCTGGCATCCCTGGAACCGCTCGATGTCGCCATCGCCAATCAGGCCATTGGCTGGGGAATCCCCTTTCTCGACCTGACCCAGGAGCAGTGGCAGGCTCATATCGATATCAATCTGACCGGATGCTTCAATATCGGCCAATCGGCGGCACGGCTCATGGTGGACCGAGGCCAAGCAGGGCGCATCCTCTTCACAGGCTCATGGGTACAAGCGGTGCCATGGCCGGAGATCAGCGCGTATTCCGCCACCAAAGCGGGCATCCATATGCTGGCGAAGTCGATGGCGCGTGAACTGGCGCATCATGGGATTCGGGTCAATGTGATCGCACCCGGAATCGTCTATGCCGGACTCGCAAAACACCAGATGGAAACCGAACCGCAATATGCGCGCCGGGTCCGGAACATCATTCCATTGGGAGCATTGCAGACACCGGAGCAGATCGCCCAGGCGACGACGTTCCTCTGCTCCACGGCCAGCAGCGCCATGACCGGCGCCGTCCTGCTGGTCGATGGCGGAGCGTCGCTCTTCCAATTCGACGAGGGATAAACGAACGCACTGGCGACCGTCTCAGTTCCCCTCATTCCACCCCGAAGGTCAGAATCGTCTGGTGATGATAGTCCTCACCGGGGCGCAAAACGGCGGATGGGAAGCTCGGTTCGTTGGGCGAGTTGGGGAAGTATTGCGTTTCGAGCGCGAGCCCATCCGACTGGCGATAGGACCGGCCGGACGGTCCATACCATGCGCCATTCAGATGATTGCCCGCGTAGAACTGGACTCCGGGTTTGGTGGTCTGCACCGCCATGGTCCGGCCACTGGCGGGATGCGCCAGCATGGCGGCGTCTTTCAACCCCTCGCCATCGAGCACGAAGTTGTGGTCGAAGCCAAGTCCGCGCTGGATTTGCTCGTCGTCGGAGCGGAGCCCCTGTCCCACTTGTTTGCCGAAACGGAAATCGAAGGGCGTCCCAGCCACGGGGCGCAATTCACCGGTCGGAATGAGCGTGGCATCGACCGGCGTAAAGGCATTGGCGTGAATCTGCAACCGGTGGGTTTCGATGGAACCATTGCCCTCCCCCGCCAGATTGAAATAGCAATGATTGGTGAGATTGACGACGGTCGGTTTGTCGGTGGTGGCGCGGTAGTCGATGAGCAGCGCATTCCGATCGGTCAACACATAGGTCACCGTTACGTCGAGCGTACCGGGAAACCCCTGTTCGCCATCGGGGCTGATGCGATGGAATGCGACCCCGATCCGGTCGTCCATGAGCGGCGCCGCGTTCCAGACGAATTTATCGAATCCCTTCTTGCCGCCATGCAGCGTATTGGGCTCCTGGTTGACGACCAGATCATAACGCTGGCCATCGAGCTCGAACCGGCCCCCGGCAATGCGATTGGCATAGCGACCGGCGACGCAACCGAAAAAGGGATGATTGGTGAGGTAATCCTCGAAGCGGCCGAATCCGAGCGCAACATTGGCGAAGGCTCCATCGCGATCCGGAACTTCGATCGACTGGATGATGCATCCAAGCGAGAGCAGCGCGACACGCATACCCGATGCGTTGGTGAGCGCAAATCGCTCGACCGTTTCTCCATCCGGGGTGACGCCGAACTCATGTCGCTCGATTTCCGCGCTCGCCATCTCTCGCTACCCCTTCGTATCCAGTCGATTTCGGAGCGATCAGTCGCTTCCGCCCACGGTTTGGGCGGCATCATACGACCGGCTGGCTGCCCGGCGCTGCATGACCTGGCGTCGCACCGCCAGGCGGTCGTATTGGGCGGTCGCTTCGTCGAGCCGCTGGCGTTCGCGGGCCAGGCGCTGGTGGGTACGCTCGGCCAGATTGTCGAGCGCCGATTCGCCTCGTTCCTCCGATTGCCACAGCGAATAGGTGTCCGTGGCGATCAATGCCTCGATGCGCGCGCGGGACGCGCGAAGCTCGCGATCGAGCCGCGCGATCTCGTGGCGCGTCCAGGATAACCGCTGGCGGCAGAGCTCCTCCGGCGAGAGTGGCGTATCGAGCTGTACTTCGAGATAGATCGACCGCAGGGTGGCCAGATCGCGCTCGCGGAAGGCGATATTGATCCGCAGCATCAGGTCGGCGCGGCGCTCGCGTTCGGTTTCGGTACGGGCCAGATCGGGATGATGCCGCTTGGCCAGCTCGCGATAGAGCCGCAAGACTTCGGCCTCCCGCTCATGCGCTTGCGCCGAATGGGCCGGTCCGTGGCGCCGGTTGCGGCCATTGCCCGGATCGACGAACTCACCCTCGAAACCGCCTTCGGCTTGCGCCATCTCCTCGGCGATCTCGCGCTCGATATCAGCGGGAACGGCCATTGGATCGGCTCGGAGCCGGGCGATCTGCTGGCGCATCGTTTCGAGCTCGCGGCGAATCCGCCGGATTTCGTCCTTGAGATCGCCGATCCGCGTCTTGACTTCGGTCGCGAACCGGGTCAGGGCGATTTCGAGTACATCGCGCTCGGTGTCGAGTCGTTCGAGTTCGGTACGGCGGGATTCGAGTTCGGCCTGGAGACGAACCAATTCGAGCTCGTCGGGGGTTGGGATGCGTTGGAGTGCTGCGGTCACGGTGATCCTGATCGAGGTCTATCGCACGGCTTCCAGCGAGTCGGGCGACTGATCAGTATCCCACAAGGACGGGGCCGG
>JBIQLF010000133.1:0-7916 GCA_044464585.1 Thermomicrobia bacterium
ATGAGATGGAATGCGCACGCGCACCATCGAACCGTGGAATCACGATAGCCCGGTTCGCCCGTGTTGCCCTGAACGGCGCTGTTCGCCATCGAAATCCACGGGGAAGACAGTCAGACACACCGAGGCCGGACTCAATTCTGAGTCCGGCCTCGGTGTGTGGGAGGGGTGCGCTACCCGATCGCCCGCTCGATGTCGAGACGGTCATCGGCGATGGCGGCGCGGAAATCGGCGATGGTCGAGGCGACTCCCTCGGCGAAGGGTCGCCAGCTCAGCTGGCCGAGTGCCTTGTTGACCTCGGTATCGTCCATATCCTCGGGGAAGGGCATGGCGACATCATCGAAAGTGATCTTCCCCTTCATGGAGGGAACGGCGGTTTCGATAGCCGCGATGACGTCCGGGATGGATGCGGTCGTGCCGCCCAGATTGAAACAGGGCGCGCCTTCCACATCGGCCCGGGCGGCCGCGATGAACGACGCGGCCACATCGTCCGCATGCTGGTAGAGAGCGCTGCCGCCGAAATTGATAGTGAACGGTCGTTCCACCGCCGCGGCCAGCATGGCCTTGGTCGGCATGGAGCTGACCCCCTGATCCCGCCCGGGACCATAGACGAAGAACGGCCGCAGCCCGATGGTCTTCAGCTTGTAATCCTGCCAATAGACCTTGGCGGCCCATTCGTCGGCTTGCTTGGAAACGCCATAGAGGGTAGCCGGCATCATCGGGGCATCGTGGGCGATCGGTCCGGCGGGATAGCGATCGACCGGGCCATAGACCGCGATCGAGCTGGCATAGGCCACGCTCTTCACCTGGTCCATATGCTGCTTGGCGGTTTCGAACACGACCGTGCTGCCGACCACATTGACCCGCATTCCCAGGATCGGATTGGCGCGCACCATCGGAACCTGCAAGGCGGCCAGATGGATGATGTTGGTGATGCCATTGTCGACCACGGCGGCTTCGAAGGCTTCGGCGTCGGTGATATCGCCTTCGATGATATTGACATCATCGAACTGGGCTTCGTCCATCACCAGCTTCAACCGGTGCGGATTGCCCGGCAGGTCGTAGGTATAGACAGGGGTGCCCTCTTCGACCAGCCGCTTGACCGCCCAGGCGCCGATGCAGCCAAAGGCGCCGGTAATCAGAAATTTCTCGTCAGCCATGTCCTGCTTCCGTTGACGTGCGAATGCGGATTTTGGAATTCCGCGCGATGTGTGGGGATGATAGCGGGAAACGGGAATGACGGGGGTTCGACGTCCTGAGTCCTGAGCCCCGAGACGATTGCGGAATTAGGAAATGGGAAAGAGGAAATCGATTAGATGGGTTGATCGATTAGGCGGTGGGATGACGGGAAGCGAGGATCTGGGAGCTCGGAACGAAGATCCTAACTCCTTCGTCAGCACCGAGTTCGGATGACCGGTTACCAGCCGGACGAAGCGTTGACGCACTGTTCGGGCCTACCCGCTTCCGCATAGGCGCCGCTCGATTTGATTGCAGGACTACTGTTCTCTTTGAGATTCAACGGTGAATGGCATGGCTATGAAGGGCAACGGGTCCCCGACCCTAAACGTGCAGGCACGGATCGGGCTCGGCCATGTGAAGGTAAGGCGAGACCAGACCGTGGATAGACGATGTCTTCGTGTCCATCGATAGTGCTCTCTTTCTTACTGATTGGCAAGAACGGATTAGCGCCGGTTTCTCACCGATACTCAGTCGAGGAACCGATCGGTCTCTTCCTCGCTAAGCCAGTCCCGCGGCAAGGAGGCCACGGCACCGCTTAGCGAGGAAGAGGAAGCACAGGAATGGAGGTCAGGCACCGAGAGCGGACCGGAGGGCATGAGCGGTTTGGGCAATGGCGGAGCGAGTAGCGTTGGTGGACGCCAAGGCGTTCAGCATCATGAAATCGTGGAAGACGCCTTCGTAGCGGACGGCGGTAACGTCGACACCGGCTTGGCGCAGTTTGCGGGCGTAGGCTTCGCCCTCGTCACGCAAAACGTCGGCTTCGTCGGTGATGACGAGCGCGGGTGGTAATCCACTGAGCTGACTCAGGGTTGCGCGAAGAGGTGAAGCGGTCGGTATCGAGCGTTGAGCGACATCGGGCAGATAGGCATTCCAGAACCATTGCATCGATTGGCGCGTCAGCCAGGGGCCTTCGGCGAATGCGCGGTACGAAACAGTTTCGAATGACGCGTCGGTGACGGGATAGAGGAGCGCCTGGAATCGAATCTCAGGTCCACCGCGCTCCTTGGCCAGTAAGGTGGCCGCAGTGGTCATATTGCCACCGACACTGTCTCCCGCAACTGCGATCCGTTTCTGATCGAGCCCGAGCTCGGCGCCGTGTTGGGCAACCCAATCGATGGTCGCGTAGATCTGTTCGATGGCGACGGGGTACTGCGCTTCCGGAGAGCGTGGATACTCGATGAATACAATGGCGCATTTCGTCTGGTGAGCCAGGTCTCGTACCAATCGTTCGTGTGTGCCGAAATTTCCGAGCACCCAGCCGCCGCCGTGGGTGTACACGACGACCGGGAGCTTTCCGTTGTGGTCGGTTGGCCGGACCAGCATGATCGAAATGGTATCGGTGGGGCCACCTGGAATGGTGTGCTGCTCCACTTCCGCGTCCGGCATCCAGATTGACCCGGCCTGGATGTTGTCGAGCACGGCGCGGGCTTCGTCGGGCGTCAGTGTGTAGAGGGGCGGTCCGGGGTTATCGGTGAGGGTGTCGACGAAGGCCTGGGCGGACGGTTCGAGGACGACCGGTGGATAGGGAAGGGGGCGGGTGGTTGTGGTGGACATGTTGGACTCCTTGGTGGCGTTGGTGTTTGATTGGGAGCAATGTTTTCTGGTGACACTCGCTGCGGCGAGGAGGTTCCTCGACTTCGCTCGGAATGACGGAGAGAAGGGGCGCCGTCCGCGTTTCCCCGCGGACGGCGGGGAAATGGGGGTTACCGGGTGGTGGGGAGCTTGAGCCAGTCTTCGTAATGGATCTGGCCGAGGCGGGCGCCGTTGAGCGGAACGAGCGAATCTTCGCTCGGAACCGCGCCGAAATAGATGGCGCTCGGGTCGGAAACGACCACCCGGGGGTCGTTGCGCAATGCCAGCTTGCGGCCGATGACCTCGTCGAAACGGAGTCGGTCGGGACCGGCGATCTCCACTCGGCCATTGGCGGGCGGGCTGACCGCCGCATCGGTCACGGCACGGGCGACATCTTCGGCGGCGATCGGTTGAAATGCAACCGGGGCCATGTGCACTTCGTCGCCGGAGGTTGCAGAATCGGCAATACCGTCGATGAACTCCATGAACTGGGTCGAGCGGACGATGGTGTATGGAATCGAGCCAGCCTGGATCAGGTCTTCCTGGGCGATCTTCGCTTTGAAGTAGTCGTTATCGGGTGACCGATCAATACCGACGATCGAGAGGGCGACATGGTGACCGACCCCGGCATCCGCTTCGGCGGCAAGCTGGTTGCGTGTCGACGTGACGAAGAAGTTCATCACCGCGCGTTCCTCGAACGAAGGCGAGTTCGAGACATCGACGACAACCGAGGCGCCCGCGAGTGCTTCGGGCAGTCCTTTGCCGGTGAGTGTATCGATACCGAGACGAGGCGACGCGGGTACGGCGTCGTGACCGAGATTGCGTAGGTTTGCGACAACTTTCGAACCAATGAGACCAGTTCCGCCGATGATGACGATTTTCATGAGGTGATCCTTTCGTGGGTTTCAGAAACGGCGACTCGCGGTTGAACAGCGGGGTAGATGCCTAGGAAACCGAGGCAATCGCGCTGAGGATGACGTCGGTGACGGCTTTGGGCTGGGAGATCATGATGACGTGTGAGCCGTCGAGCTCGACCGTGGTTGCACCAGCGCGTTCTGCGGTGAACTGGAGGACATCGGTGCCAGCGGCCTTGTCACCGGTCGGGACGATCGACCAGGTCGGGAGCGATTTCCAGGCCGGAGACTGGGTCGGTTCTGAAAAGCAGAATTCGGAGATCGGACGCTGCGTGGCGGCAATGACCGCGGTTTCGCCCCAGGAGAGATCGGCCGCAAAGGCTTCCTGCACGCGGGCGGGATCGATCAGAAACTCGGTGGCGGTTCCGTCCGAGCCGGCGCCGGTCGGATATTGGCGTGGGATGAGGGCCGATACGAGGACACTGTCCTTGGAATCGGTTTCGAGACTGCCAAGGGTTTCGCCTTCATCGGTCGCGAAACCGGCCACATAGACGAGCCCCACCACATTCGAGGCCATGCTGCCGGCATTGGAGATCACAACGCCACCGTAGGAATGACCGACGAGCAGCACCGGCCCGGGCATCTGATTCAACGCGCTGGCGACATAGGCTGAGTCGTTGGCGACACCCCGGAGCTCGTTCGGGACGGTGGCAACGGTGACCCCGGCTTCTTGGAGAAGCTCGATGACCGCATTCCAACCGGACGAATCGGCGAAGGCGCCGTGCACGAGCACAACCGTCAGATCGTTGGTGGGGGCAGCTTGCGACATGGTGATGGTTCCCTCGTAAGTTGATGGCACGAATGGTTCGGCGGCAACGTTGGCCAAGGCGGAATGGCGATGGATTCGGTGGACGGCCAGGGCGGCTGCTCCTGTGCCACCGAGGAGACGAGCGGCAGATCGTCGTGACAGACGTGTTTCCGCCAGCGAAGATGGGGACCTTGAACTCATGGAGTGCTCCTTTCTCTCGAAGTCGTTGTCTTCCCGAGCCAGTACCCGGGTCATGGTTCGATCATGTGCCCAGAGGCCCGGCCGGCACATCGGGAGGACTCCTCGTTTTCGACGAATGAGCCGAAAGCGGAGAGTGAGGAAAACTCCTCAGGTAGGGGGAGTGTGCGCGTGCAATTCCCGAACAGTTACCAATCGAGTTGGGGGAATCCGCGTCGCGTCATGATCTCTGGCGATGCGACAGACCAACTGGCACGAGCGATGCCCTCGGGTTGTGCGCTAGATGAGCCCGTGGCGAAGGGCGAAGATTGCGGCAGCGGTCCGGGACGGAACGCCGATCTTTTGCATCGCATGTTGGACATGGTTGCCGGCCGTTCGCTCACTGATGGAGAGGATGTCAGCGATCTCGCGATCGCTGAGACCGTCCTGCAGGAGCGCCAGCACCTCGATCTCGCGCGGAGTCAGTCCGAATTGCAGCGCTGGTGAATCGGGGGCGGGTGCTGGCGAATCCTGGATCGAGGGCTCCGCAGCGAGCTCGGCGGCCATCGCAAGTGCTTCCGTTGCGGAGTCAGCGGGGAGCAGGGCCGCTCCTTCCTGCCAGACACGAGCAAACACGGCCGGAGAGAGCTTCGGTCGAAGGGTCGCCGCAGCGGTTGCGGGATCGTGGTTGGGTGGAGGGGTGGCGCCGATTGCGTGGAAGAGCGCCGAAGTGCTTCCCAGGAGCCGGATTGCCGGGATAGTCTGCCCTCGCAGGGCGGCGCATTGCGCAATTGCCCCGATCGTCTGGGCGATGCCGACCCGGTTTCCCATGGGTAAAAAATGGGTGAGGGCTTCGGCGTAGTACCCGGTCGCCGGTCCGATTTCGCCCCGGGCAACCGCGGTATCGCCGAGGTGTGCGGCGAGATAGGCGAGTTGGCGGCGGTCTCCATCCTGCTGGGCCAACGCCTTGGCTTGCTGGAGAAGAATCGTGGCGCGATCGTAGTCTCCCGAGTGTTGGGCAACCACTGCGAGCTCGGTCAGCACCGCACCTCGCCCCGTGTGGTCTCCCATTGATTCGGATAGGACCAAGCTCTCCTCGAAGAGCGTCGTCGCCCGGTCGAGGTTGCCCTCATCACAAGCGCCTTTCCCCATTTCGAGCAGGACTTCGAAGATTCCGGCTGTGTCCTCTACCTGTCGTAGGTACTTCAGTGCGTCGTCGAGATAGGCAGTGCCTTCTGCCCGGCGGCCCTGGACCCAGGCGATCATGCCGAGATGGTTCATGACCCGACCGATCCCCCAACGATCGTCGATCGCACGGAAAGCGGTGAGGCTTTCTTCTCCGAAGGTGCGCGCACTGGCATAGTCGTCCCGATAGCGGGCGATGCTTGCCAAGCAGAGGAGCGTTCGGCCGATCCACTTCTGATCGCCGCGCTCACGCCACTCATCCAATGCGATATGGCAATGCTGGATCGCCAGTTCGTAGTCGCCTTGATACATGGCAAGCACGCCTGCTCCGGTGCGGACGCTGCACCTGGCTGCGACGGAACCGGATCCAGGCGGCAGTGCGAGAATCTGATCGATCTGCGTACGTCCCTCGCTGAGATAACCCCGACGCCTCCAGAAGAGCCAAAGTGCCGCGGTGAGTCGTGTGGCCGTGTCGATCTCTTCGTGTTGGAGAGCCCAATGCAGGGCGGTGCGGATATTGTCTTTTTCGTGGTCGAGCCGATAAAGCCAATCGGTCTGGTGCGGCCCGACGATTCCAGTTTCACCCGCTTCGGCCAAGGCCAGGTAGAACTCCGCATGGTGCCGGCAGACCGTATCGGTTTCCTGGGCAGCGTCGAGGCGGTCGCGAGCATACTCGCTGACCGTCTCTAGCATCTTGTAGCGCGGATGGCCATCGGATTCGGATACGTGCTGCAGGAGACTGTGCTCGATCAAGGCGGTAATACCGTCGATGACATCGAGCGTTGGATCCATGTCTTTCGAGATTGCTTCCACCGCATCGAGCGTGAAGCCACCGACAAAAATCCCAAGCCGTCGAAAGAGCGCCTGCTCTGGAGTATCCAGCAGATCGTAGCTCCAACCGATGGTGTCGCGCATCGTTTGCTGACGTAGTGGCAGATCGCGCCAGCCGCCACTGAGCAGGGGGAGCCGTCGCTCCATTCGATCGAGCAGGGCCGCCGGTGGTAGCGTTTTGATTCGGGCCGCCGCCAGCTCGATCGCGAGTGGCAGGCCATCGACTCGCCGTACGATCTCGACGAGGACCGGGACGGTATCGGGCGAAGGTGAGTATCCCGGCGACACTGTACGGGCACGTTCGATGAAGAGTTGGACCGCCCCGCTTTGCGACGGATCGGATGATTCCGAGAGCGGGAGCGGAGCAACCGGAAATTCATGCTCGCCGGAAATGCGCAATCGAATACGGCTCGTTACGAGCAGGACCAATGCCGGACAGAGCTCCAGGAGCATCTGGATGTCGCGGGCGGCTATGACGACCTGCTCGAAGTTGTCGATGACGAGAAGCAAATGCCGTTCCGCTATGGCCGAAACGAGACGATCCGGAAGAATGCCGCTACCTAATTCGCGCAACGAGAATCGAGCCGCAATGGTGCGCAGAACGAGCGAGGGGTCACGAACCGGGGCCAGATCGACGTAGACGATACCATCCTGGAATGCATCGGCGACCTGTTCCGCCACCGCAATGGCAAGTCGGGTCTTGCCGACACCGCCGGGTCCGGTGAGGGTCAGCATCCGGATCGTGGGATCGCGCAATGACCGAGCGATTGCTTCGATCTCGACGGTTCGGGCGACCAATGAGGTCAATGTATGCGGCAGGGGATTCGTCACCGCATGGGGATGCGATGCAGTCGAAGTTCCAGCGGGAGAGATCGGATTCGGAGCGGGCGTTTCCATTGGCAGTCCGGCGATCAATGTCGATGCGATCGTACCACCAGCAACGATCCTCCGGATCGTGAAATGAAACCGCCTGACCGGCGAATCGATCAAGTCGATGCTCAACGACAAGAAGCGTGTTCTCGACTGGCGCAAGAATCAGCGAACCAAAGCAGCCGTCCGCGCGATGGCTGTGCAGTCCCTGCACCGCGACCTTGCCAATCTCTACCCAGCCCACCTACTCATGAATAAGAACGAGCTCATCCACCAGCATATCTCTGGTGTATTTCCGAGCCGCAATGACAATATCTATGCTCCCTTCGCGTACGAGTAGCGCGGTTCGTACACGACGTGCCCGTTCGCCACCCCCGTCATCC
>JBIQLF010000134.1:0-2402 GCA_044464585.1 Thermomicrobia bacterium
GAAGCAGGGATCGGAAATGTTCCAGGCGGCCATGGCCGAATTGGGTGTGGACGTGAAGGTCGAGGAGCTCGAGGTCGCCACTTGGGTCGACCGGATCGTGAAGACCGATGATTACGATATGTCCTGGGACTATCACTTCCAGCGAGCGATGGATCCGGCCTACACCCTGTCCTATGCCTTCTTCTATCCCCCGGGACCGCAGAACATCATGCGGTACGAGGATCCGGAGATGACCGACCTGATCGAAAAGGGCGGCACCACCCTGGAGCAAGACGAGCGCAAACAGTTCTACGATCAGTTCCAGCAGCGGTGGAACGAGTTCGGGTACGGCGTCATCGTCGGAGAGTTCCTCTACTATCATGCCGTTTCGAAGGATGTCGAAGGGTTCTACACGGACCCGCTCGGCTTCCAGGATTTCCGCACCGTCTGGTTGAATCGATAACCGGTTGCAGCTTGGGGAGAGCCAGAAGATCCTTCTGGCTCTCCCGATTTCCGGATGAACCCACATGATGGCGGTCGAAAACGATCGGAGAATCAAGAGGGGACGTCACGCGCCACGCGCTAGCCTGAGACTATGCTCGGATTCATCGTTCGCCGGCTGATCCTTGGCATACCGGTGCTGATCATCATCAGCGCGATCGTATTCATGGTGACCTATCTCATTCCGGGCGATCCAGCGATGGTCGTGCTCGGACAGGGCGCCTCTCCCGATGCCCTGGACGCGGTGCGCCACCGGCTGGGACTCGATCAGCCAGTGATCGTGCGTTATTTCTATTGGGTGCGCGATCTGCTGCAGGGCGATTTGGGGCGCTCGATTCTCAGCCGGCAACCGGTCTGGAAACTGATCGGTCATTCGTTGCCGATCACCCTCTATCTCACGTTGCTGTCCATGCTGATCGCGGTGCTGATTTCGATTCCACTCGGAACTGTCTCCGCATTGCGGCGCAATAGCTGGATCGATTTTGTCTCCACCACCTGGGCTTTTGCCGGGGTCTCATTGCCGGGCTTCTGGCTGGCAATGATGTTGCTCTATGTCTTCGGGGTGCGGCTGCGCTGGGTGCCGCTGCAAGGCTATATCAGCCCATTCGATGATCTGGGTATGAGCCTGCGAACCATGATTCTGCCTGCGCTCACGCTCGGGGTCTTCTTGTCCGGGCCGCTGACACGCTATCTACGATCGAGTGTGTTGCAGACGCTTTCGCAGGACTATGTGCAAGTAGCCCGCGCCAAAGGGCTCTCGGGTCAGAAAATCCTCTGGCATCACATCTTGCGGAACTCGCTCATTCCGTTCATTACCGTGCTCGGCATCCAGTTCGGCTATCTGATCGGTGGGGCGGTCGTTGTCGAAAACGTGTTTGCCCTGCCGGGAATCGGCGATCTGGCGGTGAGCGCCATCGGCAACCGCGATTTCCCGGTTATCCAGGGCGTGACGCTGGTCGTTGCCATCTCGGTCGTGGCGATCAATTTGCTGGTCGATATTGCCTGCGCCCTCCTCGATCCGCGAATCCGCACAGCGGGAGGCTCCTGGTGAGCAGTTCCGCCTCCGACATGCCGATCGTCCCCCAACGTCTGGCAACGCGCCGGAAGTGGTGGCATCCGGCCGCGTTGCTGCGGTCGGCCGGAACCTGGAAGACCTTTACCGCCGGTATGGTCATCATCGGGGTATTCGTCCTGGCTGCTGTGTTCGCGTCCCAGATAGCACCCTTCGATCCCGATAAACCCAATTACCAGGCATTGCTGCAAAAACCGAGCGCCGCGCATCCATTCGGCACCGATGACAAGGGGCGCGACATCTTCAGCCGGGTGATCTATGGCACGAGAGTGAGTTTTACGATCTCGCTCGTTTCGGTGAGTATTGCCACTGCAATCGGCATTCCCCTTGGACTTCTGGCCGGCTATCGGGGTGGCAAAGTGGATCTGGCCGTCAGCCGCGTGCTGGATGCGATGTTCGCCTTTCCGGTCATCCTGCTGGCAATCGCAATTCTGGCGATCACTGGAGTCGGATTGCGCGGAGCCATCATTGCAATCGGGCTGGTGGCAATCCCGGAGTTTGCGCGTGTGAGTCGCTCGGCCATGATTGCCGAAAAGGGCAACGACTATGTGCTGGCAGCGTACTCGATCGGTTCGCCAGGTCTGCGTATCGTCTTCCGCAACATTCTGCCGAACTGTCTGGGCCCGCTGGTCGTATTGGTATCGCTTGGATTCGCGTTCGCGATTCTCAATGAGACAGCGCTCAGCTTTCTCGGTCTGGGTGCGCAACCGCCGACCGCGTCCTGGGGCGCCGACCTGGCGGCCGGCCGGCGATATTTACGAGACGCGGTCTGGTTGACGGTCTTTCCCGGCCTGGCGATCTTCCTGCTGGTGCTCGGACTCAACCTGGCCGGAGATGGTGTGCGCGACAT
>JBIQLF010000134.1:2502-7749 GCA_044464585.1 Thermomicrobia bacterium
CATGAAGATCAGATCCCCGGTATCGACATACGGTGTTTCTCGGACCGCCCAGATGGTTCCAGAGACCGGACTTCGAATCTCGGTAAGGGGAGTTCCAAACGGATCGATGAGCACCCCCAGTCGATCGCCCTGAGCAACCGTTGCCAGCAATCCCACCTCGGCGCGCAGGAAACCGGTCGCCGGCGCAGTCAGGTCGATCGTCGATTGCGCGATACGATCGTCTCGTAAGGGCGCCGGCCACGAGGGGCAGATTCCCATCCAACCGAGCAGATTGTGCAGACCTCGCCGGTAGCTGGCCACATCCTCCGAACGACAACCGGCGCGCCCCGTGGTTTCCGTGCCGATCGTGGGAATTCCGCGTCTTGCCGTTTCCGCGTTCAGGGGTCCTGGGGAATCGGGTATCTCCCAGAGCAGGGGCAACCCCATGTGGCGAGCGGCCTCTTCCGAACGGGCTCGTCCCAGGCTGTTTCCGGATCGATATCCCACCATGGTGGCAAACGCCACCTCGGCGGTGCCGGAATGCAGATCGAGCAAGAGATCGTCCGGTCCCACGATGCATTCGATCCACGTCAACAGCGCCGCCGCCAGTTGCTGGGTCGGCGTCCCACGAGGGTCGCCGGGAAACACACGAGCGAGATTGAGTCCGTCGATAGTCGGCGGAGATTCCCGCGTGCGGCTGGCGTAGGCAAAGGGATTGGCGGTGAGAACGGCCGCGAAGGTCCCATGCATGGTCGCGGGGTCGAGATCCGAAATGACCTGACGGGTCGCTTCCATTCCCTCATATTCGTTTCCATGTACGCCTGCCACCGCTAAGAGCAGCGGCCCCGGCGCACGTCCCCGGGCAACGACGACGGGAACCTCGACGGGACCCCATTGCGCCAGATCGAAGAACCGCAGGTACGTTCTGCTCACCTCACCGGCTGGAAACGATTGGACATCGAAGTCTTGGCTATTGATGGTCCGGGTCATTTCACCTCACCATGGGCCAGGAACCGGCTTATGAGCACGGCATATCGAATCGTATGAGGAGCCCCGAAGATATCGACCGCGATCATCTCCAAGTCCCAAGTCCCAAGTCCCAAGTCCCAAGTCCCAAGTCCCAAGTCCCAAGCTCCTCCTCACCCCACGCTGCGGTTGAACCGTTCGATCGCGCTCATCAACTCATCGAGCATGGCTTCCTGATCGGCCGGATCCCCGCCAATGACGCAGCCGCGGATATGATCCTCCAGCACCAGCAACCCGGTCGCACGCAACCCGGCAACGATGGCCGAAATCTGCGTCAGCACATCGACGCAGTATTTGTCCTCTTCCACCATTTTGTGCACGCCGCGCACCTGGCCTTCGAGCCGTTTCAACCGGGCCAGGATTTTGGCCTTGTCCATTTCATACGAGGCGGAGTGATGGTGATGCTCTTCGGCGCAACCGGGCGCGGCAATGGAATCGTTCATGAACTCGATGCATCCTGTATCGCAGACGGTGATTCGAAACGAGGCGCCTCTGGGAGAAGCTCCGTTCCGGGATAGAATACGGTGTGTCGCCGGGACACCGTCCCAATTGCGCAATTTCGATGCCAGAGACCGGAACCCAGCCCTGTCGCCCACGCGCGGCTCACGGGTTCGATCGTGGCACTGTTCGACTCAACGGATGGAGCACCGCCGTTTGATCCGCGCGTACCGTCCAGTTCATGAGTAGATGAACGCGACGCTCGTTCTGCTGCTCTCCGCCCTTTTCGCCGCACCGTTCACGGCGGCGTTCGGAACGGCACGCCCCTCGCTCACCCGCCCCGTCGCGGTCGTTACCAGCGCAATCGCCTTCGGAGCCGCGCTCTACAACGCCGTCCGGCCCGGTCCGCCCCTCGATCGAGCGTGGGCACCGGCCTGGGGATTGCGGCTCGCGTTCGAGGCCGATGGAATCGCGGTGCTGTTCGCATTGCTGGCAACTGGGGTCGGCCTGGCGGTCGTGCTCTATTCCAGCGAATACATCCCGCTGCATCTCCACCATGAGCATCGCCCCGAAGCCGATCAGGTCCGGTTCTTCTCGTTTCTCCTGCTGTTCATGGGCGCCATGACCGGGCTGGTCATGGCGCAGGACACGATGCTGATCTTCGTTTTTTGGGATGTGACCGCGATCGCTTCCTATTACCTGATCGGATTCGATTCCCAAAAACGCGATTCCAGGGTTTCCGCGTTCATGGCGCTGATCATCACCGGCATCAGCGCGGTTGGATTCCTGGTCGGCGCCTTGATGCTGGACGCCGAGTTCGGCTCGTTTCAGTTGCCGGTGCTGATCGACACCATCGTTCCGAATCGCGAGTTCGATGCCGCCATGGCATTGATTCTCGTTGCCGCGCTGGCAAAGAGCGCGCAGGTTCCCCTCCACTTCTGGTTGCCGCGGGCCATGGCCGCGCCGACCCCGGTCTCGGCCTATCTGCATTCGGCGGCGATGGTGGCCGCCGGTGTTTTCCTGATCGGGCGCTTCTATCCGCTGGTGATGCTGCGCGCCTGGATGCTCGATGCGCTGCTCGTCATCGGGGTCGCGTCCATGCTCGCCGGTGGGCTGCTGGCATTGACTCGCGACAATATGAAACAGCTGCTGGCCTATTCCACCATCGCGCAATACGGATATATCGTAACGATGTTCGGTCTCGGGGGAAAAGCCGGGACATTCGGCGCGATGTTCGCGGTAATCGCGCATGGACTGGCCAAGAGCGCGCTCTTCCTGACGGCCGGAGCTGTGACCGAAGCGACCGGCGCACGCGAGCTCTCCCAAACCGGTGGGTTGCGGCGGTCGATGCCAATGCTGGCAATCGGCAGCGGTCTGGCGGCGGCGTCGCTGGCGGCGATCCCGCTCACCATGGGCTTTTTCAAGGACGAATATTTCTTCGAAGCGGCCGCACATCACGGGCGGGCAATGCAGGTGCTGGCGGTGGTCTCCGCGGCAATGACCTTCTCCTATCTCACCCGATTCTGGTGGAGTATCTTCGGGGGAAGGCCGGCCGGGGAAACGAAACCGGTCGCCGCGTTGCTGATCGTTCCGACCCTCGTGCTCGGCATCATTTCCCTGGTCGGAGGATTCTGGCCGGCGCCCTTCGCCGCGGTGGCATCGAACGCGGGACGGGCAGCGCTGCTCACCGACGATGCGCTGCATCCGGCCTACCATCTGGCCCGGACGACCGAGAACATCATGGCGCTCTGCGCGATCGGGTCCGGCCTGGGGCTCTTCCTCAGCCGGCGTATCTGGTTTTCCACCGTCGAGCTGGCGTCCCGGCTGGGCCAACGGATCGGACCGGAACGACTCTACCGCGCCGGGATCCTGGAATTGAACCAAATCTCCGATCGTATCCACTGGTTCGAGGTGCGCGATCTTCGCAGCCGCGTCGCCACCGTCTTGGCTCCGGCGGCGCTCATGGTCGTGCTGGCGCTCATCTTCACCAATGCGGACAACGCGTTCCGGTTCGAACCGGTGACCGGTCAGGATTGGCCATTGATCATGATGGTCGCCGTTGTTTCGGTTGCGGGGATCGCTTCCGCGATCCCGCGCGATCATTTTTCGATGGCGCTGGCATTGTCCGGGGTCGGGTTCGGCTTGTCGGTCGTCTTCGCCTTGTTGCGCGCGCCCGATGTGGCGCTGGTTTCCGTGCTGGTGGAGACCCTGATCGGCGTGCTCTTTTTCGCTTTTCTCGGCTTGATCCCGCGCAATGTGGAACATGCCGAGGTGGTGCCCTCCGACGACCCGGTCGAGATTGCCGAGCACCGGCGCATGCGCGATTGGGTGCTGGCAGCGTTCGGTGGGCTGCTCGCTTTTCTGGTGGCGTGGGCGGTGCTTTCCCGACCGGCGCCGGTCGATAGCATCTTCGGCGCGTATGTCGATCTCACCCCAGCCGCGCATGGCGATGCGGTGGTGACCGTCATTCTGGCCGACTTCCGCGGGCTCGACACCATGGGCGAGATTACGGTGATCGGTATCGCCTTCCTGGGGATCGCGACGTTCATCCGGCGGAGGCGCTTGCGATGAACAATGGGATGGCCCGCCAGGCCGCGCGATTGTTGTTGCTGCCAAGCTGGATGGTGGCGTTCGCCATTCTGATCAAGGGCTATTCCGATTCGGGCGACGGATTCAGCGCCGGGGTGATTGCCGCGCTGGCGGTGATCCTGCAATATGTCGCCTATGGCACCGCCATTGCGGCAAAGCTGCGGCCGGTGCGCTATGCCCGCCAGATCGCGATCTCCGGGTTGTTGCTGGCGCTGGCGGTGGCCTTCGTTCCCGTGCTGCGCGGCCAGCCGATCATGACCCACTATCCGAAACCGAATCACGAGGCCGTCCATCTCGGTTCGCTGGAGCTGACCACGCCCTTCCTCTTCGATATCGGGGTCTTCCTGCTGGTGATGGGCGTCTGCATCGGGATATTCGACCTGCTGGCGCATGCCACCCGGAGAGAGCGGTCATGAACCTGATCGTGTCACTTGCGGTTGGAGTGCTTTTCGGGGCGGGTTCGTATCTGCTGCTGCAGCGCGATTTCATCAAGGTCGTCGGCGGCACGATGTTGATCACCCATTCGGTCAATCTCTTCATCATGGTTTCGGGGCTTTCCCGCGGCAACGAACCGATCTATCCGATGGTTCCCGGCCAGGCGGTCAGCGATCCGCTGGTGCAGGCGATGGTGTTGACGGCGATCGTCATCAGCTTCGGGGTGTCGGCATTGTTGATCAGCCTGATCTATCGGGTCTATGTCGCGCACCGCTCGGTCGATATCGAGCACCTTTCTGATTTCGAGGAACGATTGGTGCAACAAGAGGAGCAAGAAGTCCCGCCGGAACCGGGAATTGGCGTCCTGCTGGACCGGGAGGATGGAGGAAGCGATCAGGAGTCAGCAGGCAGCAATCAGCAGCCGGGCGATGGCGCGCGGCAGATGGCAGCCGGCCGGCAGCCAGAATGGGTGGACGGCAAATGATCGTTGATCGTTTGGTCGTGTCTGCTGCACGGGGACCACGGCTTCAGCCGTGGGTTCAGATGCCCGGTGGGCTCGCGGGTTTTATTAGGCAGGCGATCCTTTGGTGCGACGAACGGCTGACTATCGTTCGAGGCAATGTCAGATCACAAGAACCTGCTTCATCGGTTCGATCTTCCAGACGAGCGCCGTCCTGCATTTCCAGGAGTCGTAGCCCATGGCTTCAGCCTTGGGTAGCGCAGATGATCTCGGTACCGGGCAAACCCGTCGTTTTGGCCGCCCCAAGTATCCATAGCCCA
>JBIQLF010000135.1:0-4397 GCA_044464585.1 Thermomicrobia bacterium
CCTTTTGCCCTTTGCCTCTTGCCAGACGCGCTAGATCGCCCCCAGCGACCGACCGACCTCGGCGAAGGCGTCGAGCACGGCGTCGATCTGCTCGGGGGTGTGAGCCGCGGAAATCTGGACGCGGACGCGCGCTTGCCCCTTGGGCACCACCGGGTAGCTGAACCCGACCACGAAAAAGCCCCGTTCGTTCATCTGGCGGGCCATCTCGACGGTGCGCCGTTCGTCGCCGAGCACGATCGGAACGATCGGATGAACACTCTGCAAGATCGTGAAACCGCGCGCCTGAATCTGTTCCCGGAAGTAGGCCGTGTTTTCCATCAATCGATGGCGCAGCTCGGGCCGTTGTTCGACGATGTCGAGCGCGGTCAGAGTGGCCGCGGCAATCGAAGGCGGCAACGCGTTCGAGAAGAGATAGGGGCGCGAGCGCTGGCGCAGCATTTCGACGATTTCCCGGCGGCCGCTGGTGAAGCCCCCGGCCGCGCCGCCGAGGGCTTTGCCCAGCGTGCTGGTGACGACATCGACGCGATCGGCGACTCCGAAATACTCGGGGGTGCCCCGGCCGTTCTCGCCCATGAACCCGGTGGCGTGGGAATCGTCGACCACCACGACCGCATCGTACCGATCCGCCAGATCGCAAATCCGGTCGAGGGGGGCAAGATCGCCGTGCATGCTGAACGCGCCATCGGTGACGATCAGCCGAAATCGCTGGTCCTTCGATTCCTGGAGCCGCGCTTCGAGATCGGCCATATCGACATGCTGGTAGACCTTGCGCTGGGCTTTGGCGAGGCGGACGCCGTCGATGATCGACGCATGATTGAGCGCGTCACTGATGATCACATCCTCCGGTCCCAGGATCGTTTCGAAGAGACCGCCATTGGCATCGAAGCACGAGTTGTAGAGGATCGTGTCATCGGTTCCCAAGAACCGGGAGATGCGCTGTTCGAGCTCCTTGTGGAGATCCTGCGTGCCGCAGATGAACCGCACCGATGCCATGCCGAACCCGCGGGACTGGAGTCCGGCGCTGGCGGATTCGACGATGGCGGGATCGTTGGCCAGACCGAGATAGTTATTGGCGCAGAAATTGACCATCTGCCCGCGCTCGGTGGTGATGACCGCTCCCTGCGGGGAGGCGATGACATCTTCGACCTTGTACATACCGGCTTCGCGGATCGATTCGAGCTCGGTCCGCAGGTGCGTCAACAGCGACTCGGCTGCCATGATTCCATTCCTCTCTTTCAGGGGTTCATCGATCTGTTATTGATTGCTCGTTGGTTCATTCCACCGCATGACCACTTTTCCGGCGTTGCCGCTGGCGGCGACCGCAAACGCCTGTTCGTAGTCCGCCGCGTCGAATCGGTGGGTGATGACCGGTGCGATATCGAGACCGGATTGCAGGAGCGCCGTCATCATGTACCAGGTTTCGTACATCTGGCGACCATAGATGCCCTTGATCGTCAGCATATTGAAGACGACTTTGTTCCAGTCGATGGCAATCTCTTCCGAGGGGATCCCGAGCATCGCGATCCGGCCACCATGCGCCATGTTGTCGAGCATCTCGCGGAATGCGGTGGGATTGCCCGACATTTCGAGCGCCACATCGAACCCTTCCCGCATTCCCAGCTCGGTTTGCACATCCCGGAGGCGGATGGAGCGGGCATCCACCGCGCGGCTCACGCCCATGTGGCGGGCAAGCTGGAGCCGGTAGTCGTTGACATCGGTGATCACGACATGGCGGGCGCTTGCTTGCCGGACGACGGCGGCCGCCATAAGCCCGATCGGGCCGGCGCCGGTGATGAGCACATCCTCGCCCAGTACCGGGAATGTGAGCGCCGTATGCACCGCATTGCCAAATGGGTCGAAGATGGCCGCCACATCGAGATCGATGCCGGATGCGTGTTTCCAGATATTGGTGACCGGTAGCGCAATGTAATCGGCAAAGGCGCCGGGCCGGTTGACGCCGATGCCCTGCGTGCGGTTGCACAGATGCCGCTGCCCGGCCATGCAGTTGCGGCAGCGACCGCAAACGAGGTGTCCCTCGCCACTGACGATATCGCCCGGTTCGAAGTCGGTCACATTCGAACCGAGCTCGACGATCTCGCCCACGAATTCATGCCCGATCGTCATCGGGGTTGGAATGGTTTTGGCGGCCCAGGCATCCCAGGAGTGGATATGCAGATCGGTGCCGCAGATGCCCGTGCGGAGCACGCGGATCAGAACATCGTTGATGCCGATCCCGGGCGCCGGCACCTCTTCCATCCACAATCCGGGTTCGGGCCGTAACTTGACCAGTGCCCTCATGGTTCTCCTTCTGCCGGCCGGGTCGTCCGTTCCGTTTCGGCATACTACCACCGCCGAATGAGTGGGGGCGCCGGGTTCCGGCTTCCATCGACAAATGGTCCGGCGAACGGCACGACTCCGATTGCGAAAACACCACCCAACTTCTCATCAATTCTGATGAGGCGCCGAGGGCGCTCCGTCGCTACGCTGGGAGATATGCGCCGGCGAACCGGATGCCGGCGCAGAAGAACCCGCGGCGAGAATCGTCCGCGCCGGTCTTCTGTCTGAAGGACGGAGACCGGATATGGCGTCGACCGCCCGGACCAGAAACCTGAGAGCGCACCATGAAGAAGCCAGCTCTGCATTTCGCTCGAACCATCCCCCTGTTCGTCGTCCTGGTGGCATTGCTCGTTCCACTGGCGGGTCCCGTTCTGACCGGTCAGGACGGCCGCGTGCCGATCGCGCTGGCGCAGGACGGCCAGGGCAACGATGGGAACTCCGGGGTGGCGCAGCCAGCCCAGGCTCCGTCGTCTGACGACGAGGATGCGAGTGCTCAGATTGCCGACCGCGACGGCGATGGCATCTACGACGATCAGGACGCATGTCCCGACGATGCAACCAATACCTGCAATCTTCCCCCCGATCGCGACAGCGATGGCATCGCCGACGATCAAGACGAATGTCCCGATGATGCGACCGATGCCTGCAATCTGCCTCCCGATTTCGATAGCGACGGGATCGCTGACGATCAGGACGCGTGCCCGGACGATCCAACCGATACGTGCATGCTGCCGCCGGCCAGCGACGACGGGGTCACGGACGATCAGGAGTCGTGCCCGGCCGATGCAACCGAGGGTTGCTCCCTTCCATCCGAAACTCCAACGGTTACCGAGACTCCCGATCTTCCTGTGGTGGCGGCGGTCGAGCTCGTATCGGTCGGCGATCGCATTTGGTATGACGTGAACAAGAATGGGGTGCAGGATTCTGGGGAATTGGGTGCGCCCGGGATCTCCGTGGCGCTTTACGACGGCGACGATTTGACGCATGCGATCGACCAGACCGTCACCGACACCGATGGCTATTACTGGTTTACCAATTTGACCCCCGGCGCCTGGTATGGGGTCCAGCCATCGAAGCCGACCGGGTTCTCATGGTCGCCGGGATGGGTGAATGGTGGAAATGGCACCGATTCGAGGCTCGTTCCCGAAACGGGGGTGATACTCGGCACTGTTCCTGGGTCTGGAACCAATCAGGGCGGTCCGAATGGCGTGGTGGACGATCCGGGATGGGATGCTGGATTGATGCCAGATGGCGGGCTGGAATCGGTGGGCGATCGGGTTTGGTATGACCAAAACCAGAATGGTCTTCAGGACTTTGGGGAATCGGGTGCGGCGAACATTAGGGCGACATTAAAGGATGCAAACGATAATGTTGTTGCAACCACTACGACCGATGCCAATGGCTACTACTGGTTCACCGGGTTGGTGCCGAGCGGCTTTTACACGATCGTTTTCGACAAACCAACGGGCACACATTGGACCAAAAAGGGGCAGGATGGTGGAGCTGGATACGGTTCGGTGGTCGATGCTGCTGGCACAGTGTCGTTTTACGCACCGGCAAGCGGCAACAATCTAAGCGGAGCTGTCGATATCGCGGATAATCCCAGACTGGATGCCGGATTGGTGCAACTCGTTTCGATTGGCGATCGGGTCTGGTACGACACCAACGGCAACGGGATTCAGGATGCCGAAGAAGCGGGTGCTCCGGACGTCGGCATAGCCCTGTCGACAAGCAGCGGAACTGCGGTTGGCACGACGACCACCAATCAGGATGGGTATTACTGGTTCACGAATCTCGAACCTGGATTTGCGTATACCCTGACCTTCACACTCCCCACTGGCTACAAATGGACGCAAGCGGAGGTGGCTGGCGGAAACGGCACCGACTCGCGTGTCTTCTCGAACAACCAGGTCTCTTTTCAAACACCATTGCAGGGTTCCAATGTGGGCGCTGCGAACAGCACTGACGATCTCACGTTGGATGCCGGTTTGCTCGAAATCACCCAGGTATCGATTGGCGACCGCGTGTGGTGGGACCAAAACCGCAACGGAATCCAGGAT
>JBIQLF010000135.1:4497-7479 GCA_044464585.1 Thermomicrobia bacterium
GCGCCGACGATTCCACGATCGATGCCGGTCTGATCGGAAAAAATACGGTTTCCGTGGGCGATCGCGTGTGGTACGACACCAACGCAAATGGCATTCAGGACGAGGGCGAACCAAATGCCCCGGGGATCGCGGTGTCGATCTCGGATTCGAAGCGTGTCGTGGCCAGTACGACCACGAACGACGATGGTTTCTATGCATTCACGAATCTGAATTCTTCGACGCAATACGAGATCGTGTTCAGCGCTCCCGCGGGATATCTGTTCACGACCGCGAGCGTGAACAATGGAGATGGCTCCGATTCCGTCCCCGATGTGAACGGGACCGTATGGATCGTTACCCCGGCCAGCGGCAGCAATCTCGCTACCCCGGGCAATATCGATGATGCGACCTTCGACGCCGGGCTCATACCGATCCCGCTGATATCGGTTGGTGGCCGTGTCTGGTACGACACCAATGGCAATGGCATCCAGGATCTGGATGAACCAGATGCCCCCAACGTAGCCGTCAGCTTGTATCTCGATAACTATCTGGTGGGCAGTCCAACCACAACCGGTGCAGATGGGCGCTATGTGTTTACCGATCTGCAGGCGAATACCGAATATCGGATCGATTTCGTGCTTCCCGATGGGTATATCTGGACTATCCAGAATGCGAATGGCGGAGATGGAAGCGATTCACAGATCAGTGAACACGGCGAGATCTTTGTCACCACGCTAGACACTGGCGACAACCAGAGTGACGTCCCCGACCAGCCGTATCTGAATGCGGGTTTGGTGAGTACCGTGCGCGTTTCGGTCGGTGATTTTGTTTGGGTCGATCAAAACGGTAATGGCCTGCAGGATTTGGGCGAGCCGGGTTTCGATGGCGCGACCATTACCCTGTACGATTCCACTGACAATCAGGTTGGCACGACCACAAGTCAAAATGGCGGCTATTACGCCTTTACCGATCTCATCCCCGGTCAGGGATATCGCCTGCATTTCGATACCCCGGACGGTTATTCATGGACACCCGAGGGAGCAGCCGCCAATACCGGTATCGACTCGGCGGTCGAATGGGATGGAAATGCGTATTTCACCGCTCCGGTGACGGGAGGCAATTCCAGCGTTCCGGGGCAGGTGGACGATCCGACATTGGACGCCGGATTGGTGCCGGTAACTCCGGTCTCGGTCGGTGACCGGGTGTGGTACGACACCAACAAAAACGGTATCCAGGATATTGGTGAATCGGGCGCGCCGAATATTGCCGTGCAACTCTATGACGATTCGGAGACGCTGATCGGCGAAACGCAAACCGATGCCAATGGGAATTACGTCTTCCAGAACTTGCAGCCAAACACCGAATACCGCCTTCAATTCGTTGCTCCGCCCCAATATGGCTGGACGCCGAATCGTGTCACCGGTCGAAATGGCAACGATTCCGCGGTCGATTCCGATGGCAGTGCCTATTTCACCAGTCCCGTCACTGGCAATAACGCAACCGAACCGGGTCAGGTCGATGATCCAACGATGGATGCCGGTCTGGTCGAAAACGGACCGGTATCGGTGGGTGATTTCGTCTGGTACGACACCAATGGCAATGGCCTGCAAGATCCGGGTGAACCTGGCGCGGCCGGTGTGCATGTGGTGCTTACCGAGGAAAGCACCAATAGCTCGGAATCGACCACGACCAACGGTGATGGGTATTACGCATTTACTGGCTTGACGCCAAGTGCGTGGTACACGCTGCAATTCACCGCGCCGGATGGATTCAAATGGACACAGCAATTGGTCGATGGTGATTTCGCGCTGCTCTCGACGGTCGATAGCACAGGCTTCGCGGAATTTCTGGCTCCGATGGTGGGCAACAACCAGAGCGAACCGGGACAGGCTGATGACGCGACCCTGGATGCCGGCCTCGTGCCAATCGAAAAGGTGTCGGTGGGTGGTCGCATCTGGTCCGACACCAACGGCAACGGTTTGATCGATGCCGGTGAACCGCCTGTTGTCGGGATCGACCTCGAATTGTTCGATGCCAATGGGGAATCGGTCGCATCGACAACCACGAACGAAAATGGCACCTACTCGTTCACCGATCTGGAATCGACAGCCGACTATCGGATCGAAGCGATTGCGCCGGGCGGATACAAATGGACCTGGCAAGATGGCACGAACGACAAACACTCCGATTCGGTTTTCGACCTCTGGGGTGATGCCAGGTTCGTATCGCCCGTTTCTGGCAATAACCTGATCGACCCGGTCGATGATCCAACGTTGAATGGTGGATTGATCGCGGAAGGTCTACTGGTTTCGGTGGGTGATCGTGTCTGGTTGGACCAAAACGGCAACGGACTCCAGGACGATGGTGAACCAGGTGTGCCCAACGTCACGGTCAGTCTCTATGACGAATCGGGTTCGTATCTCTACGATTCGACCACGACCGATGCAAATGGGCACTATGCATTTACCGGACTGGATTCGCTGAGCTGGTATTCGATCCAGTTCACGACGCCATCGGGCTACAAATGGACCTCGACGCGAGCAGCCAATGGGAACGGAACCGATTCCGCTGTCGATGAAAACGGAATGGTGTATGTTCTTTCTCCCGCGGGGGGCAACAACCAGAACGATATCGTGGACGATGGCGATCAGGATGCTGGTTTGATACCGATCATGCCGGTTTCTGCCGGAGGCAGTGTCTGGTACGACCTCGACGGCAATGGCATGCACGATCAGGGCGAACTGGCTGCGGAGAATGTGACCGTCCGCCTCTATGGGACCTGGGGCAATCTCCTGGCGGTCACCATTACGGGACCAAATGGGCACTATGCCTTCACCGATCTGACCTCGCTGACCTATTACCAGCTCCGGTTCGCTGCGCCATCGGGATATGTCTGGACGATTCCAGGAGATGGATCGGACTCGAAGGTCGGTCCAAATGGCTGGGTCGGATTTACCGCGCCAGCGATTGGCGAAAATGCGGTCGATCCAACCGACATTGCCT
>JBIQLF010000136.1:0-1224 GCA_044464585.1 Thermomicrobia bacterium
GTAATCACCCGGATTCCGTATCAGCCGGCAATGCAACAAGGGCGCTTGCGTTCGCAAGCGCCCTTGTGCGTGAACGATCCGTCGTCGTTAGCGGGCGGGTTCCAGCTTGGTCCACTTCTCCTGGGTGAACTGCGCCTGCACGGCCTGGGTGATCATGGTGAGCTGGGCGCCGATGCCGATGGCCGCCACCACGATCCAGGCGATGACCCAGAACCAGCTTTCGTTGATCGCTGCCGTGACCGCGCCGTAACCAAGATCGACCCGTTCGACCCGATTCAGCGCCACCAGCAACCCGCCGATGACCAATGTGGAGCCGACGAATGCCGTGTTGACGACCACCCAGTAGACGGGCAGATCGAGCAGAACGGTCAGCAGGCCCAGGATGATGGCGCCGACCAACGCGGCGATGAAGATGACCCACTGCCGGTTGACATCGAAGGCTTCCATCAAACCGCTGCCGAGACTGGCGCCCAGATAGGCCGCGCCGAGGACGATGGCGACATACCAGTAGAGATAGGAAATGAGCGCGCCGACGATACCGAGCACCAGGCCGACGATGACGCCGGTCGTGGTGGACAGGAAGCGGTTATCGAATACGTGATCCATCAGGGCAAGACCACCCGCCATACCGACGATGAACCCCATGATGGGCAATGCCGCGAAGAACACGCGCAATCCGGCAAGCGCCAGGAACGCTCCCAACACGACCATAATGATGCCGACGATAAGATCCATCGAACCCCACTCCTCCGATTCCGCCCGGCCGCACCCCGCGACCTTCCAACGACAAAGGCAACGCAAGCCCGAGCGGGCGCGGGGGCGTACGTTCACCTCATGGGTCTAGTTTACGTGACAATTTGTCGATTGAATAGCGGGTCAGCCGGGAAATCGCCGACCGTTTACCGCTTCGCGCGGACGGTCAGGAATCCGGCGCCGATCAGGCCGAGCCCAATTCCGATCCCGAGTCCGAAATACTGCCACGCTGGGGCGGCGTAGGAGAGGATGATGGTCACGAAGAGCCCACCGGCGAGTCCCAGCAACAGCGCCAGCTTGGCCGCCACCGGCACCCCCGGCGCCAAGGTTTCCATTCGGCTCCCTCGCTTGTCGTTGTCCGTCTCGGTCATACCAAACGAAACCGCGCGGCCATCGGCACGGAGCTGGCGACCGCGCGGATAAACCGCCATTATTCCCAGGACTCAGGACTCAGGACTCAGGACTCAGGAC
>JBIQLF010000136.1:1324-7470 GCA_044464585.1 Thermomicrobia bacterium
CTAATTGCTCATCCGGTAATTCGGGGCTTCCTTGGTGACGATCACATCGTGCGGGTGGCTTTCGCGCAGACCGGACGCGGTGATCTGTACGAACTGCGATTCCCGTTTCAGGGTGGCAATATCCGGAGCGCCGCAGTATCCCATTGCCGCCCGGACGCCGCCGACCAGTTGATAGATCATCGTGCCGAGCGGACCCTTGTAGGCCACGCGCCCTTCGATGCCCTCGGGCACCAGTTTATCGGCGCGGGCGCCTTCCTGAAAATACCGGTCTTTCGAATAGGAGCGGCCGCGCATCGCGCCGATCGATCCCATGCCCCGGTATTCCTTGAACCGTTCGCCCTGATAGAGCACCACTTCGCCCGGGCTTTCTTCCACGCCCGCCAGCAAGCTGCCGAGCATGACCGCATCCGCCCCGGCTGCGAGGGCTTTCGCAATGTCTCCGGAATACTGGATGCCGCCGTCGCCGATGACGGGCACCCCATAGCGGGCAGCCGCGCGAGCGCACTCGTAGATCGCGCTGATTTGCGGTACGCCCACTCCGGCCACGACCCGGGTGGTACAGATGGAACCCGGTCCGACCCCGACCTTGACCGCATCGGCCCCGGCATCGACCAGGGCATCGACCGCGCTGCCGGTCGTGATGTTGCCGGCCATGATGGGAATGTGCAAGCGCCGTTTGAGCGCGGAGACCGTTTCCAGCACCCCGCGTGAATGACCGTGCGCGGTATCGACCACGATGAGATCGATTCCGTCCTCGGCCAGCGCAACCGCACGTTCCATCGCATCGCCCCCGACCCCGACCGCGGCGCCGACGCGCAACCGGCCCGCTGAGTCCTTGGTCGCGTTCGGGAACTGGATGCGCTTCTGGATGTCCTTGACGGTGATCAGGCCGGTCAGGAATCCGTGCTCATCGACCACGGGCAGCTTTTCGACTTTCTGGCGATGGAGGATATTGCTTGCCTCGTCGAGGGTGGTGCCGGTGGGCGCGGTGATGAGTCCCTCGCTGGTCATGAGATTGCTGACCGGTTGTTCCACGTCCTCCACGAAGCGCAGGTCACGGTTGGTCAGGATACCGACGAGTCGTCCTTCGTCCTCGGTAATGGGCACCCCGGAGATGTGATAGCGCTCCATGACCGCCAGCGCCTCGGCCACGCGGGCATCGGGCGGAAGGGTGACCGGTTCGACGATCATGCCCGATTCGGAACGTTTGACCTTGTCGACTTCGGCCAGTTGCTCTTCGATCGAGAGATTGCGGTGGATGATGCCCATACCGCCCTCGCGCGCCAGCGCAATCGCCAGGCGCGCTTCGGTGACGGTGTCCATGGCCGAAGAGAGGATCGGCACATTCAGGACGATGCCGGGCGCAATGGTGGTGCTGGTATCGACGGTATTGGGGACGACATCGGATGCCGCCGGGAGGAGCAGCACATCATCGAATGTCAGTCCCAGCCCGGTGAATTTGTCGGAGCGCATCGCTCGCCCAGCGAGATCGATTTCGAATGACGCGCTGTCGATATCAGGACGCCCCTGCGCCCGGGTGGTGTCGATGGTTTCTTCGGTAATGCTCATCGGATGGCGATTCCTCCTCGGTGGGTCTGGCCGGTTGCTACGAAATGGGTTGCGTGACAGATGAGGGCGCATCGGAGACGAGCGCCGGTTCGGGGGTATCGAGCGGGAGCGAGAGCCGGCCGGCCAGCTCTTCGACCACCGCCCGGTAGGCGGCCGCTCCGCGTGAGGCCGCATCGTATTCGCTGATCGATTGCCCAAAGCTGGGCGCTTCCGCCAGGCGGACGGAGCGGGGGACCACCGTGGCAAAGGTGCGTTGGGGAAAATAGCGCCGGACTTCTTCGACGACATGCGCGGAAAGGCGCGTGCGCGCGTCGTACATCGTCATCAGGACGCCGGCGAGATCGAGATCCGGATTGAGCTGCTTTTTCACCAGATCGATGGTGCCGATCAATTGCCCGAGTCCTTCGAGCGCCAGATATTCGCACTGGATCGGGACCACGACATGCTGGGCCGCGCAGAGTGCATTGACGGTGAGAAATCCGAGCGATGGCGGCGAGTCGATGACGACCGCATCGTAGCGATTGCCGTTCACCGCCAGCGCATTGCGCAGCCGCACGGCGCGATCGGAGAAATCGACCAGATCGACTTCCGCTCCGGCCAGCGCGCTGTTGGCGGGAATCAGATCGAGCGATGGCCGGATTTCGCGAACGACGACCTGCTCGAATGCTGCCTGGCCGATGAGCAGGTCATAGACGGTCGTGTCGAGATCGCGCTTGTCCAGCCCGAGCGAGGACGATGCATTTCCCTGCGGATCGACATCGACCAGCAGAACCCGGAGACCCCGGCGGGAAAGCTCGACGGCGATATTGACCGCGGACGTGGTTTTGCCAACGCCGCCCTTTTGGTTTGCCAGCGCGATCGTACGAGGGGAGGTTCGAGCGATGGGTTGGTTGGTTGCTGACTCCAAGAACGCTCCGAATGCAGTGGAGATGCCCGCGCCGTTCGACCGGAGACCGGACGTTGCCCGGCGTCGAGCGTGCTAATCGAACGATGGTAGCATCAGACGAGGGCGGCTACAAATGCCGCCCTCGTCCCATCGAATACAGGATCGGGCAACGCCCTAGGCATGAACCCAGACGAGGGTTCCAAGCGGCGCCCATTCGAAGAGCCAGGCCGCGAAATCGAGCGGCAGATTCACACACCCATGACTCATGGGCGTACCGAAATTGTTGTGCCAGTAGGCCCCGTGTAGCGCCTCGGCATCGTAGTCGAAGTACATAACGTGCGGGACGTCTTTCACGTCGTAGGGCGTGCCACCCCCGCTGGTGTCACCCTCGCCGAGCGCAATGACCTGGCCGTTGGCGTCGGTGATACCCTGCATGTCGGTTTTTTCGAGCTTGTAGCGGACATGGAACAGCCCTTGCTCGGTGTGGTTCGGTTCGATGCCGGTGCTGACCAGCGTGGTCGAAATCAGTGTATTGCCCTGATATGCCCAGAGTTGTTGCTGGGAGAGACTGACTTCGATCCATTTCTTGCCGGTGGTGGCAATGTCGCCCTGGGGATTCGGATTCCAGGTGTCGTAGAAGATCGATTCGTCGAAGATGGGGAGACCGCTGCCATCGACCGGGGTGGTGTCGACTCCGATTTCGGTGGCTTTTTCCCTGCCCAGCGGCGCCAGCACGATCGTGCCGTCATTCTGCTGCATGAGCACGCCACCATCGAAATACTGGACGAGCAGACCGCGATCGCGGACTGGCTGGCTGATCGGATCCCCCAGGTAATAGACGCCCTCGTTGGAGGCATACCAATCGTAGAAGGCGCCGGAGACCGTGTGGCCGGTAGTTTCGTTCCAGATACCGCCATCGCCGATCGCGCGCGTGGCCGTGGCGCCGTCGGGAGCGACGCCCTTCCATGAAGAGGTGCGGCGATCGCCACCGCCGCCACCGCGCCGGCCGTCGGACCGGAATTCATCCAGCCGGTCGTTCAGCGCGCGGTTGCCGAGATGCATCAGCGTGACGGAGGGCTCGTCGGTCCAGACCAACTCCAGCCGGAACTGGAAGACGCCATTCTCGAATGCCTGGCTATAGAGTCCATCCGCCGAGGCGAACGGTTCCGAGATCGGATTTCCGTAGACGGCCTTGGCGCCGGTTGCCCGCCAGTAGTCCAGGAAGTACCCGCGCAATGTATGGCCGGTATCCGGTACAAAGACCTGGAATGCCGCTTGCCCCAGATCGGGCGGAAGTTCGACATTGGCGAATTGATCGACGCTATTGTTGGCGGCCGACACCGGCTGGAGTGCCGGCGCGAGCGCGCCGCCGGCCATCGTAATCGTCAATGCGAGCGCCGCCATCGACAGCAATCGCTTCATCGTGAAATCCCCTCGTGTCTTGTCCGGAGTCGTTCGAGCCTGTCGTTTCAGAATGGCGCTGCCATCGCCCCGCGCCAGGGGCTTCCCTTTTGTAAGAAGGCTAGCACGGTCTGGCGGGAGCGGCCACGAGTTGTGCGGTAAAACGGTCCGGGGTCCGGGGTCCGGGGTCCGAAGCGCGAGCTATGTCCGCTGTCTTGTACCGTTGCCGCGCGAGCGCCTTGCTTTGCTCGAGCGTACGGCACTCCTCGGCTCTAAGAGCGTCCGGCAAAAGGCAAAAGGCACAGGTGACCGGTCGACCGCTGTCAATTACGCGATTCCATGCGGAATGTGCGGCGTCCAAAGTGTTGTAGCCCCACCAACCGGATCACCTATTGCCGGACACTCTAATACGGAATCCGCTTGGACACTGCGGGATACCCGCCGTCGCTCCGGCACGGTCCCAACCTTGAAAGGCTGGGCTACTACCCCTTAGGAATCACCCGGATTCCGTATAAGTGATCTACACAAGATCATGTTCTGTTGGACGTGCGCAGCCGGTCCGCACGGAGCCTGGAAGCGGGGGGCTCATCAGCGCAATACACGGAGAGCGCTCCCCGGGATGATAACGAGGAGCTCGGGAGGAACTGGTTGGTGCGTTGGATATCTGATGGGCAACGGGGGTATACTGCTTGGGTCATGACCCGTCCCGCAGCCCGAGGCTGAGGTGGCGGGTCTTCTTTTGTTTCCAGTCGAGTGCGTGTGCCTTGGCTCTGAAGCCAACCTATCCGAAGCCCTTTCTCTCCACGGATCAACAGCTCGACCTGGTCGAGTCGCGCGGTATTCGAGTGTCCGACCGTCGGGCGGCCGTGCTTACCTTGCAGACGATTGGCTACTACCGGCTTAGCGGCTACTGGTATCCATTCCGGGAGAGGAATGCCGAACACCGTGAAGGGCTCGATGTCCCTGCCGAAAAGATGAAGGCCCCCGTTGATTTCGAGGACATTGTTGCCTTAGCAGAGTTCGATCGACGATTACGCAACATCATTCTGGCCGCGACGGAACCGTTCGAAACCGCTATTCGCGTGTCAGTGGCACGAACCGTTGGAGCGAACGATCCGTTCGCCTATCTGAACCAAGCGTATTGGGGCAAGGCCGCTCATATTACCGCGCCGGGACTCGGCGGTCAGACCGCATTCGAGGTTTTCGAAGCGAAGCACAGAGAATTGGTCGCCAACTCCAAAGAGGCTTTCGCCATCCAATTTCGGAGTCACTATCTAGAGCCGATGCCGATTTGGATGGCCATCGAACTATGGGACTTTGGAATGCTCGCTCGATTCTTTCAGGTCATGGCGACCGAGGACCGCTTTGCCGTTTGTGCAGATTTCGGTGTGAATGGTGGACGGCAACTTCAAGGCTGGCTCGAAGCGATCAACGATCTCCGCAATGTTTGCGCTCACCACAGCAGGCTCAATCGCCGTCATTTTCCGAAAAAACCGGGGATTCCGAAGAATGTACGCACGCTCCGGCATATCGCGTCGCTTCCCGATAAGGATCAGCACAGACTTTATCCGATGCTCTGTGTTCTTACGTACATCCTCGACCGACTTCCTGGGTGCACGGACTGGAAAGATCGCGTGCGAGAACATTTCGCAGAGGCTCGTCGCAGCCCATTGCAGGATGACAGCGATTTCGGGATGCCCCCTGGCTGGGCTGAAATGGAATTGTGGCGACCGCAGCTACTGGATGGCTAATTCCGCTTCGATAACGCGCTGAAGATCATGGTTTTGTGGACGATGTTCGTCATTGGCGCACCGCATTGATCTGATCCCGCAACCGCCGGGCGGCGTCTCCTGCCGCGCTGGCGAAATCATCCCCCTGGGAGGCGTAGATGATGCCGCGTGCGGAATTGATGAGGACGCCCGCTCCGTCCGCATCTAGCCCGGCTTCGAGCGAAGCGGTCAGGTCGCCTGCTTGCGAACCGATACCGGGCATCAGAATGAGCAGATCCGGCGCTGCCTGCCGGACCAATTCCAATTCGGCGGGATAGGTGGCACCCACGACCAGGCCAAGCGATGCGGCAGCCGCAGTATTCCAGCCGGCGACCTTCGACGCGATTTCGACGAAGAGCGGGCGACCGCTCGCCAGTTCCAGATTCTGGATTTCGCCACTACCCGGATTGCTCGTTTTGCAGAGCAGGAAGATGCCTTTGCCCGCCCGGTCGAAGGCCGGCATCAACCCCTCGCTTCCCATATAGGGATTGACCGTGATCGCATCGAATCCGGCTTCGTCC
>JBIQLF010000137.1:0-7448 GCA_044464585.1 Thermomicrobia bacterium
GACACACGAGAGGAATCGCGCCATGACCGAACCAACCATTCCCGCTCCGCCGTACGCATTCGTGTTTCCCGGCCAGGGAAGCCAGTTCGTCGGGATGGCCGGACCGCTGCTCGAAACGAGCGAGATGGCCCGCGCCATGATGGCCCTGGCGGACGATACGCTCGGCTTCGGTCTGACCGATCTGATCGCGAATGGGCCGGCAGAGGAGCTGGAAGACACGGCCAATGCCCAACCGGCCATCCTGGCGGTGAGTATCGCCGCGCTCGCGGCATTGCAGGAAAACGCCCAGGACGCCGGAATCGAATTGGCGCCAGATTATGTCGCCGGTCATTCGCTTGGCGAATTCACGGCGCTCGTCGCCGCCGGAGTGATGCAATTCCCGACCGCCTTGGCGCTGGTGCGCGAGCGCGGGCGGTTGATGAAACGAGCGGGCGAAACCAATCCCGGGGGCATGGCCGCGATTCTCGGGCTCGATGACGAAGCGATTGCCGATGTCTGCCGCACCGCCTCGGCCGGTGGCGTCGTGGTGCCGGCCAACCGCAATTGCCCGGGGCAAACTGTCATTTCCGGCGATGTCGATGCCTTGACCGAAGCGATGGAGTTGGCCAAGGGCCGCGGAGCGCGCCGGGCTGCCCGGCTGAATGTCAGCATCGCCTCTCATTCGCCTCTGATGGCCGATGCCAATCGTGCATTCCAGAAGCTGCTGCAAGACGCCGCGCTCTCCCTGCCCGACTTCCCGGAGAAACCGTCTGGCATGGTAATCGGCAATGTCTCTGCCATGCCGATCTACACCACCGGTGGTCTCTACGAGGAGCTCGACCTGCAAATGGAACGTCCGGTCGACTGGACCGGCTCGATCCAGACGATGGTCGACGCTGGCGTACGGACGTTCATCGAAATCGGTCCGGGCGCCGTCCTCGCGGGCTTGATCAAACGTATCGCTCCAGGTGCGCAGACGATCCCGATGGCCGGTTTGGGATTGGGAATTCCGACATTGAGTGGCAAATAGCCGAAAGCACACCGCGCTCCGAACGTCTTTGAGGTATCCGCCGGGTTCTGGTAGGCTTCACCAGCTTTCCACTCTTTTGTGAGAATCGCACAGCAGCGATGCCCGGAAGAGTTGGACGTGCCCAGTATGGTCTGGACGAATCGGAGGGAAAACCTGTGAACGACAAGACGCTCTCGCACCTGCTGATGTCGCGGCGCCGATTGCTGAACGCCGCTGCCGCCGGAGGACTCTCCGTTCCCTTGCTCGCCGGCTTCGCCCAGAAGGCGAACGCGGCGCAAACCGTCAATTCCACCGGAATATCGCTTCCGGAAGACGCCGCCCCGGCCGACAAGCAGATCTTCCGCCTTGCCGGGATCGAAGGCAAGCATTTCGACCAGACGAAGAATATCTACGAGAGTTCCGGTATGAACGGCTATGCTTGGGAGCCACTCATCTGGCTGGACGGGGATTATGTGGCCTATCCAGGCGGGGCCGATTCCTGGGAGACCTCGGACGATGGTCTCACCTGGACCTTCCAGATCCGCCAAAACTCGGCATGGAGCGACGGCACCCCCATCACCGCGGCCGACTGGGTCTATTCGCTGCAGCGCATGCTCAGCCCGGAAGTGGCGAATCCCTATGCCTGGTTCTACGCGTCGATCAAGAATGCGACTCCCTACAATGCCGGGGAGCTGACCGATGTCAGCCAGCTCGGCGTGCAGCAGATCGATGACTACACGCTCGCCATCACGACCGAACAGCCCATTCCGTACTTTTTGCAGATCCTGGGATTCATTCCGACGATCGCCCCCAAGCACATGATCGAAGCCCACGGGGATGCCTGGGCATCGGATCCCGCGACGGCCCTGAGCAACGGTCCCTATATGGTCCAGGAATGGAACAAGGGCCGCGATGTTGTGTTCGCGCTCAATCCGCACTATCAGGGACCGGCTATGGGCCTGGTCGAAACAATCGTCGATACCTTCCTGCCCCAGTCCGGCGCCCAACCGATCCCGATGTATCAGGCGAACGAGGTCGATTGGCTCTATCTGGACAATGGCGCCAATGTCAAGCTCGCGCTGAGCAACGAAGACACCAAGAAGGAGCTCGACACCTTCCCGGCGTTCACGACCTACTACATGTTCTTCAACACCGACGAACCGCCGTTCGACGATCTGCGGGTGCGCCAGGCGTTCAGCCACGCAATCGACCGCGAAACGATCGCCAATCAGGTCATGCAGGGGCTCGATGTCCCGGCCTACACCATGCTTCCGGATGGCTTCCCCTTCAGTCAGGCGGACGATCCGGACATCCAGGCAATCCAGGCATACGACCCGGAAAAAGCCAAAGCGCTCATGGCGGAAGCCGGTTACCCGAACGGCGACGGTTTTCCCGAATTCGAGATGTGGACTCGGCAGGGGCAGATCGTGGCCGAGGCCGAAGCCATCCAGCGAATGCTGCAAGACAATCTGGGTATCAAGGTCCAGAGCAAGGATATCGAGCGCTCGGTCTACATGGACAAGCTCGGCGCGCACGAGATTCCGCTCGGGCTCATCCAGTGGGCTGGCGACTACGCCGATCCCACCAACTTCCTCGATTGGTGGACGACCCAGTCTCGCCATACCTGGAAGAACGATGAATTCAACGAACTGGTCAGCCAGGCGCGCGGCGAGCTCGACACCGACAAACGACGTGCGCTCTACAACCAAGCCGAACGTATCCTGATCGAGGATGTGGGTGGCGTCTTCATCGCCAATCCCGTCTGGGGCGAGCTCTGGAAGCCCACGGTCGCGGGAATTCGCGAGACTGCCCGGGGCGTCCGCGCCCACTACAACAAGATGTGGTCCGATCTCTATATGCGAGAAGGCTAACGCCCATCCGGGAACCCGGCTTCCGCCGGGTTCCCACACGACCCAGGGGAATCAGCGCACTCGATGGCCCGGTATGTGCTCGGACGGCTCTTCGGCATTCTATTGGTGTTGGTTGCCGTCTCGATAATCACCTTTTTCATGATGCACGCTGTGCCGGGCGGTCCGTTCGACGCCAGCCAGCAGCAAGAGATGCCCGTCCCTCAAGAGGTGCGGGATGCGCTCAACCGCAAATACAATCTCGATAAACCGGTCTACCAGCAATACATCAGCTACATGGCTCGGGTCGTTCGCGGCGATTTCGGCATCTCGTTTCGCTATGGAGAACCGGTTTCCCAGTTTCTCCTGCGCACCTGGCCGATAACCATTCAGCTCGGTCTTGCCACCATGGCGGTGGCGTTCATCACCGGGATGGGTATGGGGCTCATTTCGGCATTGCGGCCGAACACCTGGATCGACTACATCACATCGATTGCGGTGGTCACGAACATCGTGATGCCGACCTTTGTCGTTGCCATCCTGATGATCGTGGTCTTTTCGGTCCAGCTCGGCTGGTTTCCGACGGGCGGCTGGGGCTCACCAAAGCAAATGGTGATGCCGGTGATTGCCTACGCGCTCGGTCCGTCCGCGACCATCGCCCGCTTCACGCGCGCCAGCATGCTCGAAGCGCTGCGCGGCGATTATGTTCGTACCGCGCATGCCAAGGGGCTCAGTACCCGCGCTGTCGTTTTGCGCCATGCACTCCGAAACGCCATGATCCCGCTGCTGACGGTCATCGGCCCGCTGGTTGCCTGGATGGTCACCGGATCGTTCTTCATCGAGACGATTTTCCGGATTCCGGGAATCGGCAATCAACTGACCCTGGCAATCTACAATCGCGATTATCCCGTGATCATGGCGCTGACCCTGGTGTGGTCGGCGGTGATTGCGTTCGCCTATCTGGCAACCGATCTGCTCTATGCCGTTGTCGATCCGCGCATCCGTCTCGAGGGCGGTTCGAGCACCTCCAAATGAGCGCTTCGTCGTCCACCCTGGGTGGGATCGCCGCTCCCCGGCAAAAGGAACGAGGACTCTGGAGCGACGCGGCCCGGCGATTCACCCGCAACAGACTCTCGGCGGCCGCCCTGGTCATCGTCATTCTCCTGATCGCCATCGCCATTGCCGCGCCCGTGATCGCTCCCGGTGGCTACGACAACCAGGTCTACAGCGAAACATGGCAAGCCCCCTCCCGCCATCATCCGATGGGAACCGATCCCTATGGCCGGGATCTGCTCGACCGCATCATCTACGGCACGCGCGTCTCGCTGTCGGTGGCGTTCGTCGTGAACCTCGCGGCTCTGCTGATCGGAGCGCCGATCGGCGCGCTGGCCGGATGGTTTCGGGGCGGGATCGACTACGGATTGATGCGCATCGTCGATGTGATGTCGGCGTTTCCGACGCTGCTTTTCGCCATCCTGATGATGACAGTTCTGGGCAGCGGATTGGTCAATATCTACGTGGCGCTTGCCATCACGAGCTGGATCGGTATCGCTCGTCTCGTGCGGGGCCAGATGCTCTCACTCCGCGAACAGGATTTTGTCATCGCCGCGCGCTCGATCGGCGCCAGCGATATGCACATCATCCGCCATCATCTGTTGCCGAATTCGCTCAGCCCCGTCATCGTCAGTCTGACCCTCGGCATCCCCGCGGCGATCATGGCCGAAGCGGGACTGAGTTTCCTCGGTATCGGCGTAAATCCCCCAACACCGAGCTGGGGCAAAATGCTGAACGAGTATCTCCCCTACATCCAGACCAATTGGTATCTGAGCACCTTTCCGGCCATCATGATTGCGCTCACGATGTATGCCTTCACGCTGCTCGGCGATGGTCTGCAGGATGCGCTCGATCCATCCGCGAAACGATAGTCGTCGTTCGAATCGACCGGCAATGGGATTGCATCAGATATGGCTGAATCGCTCGAAATCGGACATGATGGCGCGGCCTCCAGACTTGCCGCACTCCGCGACCGCATCCCGCTCCTGCGCGAGGTCGCCTATTTCCAAACCGGATCGCTCGCACCGCTCATTACCGGCGTGCGCGACGCCATGGTCTTCGCGCTCGAAACAGAAGGCACCACCGCGCTGGCTGGTCCCGGAGCGTATTCCGCATTCCACCAGCAGGCAGAGCAGCATCGTTCGCGCCTGGCGGCGTTTCTTGGCGCCGGTCCGGCGGAAATCGGCTGGGCGACGAACACGACCACCGCGCTGCGATATGCGATCGACAGTCTCGATTGGCACCCCGGCGATACCCTGATCACGACGAATCGGGAACACATCAGCACCCGGAGTCTCCAAAGGGGACTGGAAGACCGGCGTTCCGTTGGCACATCCTCGATCGAAGCATCCGGGGGCGACGATCGGTTCCTGTCCGAGCTCGAACGATGTCTTTCCACCGAGCGATCTCCCCGGCTCGTGCTCATGTCGCATGTCTCGTGTCAGGACGGCCGGCGGCTGCCGGTTGCGGAAGCGGCGCGTCTGGCCCACGACCGGGGCATTCCCGTGCTGGTCGACGGCGCGCAATCGCTCGGCCAATTCCCGATCGATCTTCGTGAGATCGACTGCGACATGCTCGTCGGTTCCGCGCACAAGTGGTTGTTAGGGCCGGCCGGTCTCGGCTTTCTGTATGTTGCCGATCGGGGACTAGCGCCATTCAGCCCGCCGTTCGCGATGGCGCCGCTCGACCAGGCCCGCTCGTGTTCGGGGACAGGTCGCGGACCCGTTGCGGCGGGCATGGAGCTCGGGACCGCCGGCATGGCGGCTCAGGCCGGTCTGGCGGCCGCGCTCGATGAGATCGACCGCATCGGACTCCCATACCTCCAGCATCATGTCGCCCGGTTGACTGGACAATTGCGCGCCGAGCTGCAGACCTTGCCAGGCATATCGCTCCTTTCACCGGCCGAGCCCGCGCTCGGGTGTGGCATCGTCGGCTTCACGATCGCGGGTAGCGACCACGCTCGCCTGACCAGCATCGTCGCCGCGCTCTGGGAATCGGACCGTGTGGTAGCAAAGGTACAGGTCGAGCATCCGTCGATTCGGGTTTCGATTGCCGCGTTCAATACCGAGGACGATGTCTGTCGCCTGACTCGGGCGCTGGGCGTCGCCTTGTCCGCGCGCCCATCCTGAACGGTGGATTCGAGGGAGACTGGCGGCTTTGCGGCTGGCTGTCCGCGGCGCGGCGGCGAGGTTCAGCTCCTTTCTCGTACACTAGCGTGCTGACCGGCGGTTCGACCGGCCGGTCGTCATCCGACGATGCATTTATCTGACCCGGCCGATGGGCGCGCCCAGCGCCTGGGGTTTTTTTCATATCGAGGAGTTGCACGTGAAGCGAGTGGTCGTGACCGGCGCCGGAGCTGTATCCCCGCTCGGGATCGGAGCCCAGACCCTCTGGGAGGGGATGCTCGCCGGCAAATCAGGAATTGCAACGATCGAGAACTTCGACGTGTCCGATCTCGAGGTCCGCATCGGTGGCGAAGTGCGCAACTTCGATCCCAAAGACCATATGGACGCCAAGCTCGCCAAGCGGATGGATCGCTTTTCGCATTTCTCAGTGGCATCCGCCGCCGAAGCGCTGCGGGACGCCGGGTACGAAATCGACCGGGAGAACAGCGAGCGGATCGGCGTCATCATCAATACCGGCGGCGGCGGTATTCCGATCATGGAATCCAATGTCGAGAATATGGTCGGCAAGGGCCCGAAATGGGTTCACCCGCTGACCATTGCCCTCTTCGCGCCCAATATGGCCAGTTGCCAGGTGTCGATGGCCTTCGGTATTCACGGTCCGACCGTCACCTCCTCGGCCGCCTGCGCATCGGGCGTGCAGGCGTTCGTCCAGGCTGTTCACATGATCCAGCGGGACGAGGCCGATTTGATCATCGCCGGCGGAGCCGAATCTGGCTTGCGGCGCACCTCGATCACCGCGATGGCCAATATGGGCGCGCTCTCCAAACGGAACGACGATCCGGCCAGCGCCAGCCGCCCATTCGATCTCGGACGAGACGGATTCGTCTTTTCCGAGGGCGCGGGATTGTTGATCGTCGAATCAGAAGAACATGCCCTGAACCGGGGAGCCACCATTCTCGCCGAATTGACTGGTGGCGCGTTCACCTCGGACGCATTCCATATCACCGCGCCCGACCCGAATGGCCGGCACGCGGCCAAGGCCATGTCACTGGCCGTGCAACGCGCCGGCTTGCAACCGCAAGATATCGACTATATCGCCGCGCACGCCACGGCCACCAATGTCGGTGATATCGCTGAAACCGATGCCATCAAGACCGCTTTCGGCGACCATGCCTACAAGCTGGCCGCCTCGGCCAACAAATCGATGCTCGGGCATCTGCTCGGCGCGGCCGGCGGCGTATCGGCCATTGCCTGCGTCTATGCGATCCGCGATGGCATCGTTCCCCCGACGATCAACCTGACCGACCCGGATCCGAAATGCGATCTCGACTATGTCCCGAATGTCGCTCGCAAGATGACGGTAAACGTGGCGCTCGTCAATGGATTCGGATTCGGCGGACAAAACGCGGTCGCGCTCTTCAAGCGCTACGAATA
>JBIQLF010000138.1:0-1984 GCA_044464585.1 Thermomicrobia bacterium
GCGACCGACTCATCGATGAGCGTGTTCAGCTCGTCCTCGGAAATGCCGCTCTCCGCTATCTGTCGCCGCATCTGTAACCCGTACATCGAAGATACGAAATATGTCCCCCAACCCACCCTCATCTATCTTTCCAGCATTGAGGTGGGGCCGCGCGTCCCATCCATTCCTCCCATCCTGGGACTATCGAACGAAATGCCAAGGCCACCGGTGGCAGATTTCGAAAGCGTCGCGAGTCTGCTCATTCTGGCGGTCACCCTGGCCGCCATCCTCACGCGGCCCAGAGGAGTCTCCGAAGCCTGGATCGCCGCGGCGGGCGGTCTGGCGATGGTGCTCGTCGGGCCGCTGCCGATCACCGATCTGCCGCCGCTCCTGCGTTCGACGGCGGACGTGCTCCTCTTCCTGACCGGCATGATGCTGCTGACCGTTCTTGTCGAACATGCGGGGGTGTTCGATGTTCTGGCGGAAGGTTGCGCCCGGCTGGCGCGCGGTTCGGGGATCGCGCTCTTTTGTCTCGTTTTTCTTCTGGGCGCGGTCATCACGGCACTCCTCTCGCTCGATGTCACCGTGGTCGTATTGACCCCGATCGTCTATTCGGTGACGATGCGTCGCCGTCTCGACGCGCTGCCGTTCATGTTCGCCTGCACTTTCGTGGCCAATACCGCCTCGCTCATCCTGCCGGTCAGCAACCTCACCAATTTGCTGCTCTATCAGCAATTCGATCTGAATTTCCTCGATTTCGTGCGAACCATGTGGTTGCCGAATCTGGTTGCGGTCGCCGTCAATCTGCTCCTGTTTCTACTGATCTTCCGAAAACGCATCCCCCGGCGATTTGCCACCGGAGCGCCCGAGGATCTCCCGCCGCTCGATTGGTGGTTCTGGTCGGCGGCCCTGGTGCTGGTCTTCACCTTGATCGGCCTGCTCGCATCCGGAATCGTGCATCTTCCTCTGGCGTTGGCCGCGCTCGGGGGCGCCAGTTTTCTCCTGGCAGTGGGCTATGCGGGCAGCCGGATTTCACCACTGGCCGAATTACGCGGCGTTTCCTGGCCGGTGCTGGTCTTCGTCGTTGGAATGCTGGTGCTCATCCGCGGGTTCGAAAATGGCTGGCTGCGCGACCGAGTATTCGAAACACCGCGGAGTCTGGGAAGCGCCATCGCCATGGCAGCAGCATCGACCGCCATCGGGAGCAACATCGTCAACAATGTGCCAATGGCGCTGCTCTCCGTCCCGGTCATTCAGCGCAGCCCCGGCGACCACCGTACCGCATTGACCTATGCCGCTCTTCTCGGCGCGAATATCGGCCCGGTCATGACCACCTACGGTTCGCTGGCCACCATGCTCTGGCTCACGCTGGTGCGAAAACGGGGAATCGACGTGAGCACCCGGGAATATCTCCGAGTGGGAGTTCTGTCGATGCCGCCCATTCTCATCTCCGCATCGATCACCCTCTGGCTCGTTCTGCGATGAACGACTCACGCGAGCCCGCGTGCGAGACATTTGCGCCCGGCACGCGGATCAGCATGCCGTGTTCTGATCGAACGCGCCTGCTCAGGCAGGCGCGTATCCCGTTCGGGAAACGTCCGGAGAAAGCCGTCCGCTCCTGCCCGCAACGCCCATCACAACTCCGGATCGCTGCTTTCTTTGTCCCGGATCAATTTCCCGGCCACCACGACCGCGGCCGCCGCCAGACCCAGACCTGCAACCCGGGGCGTATCGTGCGGAACCGCCACCGGCAACGGTGCTTCGACCGGTTCCCGCGGGCTTGGCGCCGGATTCGCCCCAGCCGGTTCTGCCAGGTAGCGGCCAGTCGCCAGTGCCAGCCCCGTCGCGCTCAGCCAGCGCACTGCCTGCCGGCGATTGCATCGCGCGCCCAGCCCGCGCGGCGATGTATCGATTCGTTCCTCGTTCACTAAACCAGCCCCCCAGCATGTATACAGGCATCCCTCTCGATGCTGGAACGCGCTGGGGTCGTGAGCGGTTTCACGGA
>JBIQLF010000138.1:2084-7247 GCA_044464585.1 Thermomicrobia bacterium
GGCGGTCGGTAGGCGGTAGTCAGAGATGGTGGGGCGCGGAGCTCCGCAGACCGAGCACGTTCGCACATTGCCTTCACCGCTGCCTGCTTGCGCCTGTGCTACACTGTACGTACACTGTGTACGTATGCCTATATGTCACAGGCCCCCGTCCGAGCCGGTGCCCCGTTCCCCCGCGGTCGACCGGATTTGTAACCCGTCGCCAGCGTGTGTGCTGGAACACGCTGTTCGATTACCGCTCGAGAGGGAACGACCATGTCGGACGATCTGCCCATCGTAGGACGCCCACGCGGCAGCGCCTGGCGACAACTGCAAAGCGAAGGAATCCTCTGGGAAGGCCAGATTCTGGTCGCCGGAGAGGACACCGATCTCGCTGCGCTCCTGATCGTCACCAACGAGCGGCTGTCGCTGGTGCGTGGTGGGGTCATCGCGCTCGATATCAGACACGATTGGCTTGCCATGCCGCCCACCCTGCGCCGCACCGGCACGGTCGGCCTGCAGGTGCTCACCCCGGGCCAGCGACTGCCCGAATCGCTCACGTTCATCATCCGCGAAGGACGGCTCGCCGCGGCCGAGCTGGTCGATGTGCTCTCCCCCCAGGAACGATACGCACCGGAATTCCCAACCTGGAATTCCAACATGTTCCTCGACGAGGAACCGATCATCCCGGCCCACCCGGCCCCGTATGAGCGCAAGCATAGTCCGGCGCCGGTCGATCCATTGCCGCCGTTCCCTATGTATGTCGCGCTCGATGACGATGATTTTCCGCCGATTGCGCCACCGCCCGATCCGATGCCGGATTGGTCGGGCACACCCGGTTTGACCGCGGGGGCAACCGTCGAGCCCAACGCCAATGTGATCCCCCGCCAAAACGACTGGAATCTCAAACCGATCACCGGCATGGATAACAAGGATCGGCGCGATCGCCGTGCCTGGGCTTTGCGCTTCGCGGCGATCTTTCTCGCGCTCGCCGGGATCGCGACCTGGCAAAGTGGGCTGCTGCCTGACTATGCCTCGATCCGCGACCGGTTTGCGGACAACACGCCCGAAATCCACACGATCGCTCAGGTGACGCCGGGCACGCCCACGGAACCGCCCGCCAACGAGCCAGCCGTCACTCCCACCCAGAATGCCGCGGCCCAACCGAGCCAGACGGCCGCATCCGCCACCGGCACATCGGAAGCTGGTCCCTCGTCGACCCAGCAAGAACCGACCTATGCGCCAGCCGAGCAGACCGCGATGGCCCTCGGTGTCGGCGGCGGCGAAACGGACCCGCCCGATGCCGAAACCACGCCAGAATCGACCGGCCCGGTTGCGACCGATACACCGGTCATCGACCCACCCGCGGCCACCGAACCGGCCCAACCCGCCGGAGCGGCTTCGGAACCGGTATCGACCGAGCCGCCCGCCGAGACGCCGGCGCCATCCGGGCAGTCCGAGGAACCGGCTGTTTCGCCCACGCGGCCAACCCAATCGGTGATGCCGAAACCGACCGAACCGGCTTCGGCATCGTCCGGCGCACTCGATTATGCGATCACCGATCTGCAAACCGGAACCTCGCTGCCAGAATTGACGCTCGGTCCGCTGCGCGGCGAGCAATGGGTCGTGGTCACGCTCGATATCACGAACCCCGGAGACGCGCCCGCCACCCTCGACCCGAATGCCTTCCGGTTGACAACCGGCGACGGCGACGAGTTCGCGCCCGATTCGGCCACTGGCGCGGTCGCGCAATTCCTCGGTATGACGGGAACGACCGGATCGGGCGGTACGCGCGAGGTCGGAGCCGGCGAGCGGGTTTCGCTCGTGCTGGTCTTCGTGCCGCCGGCCAGCGCCACCGGCCTCGCGCTCGAAGCGGATGGCATGTCGATTCCCCTGGAGCAAGGCGCGACTGGGCAGACCTCCGCCGGCCGCCTGGACGACGCCAACGCACAAACGGCCGATCAGTTTTCGATGCAGCTCTTGACCAGCACCTTCGAGCAGTTCGACATCCTCAGTCCGACCGCGACGGCAAACGCTAAACTTGCGCCGCGTATCGGAAATCCATGGGGAGAGAGCGGAAGATGATCGGCTCGTATCGTGTTGCTCCGGCAATTCACTTTGGATACGGCGCCGCCGACCGCACGGGTGAGCTCGTGCGGTCGCTGGGTGTTTCCCGGGTGCTCCTGATCACCGATTCCGGTATTCGGGCGGTGGGCATCTGCGGGCAAATCGAAGCCGCGCTGGCGGCCAGCGATATCGCCTTCGAGATCTACGATCAGGTCAGCCCCAATCCTCGCGATTACGAATGCCTCGCGGCGGCGGAGCGCGCCCGGGAGTCCGGGGCGGAAGCGATCGTGGCCGTCGGCGGAGGCAGCCCGATCGATGTCGCCAAAGCAGCCGCCGGTCTGGCGACCAATACCGGCGCCGTGGTCGATTGGCTGCCGCCGCGCACATTCACGAATACGCCGTTGCCCCTGGTCGCGGTACCGACCACCGCCGGCACCGGCAGTGAGGTCACGCGCAGCTCAGTGATCAACGACACCACCCGCCAAATCAAGATCTCACTGCGCGATTGGAATATCGCCCCGAAGATCGCCATTGTCGATCCCGGTCTCACGCTCGGGTTGCCGCCGATTCTGACCGCGTCCACCGGAATGGATGCCCTCACCCACGCGATCGAAGGGTATACCTGCAATCGCAACAATCCGATCAGCGATGGACTGGCACTCCATGCCATGCGCCTGATCGGCCCGAATCTGCCGATTGCCGTGGCCGATGGGACCAACCGAACCGCGCGCGAGCACATGATGCTCGGCAGCACGATTGCCGGCATGGCCTTCAGCAATACCGATGTCGCAGCCGTGCATTGCATTGCGGAAGCGCTGGGCGGCCGGTATGACACACCTCACGGTATCGCCAATTCGACCTTTCTTCCCTGGATCTTCGCCTTCAATGCCCCGGCCGATCCGCAACGCCACGCCGATGTGGCGGTCGCGCTCGGTATCGCCACCGAGGACGACGAGCCATCCTCTGCCGCCGAACAGGCATCGCGCTATCTGGTCGATCTGGGTCGCACGATTGGCATTCCACAATTTCGCGACCTGCCCGGAATTCACGAGGATGATTTCCCCTGGATCGCATCGTCATCGGTCGCAAATCTCTCGAACACGAGCAATGCCCGGGAAATGGGCGAGGCAGACTATCTCCAGATCCTCGAAACGGCCTGGAACGCCTGACCGAATCCATCTTTTCGGACCGGAAACGCGCATTCCGCACGGAATGGCGCCACGTCTTCGCGGAAAACCGCTAAACTCTTCCGACGCATCGGAGGTTCGGCGTGAGCTCTATGGAAGAAACTGTGATCGACCAGCTTGATAACGAGATGACGGAACCGGTCGAGAACGAGGCAGCAGCCGCTACGGCGGACGACGCGCCCGAACTCGAGAAAGCGGCCGGCGCTCCGGCAGCATCCACGGAACCGGAGGAGCTACCCGTGCCGGAGACGGTCGATCCCCAAACGATCGAGGCCGAGCTGCCCGAAGCGCCGGAGGCGATCGCCCCGGATGCGGAGATCGCGGCGGAATCCGAAGCGCCCGAGTCCACGGTCGAATCCGAAGTACCGGTCGGGCAGACCGAAGCGCCGGTGGTGGAAGCCGCCGCGTCGCAACCGGTGGTGGCCGCCGATGCGATCATCGCCGCGGCGGAAGAACGCAACGCGGATACGGCCGAACCGGAAGAACCGCCCGTTCCCGTCGAAGCGCTCGCCTGGGGGTTCATCGACCAGAATCGCAAGATTCATCAGAACACGACCGAGAACTACCGGGGGCATGTGGTCGGCCGGGCCTACGACAACCCGGAAAACCAGATCAGCGAACTGGAGTCGAATTTCGCCCAATTCGTGAAAGATGCCGATCTGATCGAGTCGGATTCCGAAACCGCCAAGAACAAGGTGGGAGTTCTCGGTCGCATCCGGAAGTTGAAAGCGAGCGCGGGCAAAGCCGATGCGCTTGGCGATTTCGATGCGCTCTTCGCCCGGTTACGCGCGCTCGAAACCAAACTGCTCGAAGAGATCGAGGCCAAGAAGCTCACCAAGGAAGAGCTCATTGCCCGTGCCGAGGCAATCAAGGATTCGTCCGATTGGCGCGTCACCGGCGAAGCATACAAGGCGCTCTTCGAGGAATGGAAACAGGTCGGCGCCACCGGCAAGGAATCGGACGATTCGCTCTGGGCGCGGTTCATCGGCGCACGCGAGCATTTCAACCAGCGCCGGTCCCAGCATTTCGAGCAACGCCAGGAACAATGGGGCGCCAATGCCGCGCTGAAGCAGGAGCTGATCGTCAAGGCGCATGAATTGAGCACCTCGGAGGATTGGCGGGGTACGAGCGAGGCGCTGCGCAATCTCTTTGCCGAATGGAAAAAAGTCGGCAGCGCCGGCCGCCAGCAGGACGAAGAACTCTGGAAGCAATTCCGCGCCGCCCAGCAGCATTTCTACGACCGCCGCACCGCCTTCTACGAGGACAACAAGAGCCGCAAGGAAGCGCTGGTCGCCCGGGCCAAGGAGCTCTCATCATCGGATGAGTGGGAATCGACCTTCGAAGAGATGAAGTCGATGATGGCCGACTGGCGCACGATCGGAAGCGCCGGCAACCGCGATATCGACAATAAACTCTGGGATGCCTTCCGCGGCGCGCAAAACGCCTTCTTCGACCGGCGGTTCGAATCGCAAGCCAAACGCGAGCAGGAAGCCCGCGAGGCAGTCAAAGGTAAGGAGCAGATCGTTCAGGCGGTCGAGGCGCTGGCCTATTCGGGCGATCCCGTGGCCGCCCAGGATGAAGCGAACCGGCTCAAAGCGCAATTCGATGCGCTCCCGAACATCCGCAAAGACCGCCAGGACCAGCTCGACCGGCGCCTGCGCAAGGCGATCGGCGATATCAAGGTCAATGCCGCCGCCGAAGGCGCCCGGCGCGCGGTCACCTGGGAAGGCAAAATCCGGGAAGCGCTCTATAAATCGAAAGAGCAGCTCGATGGCCTCAAAGCCAGCGTAGCCGCCAATCAGGATGCGCTGGCCAGCGCCCGGGCCGATCTGGCGAATGCCACTGGCGACGATGCCGAAATCCTGCAGGGCACGATCTCCGCCCTGGAAGAAAGCATCGCCACCAACACCGCCGAGATCGACCGGCTGGAAAC
>JBIQLF010000139.1:0-7241 GCA_044464585.1 Thermomicrobia bacterium
CATGAACCACGAACTCCAGAAAACCTGCGAACAACTCCGCGCGATCGGCGCTGATGGGGCGGTGATCGGGTCGGTCGAGAATGTCACGTATGTGACCAATGTCGAGCAGCCGCTGCCATATGGAGCGCTGGCCTCGACCACGGTCGCGCCGTGGCTGGCGATCGTCTCGACCCGGGACGAGCGGGGGATCGTGCTCGCGCCCGAGGGCAAAGCCGCCGAGCTGGAAGCGAATGCGCCGGGATTCGAGGTCATTGGGTTTCCGACTTTCGATAGTTTCGTCGCGACCGATCCAAAAACGCGCTATACCGAGGGACTGACGCGGGCCCTGAAAACGCTGGGACTCGATTCGGACAAGGCAACGGTCGCGGTCGAAAGCGAATGGGTTCCCGTGCTGGCCGGGCGGCTGATTGCCGGCAAGCAGATCGAAGCATCCGAGGTCATGCGCCGGGCGCGCTGGATCAAGACCGCGCGGGAGATCCGGTTGCTGCGGCAGGCATCCTATCTGGCCGATGTCGCGCATGTGACCCTCGATCGCCTCTGCGAGACCGCCGGTCAAAACGAGATCGCCATGTTCGCCGAGATCTCGAACCGGATCTTCCAGACCGCCGGACACGACATTCCCCTGACCGGCGAGCTCGTGACCGGACCTCGTTCCTCGGTGGTGCGATATCCGAACGGACCGCACGACCGAATGACCGAGGTGGGCGATGCGGCGCTGATGGATCTGAGCGGCCGCTGTGACGGGTACTGGTTCGATTGCACCAATACCCATATCATCGCCGGTCGCCCGACCATGGAAGAAAAGCGCTATGCCAAAGCCTCGCAGGACGCTTGCGAAGCGGCGATGGCTGCGTTGAAACCGGGCGCCAGAGCCTCCGATGCGGCCGCCGCCGCCGAGCGGGCGTTTGCCAAACATGGCTTGCCAATGGCGCACTACGCCGGACATCAGATCGGGGTTTCGGTCAACGAGCTGCCCCGGCTGGTCCCATACGATGATTCCGTAATCGAGCCGGGTATGGTCTTTGCCGTAGAACCCGGCGCCTATCAAGGCGAGAGAGGGGGATTCGGCGCGCGTTCGGAAAAGATGGTGCTGGTTACTGCAAGCGGTCCGGAAATACTTTCGACCTTCGAATGGGGGATCTCCTAGATGACGGTACGTACGGAGAGCGGGCTCGATCTGACGACCGAGCGGGCGCTCTGGCTCCTGCGCGAGATGCTGCGCATCCGCCGGGTGGAAGAAACATTGGCGCGCTCCTATGCGCAGGGGGTGATCCCGGGCGCGTGTCATACCTATGTCGGTCAGGAAGCGATCGCGGTTGGCGTCTGCGCCCATCTGCGACCGGACGATGTGGTTTTCAGCACCCATCGCGGGCACGGACACGCCTTGGCAAAGGGAGCGCCGGCCCGTGAAGTCATGGCCGAGCTCTTCGGCAAAGCGACCGGCGTTTCCAAGGGGCGGGGTGGCTCGATGCATCTCTTCGTCCCGGAAGTGGGGTTGATGGGCACCACCGGCATCGTCGGCCCGAATATCCTGCAAGCCACCGGCGCGGGCTACAGCTTCCAGTTGCTGAAAACCGATCAGGTCAGTGTTGCGTTCTTCGGAGATGGCGCGATGAACAATGGCGCCTTCCACGAAGGAGTCAACCTGGCGGCCATCTGGGGGCTGCCGGTCGTCTATGTCTGCGAAAACAATCAATTCGCGACCGAGGTGCCATTCGACTATGCCACCCGCAATACCGATGTGGCCGAGCGCGCCCGTTCGTATGGCATTCCCGGGGTGTCGGTCGACGGCAACGATGTGCTGGCCATTACCGAAGCGGCTGCCGCGGCTGTCGAACGAGCCCGTACGGGGGGCGGCCCGTCGTTGATCGAAGGAAAGACCTACCGCACCCGGCCGCATGCCGAGGGCATGCGCGATGGTGGCTATCGCACGATGGAAGAAATCGAATCGTGGAAGCAACGCGATCCGATCGTCTATCTCGAAACGCGGCTGCTCGACCGGGAGATCGCCACGCGGGAACAGATCGACGCGGTACGCCGGGAGATCGAAGAGGTCGTGGCCGAAGGACTGGAATTCGCCAAGAGCAGTCCCTATCCGGAGCTGGAAACTGCCACGCTCCATACCTATGGAAAGCAGTGACGTGGTAACCGCAATGCAGAACGACACGGCGACCGGCATGCGCGAGCTGACCTTCACGGTGGCCGCCCGCGAGGCGCTCGACGAGGAGATGGAGCGCAATCCGCGTATCTTCGTGGTCGGCGAAGGAATCGGCGAGCGCGGCGGCAACTTCAACACCACCCTCGGGCTCTATGAGAAATACGGTCCGCAGCGGTTGCGTGACACCCCGATCGTGGAACGCGGGTTTACCGGGATGTGTACCGGGGCAGCGATGACCGGCACCCGGCCGGTGGTCGATTATATGTTCCTCGATTTCGCGCTCGATGCCTTTGGCGAGATGGTCAATCAGATCGCCAAGATTCAGTACATGTCCTCCGGGCGGTTGGAGATGCCGATCGTGCTGCGCGGTTGCATCGGGATCGGCGGAGCGTCGGCCACGCACCATTCCGGCAACTACTATCCGATCTTCGCGCACCTCCCCGGTTTCCGGGTGGTCATTCCGACCACACCGCGGGATGCCAAGGGGCTGCTGAAAACGGCATTGCGCGGACCCGATCCGGTGCTCTTTCTGGAACACAAGCTGCTGCTCAATGTGAAGGGCGAGGTGCCCCCGGTAGAGGCGGACGAGCTGATCCCGTTCGGCAAAGCGGCGATCCGGCGAGCGGGCAACGATGCGACCGTGGTGGCCATCGGCGCGATGGTCGACAAATCGGCGCAGGCTGCCGAGATTCTGGCCCAGGAAGGCATCGAGATCGAGGTGATCGATCTCCGTTCGATCGCCCCGATGGACGAGGAAACGATTCTCGCTTCGGTGGCGAAAACTGGCCGCTTACTGATCGTGGACGAGGATTTCCAGCCGTGCGGTATGGGCGCCGAAATCTCGGCGATGGTCATGGAGAAGGCGTTCGACGAGCTCGATGCGCCGGTGCAACGACTGAACGGGCTCTTCACCCCGGTTCCCTATTCGCCTCCGCTGGAAGCGGCGGTGACCCTGTCTCGCGACCAGATTCTGCAGGCGATGCGGGATCTGATGGCTGAATAGGCGATCGGGGGGCCGGGGCGAACCCCGGAGCTCACAGAGCGATGTCTCTGCGAGGCGAGGATGATCCTGAATCGGCGGTGCTCTGGCACCACGCCGGATCCAGCATGATCGCAGGGCCGGACCTCGGTGTCCTGCCATCGCGCGGCACATGACCATGACGATGTCGAACATGAGCTGCATCGAAACAATGACAACAGGAGCGAAACGGTGCCAAGTGAAATCGTGATGCCGCGGCTCGGCTGGACCATGGAAACCGGCACCGTGGTCGAATGGCTGAAGACGACGGGCGACCCGGTGGAAGCCGGAGAACACATCTTCGCGGTCGAAAGCGACAAGGCGATCACCGAGGTGGAAGCGCTCGATTCGGGGGTGCTCTATATTCCGGAGGCGACCCCGATCGGGGTCGAAGTGCCCGTCGGCGCGGCGCTGGCCTTCATCCTCGAACCGGGAGAGGCCAAGCCGGCATATTCGTTCGGAGGCAGCGCCGTGCCCGAACGGATCGATCTGGGTTCACCGGTCGATGATGACATTCCGGCGATTCCGGCTGGCGTCAATGGTCATCGGGGGGTCGCTATGCCGGTGAGTCCACGAGCGCGCCGGGTGGCGGCCGAATTGGGAGTCGATCTCGACAATGTGACTGGTACTGGCAAAGGCGGGCGCATTCGCGAGCAGGATGTGCGCGCGGCCGCCGCGGCGGTACCCGCGCCCATGCCCGAACCCCGCGCGACCCCGAGCGTGCGCAAACTGGCCGAGGAAATCGGCGTCGATTTGCGCGCCATTCCGAGCAGCCGCCCCAGCGGCCGCATCACCCGCGCGGATCTGTCCCGAGGCTCAGCCACACCGCCAACCACCGCAGGCGTCGCCACGCCGATCGGTCCGATTCGGCGCCGCATCCGCGATCGGATGAGCGAAACTGCCCGCACCGTCGTCCCGGTCACGCTCACCACCGAAGCCGACGCCACCGACCTCTGGAATTTCCGCGAACACCTCAAACGCGACCTTGCGTCCGAACTCGAGACCCAGGACTCACGACTCAAGACTCCGTCCATCACCGATCTGCTCGTCCGCATCTCCGCTCTGGCGTTGGTCGATCAGCCGGAGATGAATGTGCGACTCGATGGCGACACCGTCGTTCGATTCGAAGCGGCGCATATCGGTATCGCGGTCGATACCGAGCGGGGACTGCTGGCGCCGGTGCTGCGCGATGCCGATCGGAAATCGATCCACGATATCGCCGCCGAATCGGCTGGCCTGATCGCGAAAACCCGGGACGGTTCGATCGAGAGCGAGCGGCTCACCGGCAGTACCTTCACGGTCAGCAATCTGGGGATGTTCGAAATCGATGCCTTCACGCCGATCATCAACCTGCCCGAAGCGGCAATTCTGGGTGTCGGGCGGATCGTGCCCAAACCGGTGGTGATCGATGTCGATGAAGAGAAGATCGCCATCCGGCGAATGCTCTTCCTCAGTCTCACCTTCGATCACCGGGTGGTCGATGGCGCGCCCGCGGCTCGCTTCTTGCAGCGGATCAAAGCGATGGTCGAACACCCCCTGATGGCATTGACACGGTAAGGCCGCAAAGGAAATGAACCGCCGGGTGAAGGCCCGGCGGTTCATTTCGGAGAGAGGGGGTGGTTTGTCTTGCTCGGGTGGCCTGGGGTAGGGGTGCGTTGGGCTCCCGCGGCAAGTACGTACATGGTAGAACATATGTTCCCATGAGTCAATAGGCGAAACGCACTTTACTCCCGATCTGCTGGTGAGCGCCCCCTCGGATGCCATCGATCCCAACACAAACCGGGCCGAGCAATGGTTGCTCGGCCCGGATGCGGCAATACCGCGGTGCTTGCGGGCGATATTCGCCTGTGCGGCGGTTAGCTCGGGTTGTCCTGAGCTGGATAGCCTGCGTTCGAAAGGGTCGCCTTGATCGTTTCGATCGTCAATTGCCCCGGGTCGAATTCCACTTGGACCAGCTTGGTTTCGGGTGATGCGCTCACCTTACTGACACCGGGAAGCTTGCTCAAGTCTGACTGGATGTGCTGCTGGCAATGGGCGCAGCTCATATCCGGGGTCACGAGCGTCACATGTTGCGTATCGGCCAATGCATACCTCCTCTATCTCTCGGGAATACCAAGCATCGGTACGTAGTATACCCGGTAGGGGTATAAAGTGAGTCGTGAGTCGTGAGTCGTGGGTCGTGGGTCTTGAGTCGTGGGTCTTGAGTCATGAGTCGTGGGTCTTGAGTCTTGAGTCGTGAGCCTGGGGTCTTGAGACGATACGCGCCGCCGGAGCCTCTCAAGACCCAAGACCCGTCTAGTACATTGCCCAGCCGCCATCGACGTTCAAGGTCTGGCCGGTGATGAACGATGCCTCTTCCGAGGCGAAGAAGAGCACTGCCGCCGCGATATCCGATGGCCGACCGCGCCGCTTGATCGACTGCTGCTCGTTCAGTCTCTCCCTGAGCGCCTCCTGATCGGGATGGACGTGCAGTTCGCTTTCGACATGGATCGCGCCCGGCGTGATGGCATTGACCGTGATGCCATCGACCCCAACATCACGCGCCAGCGTTCGCGTGAATCCGATCATGCCGCCCTTGGACGAGACGTAGTGCAACAGATTTTTCATTCCGAGATGAAAAGTGACCGACGAGATATTGATGATCCGGCCCCATTCGGCTTCTTTCATGGCCGGGTAGGTCGCGCGCAGGGTCAGATAGCAACTCTTCAGATTGACATCGAGCACGCGATCCCAGTCGTCCTCGGAGATCGTTTGCCACGGTCGATGCGTATCGGTCAACCCGGCATTGTTGACCAGAATGGTGATCGGTCCGAGCGCCTCGGATATCTGTTCCACCATGCGCTCCACATCGGCTGCCTTGGAAACATCCGCGTGCACCGGAATCGCGCGCCCACCAGCCGCGACGATTCGCGCGACGACTGCATCGGCTTCTTTTTGGCCCGATGCATAGTTCACTCCCACCGCCGCGCCATGCGCCGCCAGCGCTTCGGCGATGCCCGCGCCGATCCCTCGTGATGAGCCGGTCACCAATGCTACTTTCCCGGAAAGATCGGTCACGTTACTCCTCCTCGAATCTATGAATGAGGTCCGGGGTCCCGGGAACGAGGCCCGGTCACCTCCGGGCATCCCGAAACGCCAGCAGCTTTTCCAAACCGGACAGATCGTAATCCGGACCGGGCGAGGCGCAGATGAAATGGGTGATTCCCGCATCGAGATAGTCGTCCAGCTGGTCCAGCTGCGGACCGAAGATTTGCGCCGAGCGCTCGATCTCGCCTGGATCGCGGCCCACCTTCGCGCACCATTGGTCGAGCACCTGGTTTTTGTGCCGCAGCTCGTCTGGTTCACCCTGGCCATTCCAGATGGTGGCGTATTCGGCGACGATGCGCAGCGTGACCTTTTCCCCGCCGCCCCCGATGAGGATCGGCAATGGGTCCTGAATCGGCGGTGGATTCAGTTTTCCCAGCCGGTCGACGATGATCTTCATATCCCGATCGAGGTCTTTCAGCCGCGATGCTGCCGTGCCGAATTCGTAGCCATATTCCTCGTAGTCGCGCTGATTCCAGCCGCTGCCGATCCCGAGAATGAAGCGGCCATTCGAGAAATGGTCGAGCGAACGCGCCATATCGGCCAGCAGATTGGGATTGCGATAGCCAGTCGCCGCCACCAGACACCCGATCTGTACCCGCTCGGTGACCTCGGCCATCGCACCCAGCGCGGTCCAGTTGTCCAGATGCGCGCCATCGAGATCGCCTTCGAGCGGAAAGAAATGGTCCCAATTGAAGAGGGTGTCGGCGCCACTGGCATCGACCCGCTGCCAGGCGTCACGAATCTGCGGATAGGTTGCGTGTTGCTGCGTGATTTGAATGCCAACTCGAATTGGATGCACCATCTGCCCCCGGATGAAAGACCTGTTCGTCTGGTGGCGAGATCATAGCCCGTTTATCGAGACGTTCGCTCGATCCGGTCGAGAATCGCCTCCCAGTCCGGTCGACGAGGTCCCACTCCCAAATCATCGATGAGAAAGCGAACCAGTTCAGGAAGCTCGATGCGATGGGTCGGAAAGTG
>JBIQLF010000140.1:0-3485 GCA_044464585.1 Thermomicrobia bacterium
TGACACGAGCGGTTCGGGTACGCTCAGATAGCGTGGGATCGCGCTTTCGTGAAGACGGTGTCGATGTCCTGGGCGCGTTGCTCCGGGGAACCGACCGCTCCTTCAGCGCAGAGGCGTTCGAAGGCGTCATCTCCGACCTGCGCGCGGATTCGTTCGCTTGCCTCATTGAAATGCCACTTTTCCGGAAACGGAGGCGGATCCGCACCGATCTCGAGTCGCTGTTGCTCAGACCAGCCAAGAAGACGCGCGGCTTGCGGGTACAAATCGAGGGCCGCCGCGACGGCGGCAATGTCCATCGAGATGAAGGTGGCGCCTTCAGACACCTGGGATTTGTTTTGAAGCGCCACCGAACGTTCGAGCACTTCGGCCGCAGCGGGGAATGCCCGCAGCCGGCAATAGGCTTGCCCGAGATGCTGGAGGGTCGAGTAGTCCAACATGTCCAGTCGAAACCGATCGGGGTCTTTGAGCAGGGCAACGAAACACGCGATGGCGCGATCGAGCTCGTTGCGGCCGAGCCAGACGACACCGAGATGCATCTCGGCAAAACCGGTCACGAGCTGGACTCCTGCTTTGCTCCCATACGTTTGCGCTTCGCGGAAGAGGTGCTCCGCGGTTTCGAAATCGCCGGTGTCCTCAGCAGCAATACCCTGATAGAGCAGGGTGATTCCAATTTCCCGGGCATTGTCCAGTGACCGAGCGAGCTCCAGACCGCGGGCCAGAGCATCGGCGGATGTCGTCCAATCACCCTGATAATGCGCCAGCATTCCCAGTGCGCTCCACGCCACGGCCCGGGCCAGGCGCGGGGACGTTCCGCCGAGGGCAAGCGCCGCTTGGAGCCAACTGATTCCGGTGGTCCAGAGTCCCTGGGTGTACCAGTAGAACCAGAGCGCACCGGAGAGGCGCACCGCCAATTTCGCATGTCCCGATCGAATCGCCCAGGAAAGCGCCTCGACGATGTTGTCATGCTCGTTCCGCAACCGGTCGAGCATCGTGCTGGTCAATTCCGTGTCGATCGAGGCATTTGCATGTTCGGCCAACGCGCCAAGCCATTGCGCGTGGGACTCGTGGGTTCGGTCGAGCTCGCCCGCGTCCAGCAGCGCCGCCAGCGCGAACTCGCGGATCGTTTCGAGCAGGACGAAGCGGGGCGTGCCATCGGATTCGTCCCGCTCGACGACCAGGTTCTTGTCGACCAATGAACCGAGACCGGTCATAACGTCGAACGATGGGTCAAGGGACGCGACCGTCTCGATGGCGTCGAAGGTTGCGCCACCGGCAAAGATGCCGAGGGTTCGGAAAAGATGCTGTTCCGCTGGGTCGAGTAGATCGTAGCTCCAGGCAATCGTGCTCCGCAGGGTCTGATGGCGCGTGGGCGCATCGCGCGGACCGCCGCTGAGCAGGGGCAGGCGTTGTTGCAAGCGGGAGCGCAAGAGTTCTGGGGGAAAGTGCTTCAGCCGGGCGGCGGCCAGCTCGATAGCCAGCGGCAGACCGTCGAGCCGGCGACAGATGTCGATGACGACCGGAGTGTTTTCGGACGTCAGGGCGAAACCGGGGCGAACGGCTTGCGCGGTCGAGACGAAGAGCTCCACGGCAGGATTGGCGCGTCCCGTATCGACATCGCCGGGCGCCACCCGTCCGGGAAGTGGGAAGGGGCGTATGGGGATTTCCCGTTCGGTGCGAATGCGAAGGGTTTCTCGGGAGGTGATGAGGATATGTATCCCCGGCGCCGCCGCCAGGAGTTGGCCGACGACCGGCGCCGCGTCGATGACCTGCTCGAAGTTATCGAGCACCAGCAAGCGGTGGGATGGGCCCAGTGCGTCCATGAGCAACTCGTCCGCTGGACGGTTTCCATATTCTCGGACGCCGAGCGTGCGGGCGATCGAACCAGCGACTTGATCGGCTTCCCGCACCGCGGAGAGGTCGATGAATTCCGCTCCCTCGGTGAACGACGGGGCGATGCGCCGCGCAGCTTCCAGCGCCAAACGGGTTTTGCCGACGCCGCCGGGGCCGGTAAGCGTGACGAGCCGGTGATGTTCCGCGGTGAACGCGGACGCGATCGTTTCCAATTCGGTCTCGCGGCCAATGAGCTTATCCGGGTCTTGTGGCAAGGGGTGGATCACCGGGGAGATCGAGGCGGACCTCTCGGGCGAGCGCCCCAACGATCGATCCGCGCCGGATTCGAGATCGGGGTGAGCGGCCGCGTAGAACAACGCGCGATCGGCATCGGAGAGCACAAGTGCATCCGCCAGCAGACGCAATGTTTCCGGTCGCGGACGCTTGCGCAATCCACGTTCCATGTCGCTGACCGCCCGCGCGCTCACCCCCGCACATTCGGCCAACGCTTCCTGGCTCAGTCCAGCACTCAGGCGAAGACGGCGGAGGGTGGACCCAAAATCCGACGGCGAAGTAGCCATAGCCACCGCCTCCACGATGTGGCGTTCTCCAAGGCATTTGCATCGTAGCACCCCTCCGCTCGATCGGTGGAACCGGTGAATGAATGGTGAGCCAACGGTGAGTTCTGATCGTGGGAACCGTCGCCCGTATTCGCAAGAATGCAGGGGCGGACAACGCAAGCGATTCGATCGACGAGGAGGTTCACGATGTACGGTGCATCTATCGAGACGGATTTCCAGCACATCGAATTCGAGAATGAGCAACTGAAGCGGAGATTGGAAGTGCGGCGCTTGTTCGAGGCAGGTGAGCAGCAACCGCAGCAGCGGTCGCGCCACTCGCTCGTGCGTATCCTTGGAGGGTTCGTTTCCCCCTTCGATCTGCGCGCGCCAGCCAGTCGATCGCCGGTCGTCCCGGGCTGATACGAAACGATTCTTCCGAAACGATCAGACAACGACCGAACGATTGTCACCGTTCGGTCGTTGTCTGATCGTTTCGCATTCGCAGTTGATGGGGGCCCAATTACGGTGAGATTGTCTGAATTGGAGGACGGAACGCCAAGCCCCTGCTGAAACTGTCCGCGAGAGCGGGTTGGGTGTGGATCCCGCGATCGGGGTGTGGGGTGGCACTCGCTGCGGCGAGGAGATTCCTCGGCTTCGCTCGGAATGACGGTAGGTTGGGTGGGGGTGCGCGTGCCTGGGTCGTGGGAAACGCTCGACGCAGTGAGGGGATTCACCAGGCGACCGCGCTCGGGACAGGCTCGCGGCGGCGCTCGGACTGACGATGGAGGCGCGGCCCACCCGTTTCGCTCTCTGCTGGACGGCAGAGAGGCTTCGCATTGTGTCGGGCGGGAATGTCGCGGTGCAGGTTCTGATTATGATCCTGGAGGGTGGAGCGCCGGATCAGGGCCGGGGAATATATAATTGGCGAGACTGGTATGCCATACGTATGGCACCAAGGAGATCTCCCATGCGTAAGACGACAATTTATCTGTCCGAAGAGATCGTCGGCGAAATCAAGCTCGCTTCCAAATCTGAGGGGCGCTCGGAAGCAGAAATCGTTCGGGAAGCGCTCGATGATTATTTCGAGCGCCGGCG
>JBIQLF010000140.1:3585-7175 GCA_044464585.1 Thermomicrobia bacterium
TCAGTCGAACTCCCAGAGGTTGGGCGGGGTGGGGGTGATGACTTCGGCGGGGCCGATGGCGTGGACGATGACTTCCTGTTCGATGGCTGCTCCGGCGACCTCGGGAATGAAGAGTCCGGGTTCGACGCAAAGGACCATGTCCGGCTGCAGAATGGTGGGATCGCCAACCTTCAAATAGGGGAGCTCGACGGTTTCCAAACCGATGGCGTGTCCGAGCATGCCACCGAAGTAGTCGCCATAGCGGCCACGTTGCATGACTTCGACGGCGGCGTCCGCGACTTTGCTGACCGGAACGCCGGGTCGGATGGCGGCAACGGCTGCATTGGTTGCTTCCAATGTGGTTTCCAGCAATCGGCGGGTTTCGGCGTCGGGGTCGCCGCAAACGGTGGTGCGGTTGACATCGAATTGGTAGCCCTGGTAGGCGCCGATGGCATCGAGCGCCACGATTTCGCCCGGTTCGATCATGCGGTTCATCGCTTGCGGCCAGCGGGAACCATAGGCCGACCAGGGTCCGGAATGGACCCGGAAATAGCGGACGAAATCGGCGCCGGCGCGCATGGCGGCGGCGATGGCTGCGGCGCAGACTTCGCGTTCGGTGACACCGCCCCGGCGGATCATGGCATTGGCGGTCATCAGCGCGGCATCGGCGCAGAGCGCGGCCCGGCGGAGCAGAGCCAGCTCACCGGGACTCTTGATGGCACGGAGTTCCGCGACGATGTGCGGTTCGGGTTCGAGGGTCAGACCGGGTAGCGCCTGCAGGAGCTCGCGGTCGATGGCGGCTGGAAGGATATCGTCGCCCACCAGCCCGATCGTACCGTCTTCCAGGATCGTTTCTTTCAGCAGATCGATCAGTCCGGCGCCCAGATCGGCGGCGGCGCGCACATCGTCCACTACCACCAGATCGGGGCGGTGTTTGCGGGCATCGGTGAGCAGTATGGGCTCGCCGACCACTGGCAGAAGCAGAATCCCATGCCCCATGCCGCGGTTACCCTCGGAGAAGACCGTAGTGGGAAAGGGTGGGAAATGCTTGGTCAGATAGGCGAGATCGCCCGGCCGATCGTAGAAGGAGCGGCCGACCACCATCAGCGCATCGTATCCGGCAGCAGCCGCGGCTTGGCGGGCGAGCTCCTGCCGCCCGCGAATTTCCACGGCCGAAATGGGATCGACCTCGTCCAGTTCAGCCAATTCGTGCCGGTTCGCGTGGGTCATGGTGTGCGTGCGTTCTCCTGATGTTGGCGCTGGAGACCAGGGACCGATTCGGTTGCGTCGGGGCTGGTCTCTGGTGCGCCCTAATTGTCCTCCGCGAATTGGTCGAATTGGGGGCAGGATTGGGTGGCGCTGGCGATGGCCGCATCCTGCGCCTGACTGGCCGCCAAGAGGGCGCCGCCATTTTCGGCGCTCGATGCCATGATGCCGGCGCCGTGGGCACCGCGAATGATATCGGCCAGCGCGCGATAGGTGTCGATGGTGCTCTGGAGCCAGGCGGCCGCATAGTCGGGGGCGGTGAGCTCACTCAGATGACCGGCGACCGCGGTGTAGTAGTCGGCCAGACTGAGGAACTCGAGCTGGTTCCAGCCGATCGACGGGTCGGCATCCCAATCATCCGCGAACGCGATGAGCGGTTGCACGGCGGCCGGGACATCGACCATTCCCTGGAGATTGGCGCGGGTCATATCGATACCGAGCTGATCGAGTCCGGTGCAGCCGGACCAGGGGGCGAAGCCGGGGACGGGTGAATCCTCATCGCCGTCGATCTGATCGAGCTGAGTTGCGAATGCATCGAAATCCGGGCAGGCAGCGGTCGCTTCCGCACGCGCTTCGGCGATTTCGCGATCGGACCGCACCGACATATCGTAGTAGTCGACCAGAATCGAGAAGATGCCGTTGGTGATGCCGTCGGCAAAGAGCGCCTGGGTCAGATCGCCCGAGGACGCGATGGCCATGTGCCAATCGGCCGCGAAGGCAGGAGGAGCGATCTGATCGAGATGCTTGAGATGCTGGTCGATGATGCCCACGATGGCGGTCAGCTGCTGGGGGGTGGCCGCGGCGATCGCTTTGAGATCGTCGAGATCGAGGGTGGCCAATGCCTGATCGGAATAGCGTTGTTCTTCGGCGAGCATCGCCTGGGAATAGGCGGGCAGTCCGGCGCAGGGATCGGCCTGGGCTCGCGCGATGCGGGCAGGGGCGGCGCTCATCAGCCCGGCAATCATTCCGACCACGAACATGGTGGACAACACACATCGTAGCAACCGCATGATGGACTCTCCTCTTATCACGAACGCTTATCGAATCCTGTCGATTCCCCCAGACCGGATTGGACCGGGCGAATCGCTTTGCAGATGTTACTCTGCCTGCTCGCCACTGGCCCACGCCTCGAACTCGGCGCACGATCCGGCCGCGCTGGCAGCCGCCGCATCGCTCCGATCGACGAGATCGTTCAGTACCGGAGCGGCCTGCATGGATGCCAGGGTGAGTCCCTGCGAGGCGATTTTGGCGGTGAAATCGCCCAAGGCCCGAAAGATCTCGATCTGGACGCTGTGCCATTCCGCTGCGAAGGGCGGTGGAGGAATCTGCGCCATCGCGTCGGCGAGCGCGTGGTAGAAGACGCTCATGGCGTTCGCCTGCGCCGCGGTCATCTGCTCGAACATGCTCTGGGATGGGTCGTTCTGGAGGGACATCAGGAACGCGAGTGCGTCCGGATTCTCGACCGCGGTATCGACATAGGCATCATCGAATGCGGTCTGGTAGGCATCGAATCCGGCGCAACCGGGTTCGAGAGACGCGGTCACCGGGGGCGCGGTTGCCGGCAGGCTGCCCGGGCGGGTTTGCGCGGTGTCCGAGGGTGCGGCTGGCATGGTTGCCACCGGAGTGGTCAGGACCGGACCGGCGGGCGCGTTCGCTGGTTCCCCGGTGGTAATAGTGACATTCAGCAGCACGGAGGGATCGACCGGTTTGGATGCCTCGCCGGACGCGGTCGGGGTGACCGCGCCGTTGGAAATGGTCAGCACGGCGTCCATTCCCGAGGTGACATGCCCAAAGACGGGATAGTCGTTGGGGATGAGTCCGGTCAGATCGGTGGCGGCGATGAAGAACTGGGAGCCGTTCCGGTTGGGCGCGGCGTTGGCCATGGCCACCGACCCGGCATGGTAGTTGCCGGTCGTGGGATCGGACGGAATGGTGTAGCCGGGATTGCCGAGTCCGGTCGCGGTGGGATCGCCCCCCTGGATCAGGGTATTGGCGAAGATCCGGTGGAAATCGGTGCCGGTGTAATAGCCGGCCAGCGCGAGGCAGATGAAGTTGTTGGTTGCGATCGGGGCGCTGGCGGCATCGAGCGCGATGGTGATCGTTCCGGCGGTGGTTTGCAGCGCGGCGGTATAGAACTGCCCCGGATCGATGATGGTGGCTGGCGGAACCGGCCAGCTCATCTGCGCGCCGGAGATACGCAGTTGCCCCGGCTGCCAGCAGGCGGATCCGTCGAGGGGCGATTGGGCAGATATGGGGGATTGGGCGGTGAGCGGGGCGAGGACGGACAGGAGCAAGACGAATCCGAGAGCCTTGCGCAGGAGATTCGTCATTGCGTTCTGCCTTCC
>JBIQLF010000141.1:0-3140 GCA_044464585.1 Thermomicrobia bacterium
GGGGGGGCAGGTCACGATGCACAAATGGAGGCGGTGAATCGTGCGTTGGACTGTGCGCTGGGGCTGTCGTGTTTGAATCGGCGTGTGAGGGCTGCCCGGGTTTGTGCAGTATGAACGAAATCTGCTTTGGGATTTTTTCAGGCTGCACGATGACGCTCTTTTCTCGAATCCGTAGAGTTTCGCTTGGCCGAGAACCCATGGGGGATATGCGGCTGTTTTGCGAGCACCGGTTCGATGCTCGGACCGAAGGGGGAGCGCCGATGGCGAAGACACCGGCAGAAGTACTGAAAACAGCCAGGGATGCGGGCGTCCAGATCGTCGATTTTCGATTCACCGACTTGTTCGGAACCTGGCAACACACGTCCAAGCCATTGGCCGATGTGGACGAGGAGGTATTCGCCCACGGTGTCGGGTTCGATGGTTCCTCGATCCGCGGATTCCAGGCAATCGACGAATCGGACATGCTGATGCGGCCGATCGCGGAAACCGCCCAGATCGACCCCTACACATCGATCCCAACGATGTACGTGCTTTGCGATGTCTACGAGCCGGTCAGCGGCCGGCGCTACAGCCGCGATCCGCGCGGGGTCGCGCAGCGCGCCGAATCGTATCTGGCGGCGTCGGGTATCGGCGATGCCGCCTATTTCGGTCCGGAGCCGGAGTTCTTCGTTTTCGACGATGTTCGCTATGCGAGCACGAACGAATCTTCCTTCTATGCGATCGACTCGGCGGAGGGATTCTGGACGACCGGCCGGGACGATGGACCGAATCTGGGCTACAAGACCCGGCCGAAATCGGGCTATTTCCCGGTTCCCCCGCACGACACGTTGATGGATCTGCGTTCGCGGATGGTGTTGTCCATGGCGGAATTGGGGGTTCCGGTCGAAGTGCACCATCACGAGGTGGGGACCGCCGGTCAATGCGAGATCGATATGCGATTCGATCGGTTGGTCGCGATGGCGGACAAGACGCAGACGTATAAATATGTCGTTCGCAACGAGGCGCGCGCAGCAGGCAAAGTTGCGACGTTCATGCCCAAGCCCATCTACGGCGATAACGGCTCCGGGATGCACGTTCACCAGTCGATCTGGAAGGACGGCAGGAATTTGATGTACGGAGCGCCAGATGCCTATGCCGGCCTGAGCGATTTCGCACGCCACTACATCGGCGGCTTGCTCCGGCACAGCCCGGCGCTGCTGGCTTTTTGCGCTCCGACGGTGAATTCCTATCGCCGTCTGGTGCCCGGATTCGAAGCGCCAGTCAATCTGGTCTATTCCCAAAGCAACCGGTCGGCGGCCATCCGCATCCCGGCCTATTCCACCTGCGAAAAGAGCAAGCGCATCGAATATCGCTGTCCCGATACCGCGGCCAATCCGTATCTGGCATTCGCCGCGTTGCTGATGGCCGGGCTCGATGGCATCAGGAACGAGATCGATCCGGGCGATCCCGCCGATTTCGATCTCTACGAAGCATCCGCCGCATGCTTGCGCCGGAACAACAACACTCCGGGTTCCCTGCAGGAGTCGCTGGCCGCGCTGAAAGCCGATAGCGGATTCCTGATGGAAGGCGGCGTCTTCACCGAGGACCTGATCGACACCTGGATCGACTGGAAACAACAGAACGAGATCGATCCGGTGGCCCTTCGGCCGACTCCCTATGAGTTCTTTCTCTATTTCGATGCGTAGTTCGACTCGCAGTCTGTTCCGAACCCGTCCGGCATCACGCGCGCAGAAAGGAAACCAGCACCGATGACCGTAGTTCTCGAGACACCGGCACCCCCGACTCCCGCTCCTTCCCTGACGGAGCAGGTCCTGGAGCAAGTCGAGCGCGATGGCATCCAGTTCATCAATCTCCAGTTCACCGATGTCATGGGTATGGTCAAGAGCGTCACCATTCCCACCGGACTGCTGGCGCATGTCATCAAGGGTGGTCAGTGGATCGACGGTTCTTCGATCGCCGGGTTTACCCGTATCGCCGAATCGGATATGTATCTCATGCCCGATCTTTCGACCTATGCCGAGCTGCCCTGGGACCGATCGTCCTTTCCGACGGCGCGGATCATCTGCTGGGTGCACAACCCGAATGGCGATCCATTTCCCGGCGATCCGCGCGCGGTGCTGCAACGACAGCTCGATCGCCTGGCGAAACTCGGTTATCAGTTCATGACCGGTCCGGAACTCGAATTCTTCCTCTTCAAGCAAACACCCGAGGGCGATATTCTGCCGTTGCCCTACGATCGCGGCAGCTATTTCGATTTTTCCACCGATCCGGCCAGCATCATCCGCAAAGAGATGGTGATGACCCTGGCGGAGATGGGGATCGAAGTCGAATCGAGCCACCACGAAAGTGCGATCGGTCAACACGAGATCGGTTTTCAATATGGTGATGCGCTGACCACGGCCGACCGGGCGGTGACCTTCAAATACGTGCTGAAGGCGACCGCACAGCAACACCATCTCCATGCGACGTTCATGCCCAAACCGTTGTCGGGAATCGCGGGTTCGGGGATGCACGTGCATCAGAGTTTCCGGTCGCTGGAAACCGGCCAGAATGCGTTCGTCGATGGCACCGATCCCTACGGGTTGTCCCCGCTGGCCAAGCAATTCATCGCCGGTCAATTGACCCACGCGCGCGGTATGTGCGGGGTTATCGCCCCGCTGGTCAATTCCTACCGGCGGTTGGTGCCTGGGTTCGAGGCGCCGGTCTATGTTTCCTGGGCGCGCACCAACCGGTCGGCATTGCTGCGGGTGCCGGCCATCCGGGGCAATCAGATCGGGGCCACCCGGCTGGAATTGCGCTGTCCCGATCCGTCGTGCAATCCCTATCTCGCCTTCGCGGTCATGCTGGCTGCCGGGCTGGATGGCATCGAAAACGAGCTGACGCTCCCGGAGCCGGTCGAAGAGAATCTCTACCACTTCACCGACGACGATCTGCGCCGCCGCAATATCCCCACCTTGCCGACGACGCTCGGCGAGGCCGTCGATGAGATGGAAAAAGACGATGTGGTTCGCGGGGCGCTGGGCGATCATGTGTTCGAGCGGCTGACCGAAGCGCAGCACAGCGAATGGGACGCATTTCGCAAGCACGTCTGCAATTGGGAGCGCGAGCGGTATTTGGAGATTTATTAGCAGGCGGCAGGC
>JBIQLF010000141.1:3240-7139 GCA_044464585.1 Thermomicrobia bacterium
AGCAGGCGGCAGGCGGCAGGCGGCGGTCAGCGGTCGGTAGGCGGCGAGGATCGGGTACTCTGTCGCGAGTTGGTGGCTGGTTGGCAGCCGCCGAGCTTCAATGACCGACTGCCGATGACTGGCTGCTGACTGCCCCATGACAACCCTCGATTCATTTGGCGCCGAATATCTCCGTATCGCCTTTGGGGTGGAACGGCACTTTCCCGGGTTCATCGACGCATATGTCGGACCCGAGGCGTTGCGGGCGGATGCCGATGCCGCGCCGCCGCCCACGGTGCCCGAATTGCTCCGGCGTACGCGCGCGCTGCACGAGCAGCTCCCCACGCTGGGATACCCGGCGACCCGGCACGCGTATCTCGACCGGCAATCGACGGCAATCGAGATGGTGCTGCGGAAACTTGCCGGCGAGTCCGTTCCCTACCGGGAGGAAGTGGCCGCCTGTTTCGATATCGTGCCGGAGTTCGTGCCGGAGGCATCGTTCGAATCAGCGCTGCGCGAGCTGGACGAGACCGTGCCGGGACGCGGTCCGCTGATCGACCGGATGAACGAATGGCGCAATCGATACCTCATCGACAACGCGACGGCGCGGGCCGCGTTCGATCTGCTTTTGAACGAAACGCGTTCCCGCACGCTGGAGCTCGTCGAGCTGCCCGCCGGGGAATCGATCGAGCTGAGCTTTGTCGAGAACAAGCCGTGGTCGGGATACAACTGGTATCTCGGCAATGCCAAATCGCTGGTCGAAATCAATATCGATTTGCCCTTGCGCGCCAATCTGCTTCCCGATCTGATCGCGCACGAGGGCTATCCCGGTCATCACACCGAGCATTCGCTCAAGGACCGTCTTCTCTGGCAGCAGCAGGGCTATGCCGAACACGCTATCCATTTGATCAACACGCCTGAATGCGTGATCAGCGAGGGGATCGCCACGGTGGCGGAAGCGCAAATCTTCCCCGGCGCGCAGGGGATCGCCTGGAAATCGACGGTGTTCTATCCGTCGCTGGGGATCGCCGGCGACCCGGAGCGCGAAGAACGCATCGATGCGCTGACCGGCCGGTTGCGGGCGGTCGATGGCAATGCCGCCATTCTGCGCCATGAATCGGGAGCGAGCGAGGCAGAGGTCGTCGACTATCTGCAAACGTGGGGATTGCTGGATACGGAGCGCGCCGGGCGCCGGTTCCGCTTCATCGACGATCCGCTCTGGCGGCCGTATGTGTTCACCTATTACGCCGGGCGGGATCTCATGCAAGCGTATATCGGGCATGGCCCCCGCGAGCGGCAGATCGAGCGGTTTCGGCACGCGCTTACGGAGCAGATCACTCCCTCCCGGCTGCGCTCGGAAGCAGACATCGCCATTCCGGAATAACACCAGCCGTCCCTGTCCATCTTCAGGTTCGTGCCCTACACTGCCGCGCTGGGCATCATGCGCCGCCGTGCTGGCCGAGGCCATGGGCCGTGAGACGAGCAAACAACCGCCGCTCGTCCCCTGGAGAACGAGGGGGTTCCAATCTGGTGAAACATGTTCGGTTGGCGCTCGTCGCGCTGTTGCTGCTGGTGACCGCGGCACCGCTTTTCGGCCACCCCGCGACCCTTGCCCAGGACGATTCCGAAGACTCCGCCGAGGATGGCGCCACCTACGACGAGAATCTCTATTACGATGAAGAACCAACCTACGACGAAGGGACGTTCGACGATTCGGAGTATGGCGCCGAAGAAACCCCGGAAGTGACCGATCTTTCCTGGCTGCCGGCGGAACCTTACGAACCGCTCGACTTTTCCCCGTTTGCCGAGGCGCTGGCCGCGGTCGGCCCCGCGCGGATGGCCGAGCTCCAGCAGATGATCGTGGGCACGGATGTCACCGGGCTGGAAGCGCTCATGCAGGCCGGTGCGCTGACTTCACAGGAATTGGTGCTGTTCTGTATCGACCGCATCATGACCTACGATGCGGGGCAATTCGATTCGATCACCCAGATCGCGCCGGATGCCCTCTACCAGGCGCATTTGCGCGATATCCAGCGGGCAAATGGTGAAAACAAGGGACTCCTGCAGGGCATCCCGGTGCTGCTCAAGGAGAATGTCGCCACCGGCGATGGGATGGCGACGACCGCCGGAGCGATTGCGCTGGCCGATTCGCCCGCGCAGCGCGACGCCTATCTGGTCCAGCAGCTGCGCAATGCCGGAGCGGTGATCCTCGGCAAGACCAATATGACCGAATGGGCCAACTGGATGCACCTGTCGTTCGCCAACGGCTACAGCGCATTCGGCGGCTTGACCACGAGTCCATTCGGGGGCGATCCGAGCGGTTCCAGCACCGGGAGCGCCGTGGCGGTCACCTCCGATTTCGCACCGCTCGCGATCGGCACCGAAACGATCGGTTCGATCATCTCCCCATCCTCCGGCGCGTCGATCGTGGGCATGCACCCGACCACGGGTCTGGTGAGCGGCGACAACATCATCCCGCTTTCCCCCCAATTCGATACCGCGGGGCCGATGGGCAAAACCGTTACCGATATCGCCGTCGCCATGACGGTGTTCGCGAGCACGCTGGATACCGCCGACGCACGTTCGTCATTGGCGACGCCGGTGGCGGGAGCCGATTTCATGGCCGCGCTCGATCCCCAGGCGCTTCGCGGAGTCCGGTTGGGAGTCGTTCCGCCGGATGCCGGGCTTTCGGATGAGGAGACACTGGCGATATTCGATTCGACCGGTGCGATCAGCGCGCTGGAAGCCGCTGGCGCCGAGGTGATCGTGGTGCGGCCGGACGGAATGCCCGATACCGAGTGGTGGCAGGCGATCGCCTGTGGAATGCGCGATGGCATCGACGCCTATCTCGCCCAGAATGGCATTTCCGACCCCGGTTCGCTGGCGGACATCATCGCGATCAACGATTCGGATCCCGCGCGCTATATTCCGCTCGGCCAGGAACGACTGCGAGAAGCCGCCAGCTGCGAGCTGTCCGCGGATGAGATCGCCACGCTGGCAAATGATGTCGCATCCGCGGCCCGCGCCAACCTGGACAACGTGTTTGCCGCGTACGATGTCGCTGCCCTGGTCACATTGGACGATACGTACGCGCTCGACTATGGGCTCGCCGGGTATCCGGCGATCACGGTGCCGCGTGGGGGATACGACGAGCTGTCTCCGACCAGTCTCACCTTCGTTGGACCCAGTTGCAGCGATGCGGCGCTGGTCGGATACGCGTATGCATTCGAGCAAACGGGACCCTATCGTATCCAGCCTTCGCTAGTCGCAATGCAGGCAACCCCAGAAAGCGGGGGCTGATTCGCTCCGGTGTCTGCGGTACGCTTCGGATACATCGATTCGTTCGTTTTCATCAGGAGTCGTTACCGATGTCGGACCAGTCCCAAACCGAAGCAATACCCGAGCCATCCGCGGACGACGTCCCGGTTCGGACACCGACCGATGCCTATTCGGAGGCCGAGCTTGCCGAACTCACCAAGGCGCTCGGTCAGGTGGTGCTGGGCGCGGGAATGAGTGAAAAGAGCGGCGCCTTCGGGTTGATGCGCGAAATCATGGCGGCCATGAGCGCATCGGCCGTGTTCGTGGGCGAGTCGAGCAATCCGTTGCTGAAGCAGATCGTCACCGACGCGGGCCGGACGGACGAAGCGCACGACGCCGATGAGACCGCGGCCACACCCGAATCCGCTGCCCAGGCCGTGGAAAGCGGTATCGAAGCCGCCCGGCACTCGCATGCGCTTCTGCTTGGCAAAGGCCGGGGCGACGATGCGGACGCCTGGGCGCAGCTGCTGCTGACCGCCGCGAATGCCGCGGTGCAGGCGACGACAACCGGCGGGTTCCTTGGGTTCGGCGGCGAAAAGGTCACGGCCTCGGAGCAAGCCTATATGCAGCGGCTGGCGGATATCCTCGGGTACCGGAAGGAG
>JBIQLF010000142.1:0-7094 GCA_044464585.1 Thermomicrobia bacterium
CCCTCGTCACGAAGAAAATCGTCGAATGAAGATCCCGCGTTTCTATGCAGTTGAGTCATTGTGTAACCTCGCGAAGCCGCCGGCGGGCGAGATCGATTTCCTGGAGTGGTGTCGTCTGTGTCTTCTTGATAAAGCCACCCAGGAGATACATCTTGCGCTCCTGAACAGCGAATAAGACACGAGCAATACGCCCACCCGCCAAATTGGAACGAACGTCCCAGATGCCCTGTCCAAGAGGTCGGGCCGGCATACCAATTGGCTATCCGAATTCAACGGTTTTGATATCGGTCTCCAAGATCCGGCGATCTTCGGCCGATAACGACTTCAACCATTCCCGAACCGGTTCATTTCCTCCGGACGTGCAACAGAAGACCGCTTGCAGGATTTTCGCCGGGTCATCACCCATCTATCTTCCCCAGCCAGGATTGTCTCACCCAAGGTACATCTCAACGGCAGAAGGCATAGAGAAGAGTCCAGGAGTGTCCGGCAATAGGTGGGTACTCAGGAGGACACCCAGAAACCGAACCTCGCGGAGCTCGCAGGGATAGGCGAAGAACCCATACGTGACCGCTCACGTTTGCCTCTTGCCTCTTGCCGGTCGTTCTAAAGGCTTTTCCCCTCAATCCTCCGTCACCGAATACGCAATCAGCAGCGCCAAAATCAGCCCGCCCTGGATCATCATCCGCACCGATTCGGAGATGTTCTCGACCGTCAGCAAATTGATCAGGATCGTCATTACCAGCGCGCCGCCGATGGCGCCGATCACCTTGCCGCGGCCACCGAGAATCGAGGTGCCCCCGATCACCACCGCCGCGATCGACATGAGCATGAAGGGATCGCCCGCGGTTTTGGAGCTATACCCGGTACGGCCGAGGATCAGCAGTCCGGTGATCGCTGAGAAAAAGCTGCACAGCGCGTAGGTGGCGATCTGCACCGCGGTTGTCGGCACACCGGAGATGAAGGCGGCGCGCGGATTGTTGCCGATCGCATAGATCGCGCGGCCATACGAGGTGAAATGCAGCAGCACGATGCAGATCAGGGTAACCCCGATCGTCACCCAGGCAGCAGCCGGGAATCCGAGGATCTTCTCCTTGGCCCAGAATTCGAGAAAGGGCGATTTGCCACTGACCGGTTTCCCCGCGTTGTAGACCAGCAAGACCCCCTGGATGATACTCAGGGTGGCGAGGGTCATGACCAGCGGCGGCAACCGCAGAATCGTCACCCCCAGTCCGTTGGCTACGCCGATCAGGATCGCGATCGCGAGGGTTACCAGAATGCCGCCCGCCTGCCCGATCTGGGTCATCAGGTTCCCGGCGACGACCCCGGTCATGGTCACGACCGCGGCCACCGAGAGATCGATCCCACCCATCAACACCACCATGGTCTGCCCGGCAGCAACGATGGCGAGGAAGGATGCGGTCCGCAGGGTCAGCATCGTGTAATTGACCGTGCGGAACCCCTCGTTGCGATAGATGCTGAATCCCCACAGGAGGAGCAGCACCACGAAGGTCAGAATGACCGGGTCGATCCGGATAGTGCGCAGCCGCGAAACGGCGCTGGATGGGGTCGCCGGCAAGGAAGCCATGATCAGCGTCGCTCCTCGATACGATATGCCGCCAACGTTTTGACCCCGATCGCCACCACCAGCACGAGTCCGTAGATCACGCGCTGATAGGCGACCGAGAGTCCGGAAATGAACAGAATCTGAGTCACGAGCCCCAGGGTGAGCACGCCGGCGATCGCCCCGCGCAAATGTCCCTGTCCGCCAAAGAAGCTGACGCCGCCCAGCACCGCCGCGGCGATGGCGGCCAGCGTATAGGTCGTGCCGATCAGCGGATCGCCCGAACCGGCATAAGCCGAGAGTCCGATACCGGCCAGCGCGGCGAAGATTCCAGCCACGATATAGGCCGAGATCCGCAGCCGCTGCACCGGCAACCCGCTGAAGAAGGCGCCCCGTTCGTTATCGCCAATGGCATAGATGCCCACGCCCAGCGGCGTGCGCTTGATCCCATAGCGCCAGAAGAGCAGCGAGAGGATCAACACCAGCAAACTGACCGGTACGATTCCGCCGATCTGGCCGATGAAACGGGACGAAAACGATCGTGGGAGATGGCCTCCCGCCGATGGCAACACCCAGAGCGCCGCGCCCGCCCAGATGAACGAGGTGGCCAGCGTCACGATGATGGCTGGCAGTTTGATATAGGCAATGATGGCGCCGGTGAAGAGACCGATGAGCGACCCGCCCGCCAGCACCAGCACGACCGCCTTCACCATCGACAGCGGGTTGTCGTACATCTGCGTGGCCAATAGACAGGTGAAGAGCGACATCATATTGCCGGTCGAAAGATCGATGCCGCCGGTGAGCATGATGACCGATTGCGACATCGTCGCCAGAAAGAGCGGAAAGAGCCACGCCGACAAATTGTTGATGGTGCCGAGGCTGAACGTATTGCGATTCATATAGAGGTAGAGCGCAATGAAGAGCGTCATCACCGCATAGATCGGCAGCACATCCTGCCAGGCGCGCGACAGTTTGCGGAACGCCGCCAGCCGCGCCAGCGGATTGCGCGCGCGCTCCTGGATCGCCCCGCTCGTTTCGACCGGTTCGACCGAATCCCGAACGGTCCGCGCGTCGATCGCGCGGTCGATCGCTTTCTCGCCACCGACCACCGAGGCATGGACCACGTTTTCCTCGGTGACATCGGCTCCGCTGAGCATCACCACCGGCTGGCGCTCGTACATCACCAGCACGCGGTCGCTCAACCCCAGCAGCTCGATCGTATCCGAGGAAATCAGCAGGATACTGGCCCCGGCATTGGTCAGCTCCCGCATCAACCGGTGGATTTCCTGCTTGGTACCGACATCGATTCCACGAGTCGGTTCGGAGAGAAGGAGGATCTCCGGTTCACGCGGGAGCCATTTGGCGATGGCCACCTTCTGCTGATTCCCGCCGCTCAGCCGGAGCACCTTTTGTTTCGACGATCGCAACTTGATGCGCAGCTTTTCGACCAGGGAATCGATCAGCGCTCGTTCGCGCCCCCGGTCGATCAGGCCGCCCCGGCTGACCAGCGTCAGGTTCGGCAGCGCCAGGTTGTCTCCGACCGGCAATTGCAGAACCAGCCCCTCGGTCTTGCGGTCTTCCGGCACGAACGCATACCGCTGGCCGATGGCCGCGCGCGGATTTCCGGCCGGCGCCGCCTTGCCATGCAGCAGCACCTCACCCTCGACCCGGTGCAATCCGAAAAGCGCGGCGAGCAGTTCGCGTTGTCCCTGGCCCTGCAGGCCACCGAGTCCCAGAATCTCGCCTCGGTGCAGGTCGAAATCGACCTTCTGGAAGCGGTGTCCGGAACTCAGATTGCGTACCGAAAGCACCACCGGCGCGGCCAGCAGTTCATCGATCGGCGGTTTGGGCGGGAAGATATCGGTGATCTCCCGGCCGACCATGTGTTTGACCAGGTCGTCGGTGGTCGTTCCGGCGGTCGGCACGGTGGTGACATATTCGCCGTTCTTGAGCACCGTGATACGGTCGGTGACGGCGAAGATCTCCTCCAGCCGGTGCGAGACGAATACCACAGCCACACCCCGGTCGCGCAAGGCGCGCAACGAGGCGAAGAAGAGCTCGACCTGCGTCTTGTCGAGCGCGGAGGTCGCTTCATCCAGAATGAGGAGCTTCGGCTCGGCGACCAGCGCCTTGGCGAATTCGACGAGCTGTTGCTCGGCGAGCGGAAGTTCCCCGGCCAATGCCCGCGGATCGATATCGATCCCGAGATCGGCAAAGATCCGGGACGATTCGGCCTCGATTCGCTGGTAATCGACTTGAAAGAGACTGGTGGTCGGTAATCGCCCGAGAAAGATATTCTCGGCCACGGTCAGATGCGGAGTGAGACTGAGCTCCTGGTGAACCGTGGCGATCCCGATCGCCTCGGCCTGATGCGGCGACAGTCCGTTATAGCTCGTGCCGGCGAATTCGATCGTGCCGGAATCGGGTTGATGGACACCGGTGACCAGATTGATCCAGGTGCTTTTGCCGGCGCCGTTTTCGCCCATCAGCGCGTGGATTTCGCCGGGAAGCACCTCGAACCCGACTCGTTCGAGCACGACATTGCCGGCGAACGATTTGGTCAGATCGACCGTGCGCAGGATCGGTGTCGTTGCTCGAGCCGATACGGGACCGGCCGGAGTTTCACTGGTAACGGTCACATCACAACCTTTTTGCAGCTCTCGATGTTGGGCGCTGGATTCGAGAAGGCAGAGACGCCCTCGGTTACGATCGTCCCCGGCCCCCGGCATGTGAAAGCCCCTCTCCCCCTGGGGGAGAGGGGTTGGGATGAGGCGTCTATCCCGCCGGGGTTGCCTCCGCCTCCGGAGTACCAGCGGCCAGCGCATCGGCAATGATCTGCTCGATTTCGGCCGGTCCCGGAACCTCGGGGATCGAATACCAGTCGTCCGGCAGATCCGGATTGGCCCATTCGCAGACATTGTCGTTGTCGATCTTCGGCAGCGGCACCTCGACGAGGCTCGGCACCGGCTCGCCTTGCTTGGCCAGGATCGCGAGGTTCAGCGAGATGACGGCCATGTAGTTGGCTTCCGCCGTGGCGAATGCCTGGAAATCGCTGCCGTCGTTAACCAGGTCACACCACGCCTTCAGGAAGGCATTGAAGTTCTCACCCGTCAGCGGCACCAGATCCATACCCAGCGACTGCAATGTCTTCAGCGCGGCCGAGGCATGGGCGCCCGCCTGGCACCAGATGCCATTCACGTCCGGATGCGCGGAAAGCAGGCTCTCCAGTTCCGGAAGGGCTGGAGCCTCGTTGTATTCGATATTGGCCGTGCCGACGATCTCGATATCCGGGTTGGCGTCGAAGATCTCCTTGGCACCCTGCCAGCGTTGCTCGCTGACAGCAATCCCCGCCGGTCCGTTGATTGCCAGGATCTTGCCCGATCCGCCCAGGGTGTCGACCAGCCATTGACCGGTCATGCGGCCCCATTCGACCTGATCCTCGAAGACGATGGCGGTGAGCTGGTCGGTGCTGACCAATGAGTCCCAGTTGACCACGATCACACCGGCGTTGTGCGCCGACTCGACCACCTGATCGAGCGCGGTGGCCGATCCGGCGATCAGCAGGCAGATGTCGTACTTCTGGTCGATCATCGTCTGGATTTGCGCGATCTGGGTGGCGGTATCGCCATTGGCATCGAAGACCGTGAAATCGATCGTGGCGCCCATGTCGGTCAGGCGCTTGATCTCGGCTTCGATCTCGTTCTGGGTTTCGGTCATCCACGACGGGGTCGTGTAGATGGTCGACCAGCCGATCTTCAGGGCGGGCAGCCCTTCGACCGATGGCCAATTTTCGTCCTGGGCCAATGCGCTGAAGCGCGGCATGCCTGCCGCCGCGAATGTTGCTGCCAGCGCGGCCGAGCCGCCTACGAATCGCCGGCGATCGATCATTTTGTCCACGTGGATACTCCTTGGTTCGAGGCCATGAGACCAGCATGTTGGAACGGAGGGCACGCGTGTACCCGACTCGTTACTCTACACAACTGTGGAAGCGCGCACAATTGGGTTCGGCCGGTCATTTTGCACCGACCGGCCGATTGCCCGAATCAGCGAAACGGTTCTCGCGCGTACGATCGATTCGGCCGGAATATGCGACGTCTGGAGTGTCGCCTCCGGTCCACCGGTGCGAAATTGCAAGAACGGTGATAATTGACAAAACAAGGGGGTTTGCGAAGCGATTCGCCAGCTCGACGACTCCAGTGCAAGGATGTGCAATGAAGCGACGGGTGGTGGTTCGGATCTGGGGACGAGTGCAGGGCGTGAACTTCCGGCGTGCCGCGCAACGAGAAGCGGCAAGGCTGGAGGTGACCGGTTTTGCGCGCAACATGCCCGATGATTCCGTCTGGATCGAGGCCGAAGGACCCGACGACGCGATCGGAAAGTTCATCGCCTGGTGTGAAAAGGGGCCGCCCCGCTCGGAGGTGGAAACCTGCGAGGTCCAGGAGGGCGATCTGGTCGGCTACAAAGGATTCGAAATCTATTGACTGCGTCACTTTTTCCGCCCGATTCCACCGAGCTCGATGACGACGCCATCCGCGATTTGCTGCGGAATGCCCGCACGATCGCGGTCGTCGGCTGGTCGGATAAACCCGATCGGCCCAGCCATGAAATCGCCGAATTCCTGCACAAGCGCGGATACGATGTCGCGCTGGTCAATCCGCGTCTGGCCGGCACGATGGGATCGTACGGCGAGCCGGTTTACGGCGCGCTGGCCGAGATCCCCCGCCATGTCGACATCGTCGACGTTTTCCGGAGACCGGACGCGGCGGCGCAACATACGCGGGAAGCGGTCGATACCGGCGCGGGAATGGTTTGGCTGCAAGCCGGGATCAGCAGCGATGACGCTCGCGCCATCGCGTCCAGGAGCGGGATGCCCTTCGTGCAGAACAATTGCATCTCGGTCGCGTATCTCATGCTGATGCGCGGTCCGCGCTAGACTCCACCCAAAACCGAATCATTCCCTTCGAGCATGAGGAACAGGATCCGATGGTCGTACCGAAGTTTGGCGCCCAATGGGCGATCAAGAAGATTGCCGATGAGGTCATGGCGCCGCCGCCAGCGCCCGCCGCTCAGAACGAGCTTGGCGCCGCCGCGCCCGCCCCTCAAGCACCGGCGCCCGTCGAGGAGTACGACGAGTTCGATGGCGAGCTGGTCAATGACGAAAACGGGATTCCGATCGGCACCGCGCACCGTATGCGGTCGGTCAACGTCTATCTCGTTTCCGATTCCCACGGCAATCTGGAAAAAGAGCTGCAGGACTGTCTCGAAGATCAGGAAAGCCGCCGCTATTTCATCCGGGATAAACGAGGCCGCCTGACCGGCGTCATCTTCGCTCCCCACCCGGATCGTATGCCGGTCAAGGCGCAGGCGCTACGAGCGGACGAGATCTAGCGGGTCGAAGCAGGCGGCAGGCAGCGGCCAGCACGCGGCAGATGTCCCCCGAGGGACTTGACACCGCCGAACTCCGATTGGACCATCTCTCCGCCTGCCGCCTGCCGCCTGCCGCCTGCCGCCTGCCGCCTGCCGCCTGCCGCCT
>JBIQLF010000143.1:0-2627 GCA_044464585.1 Thermomicrobia bacterium
TAGAGTCGTTTTACGAGGAGATTCCGCAACTCACTGACGCCTTCCTGATACCGTTGCTCGATCTTCTGGAAGGCTGCCGCAACCTCCGAATCATCCGCTTCGTCCGCGTCGATCTTGTATTCCTGCAGGGCGGCAATTGCTTCCAGGTGATTCGAGAGCGTAACCATAATGTCGTAGGCGACATTCGAAACGCCGGAGATATCTTCGGATTGGACTTTGGCTTCTTCGCGTTCCATCGTTTCGTCCTCCTCTGGGTGATCGTTCATTTCGTGCGATGCTGGGCCGGGTGATCGAGCGCCATCCCGCTCGTCAGCGAGCATTTTCGGCATCCGGTTCACCCGAAGCCCCTTGGCCACCGGTGCGTTTGGTGCGTGGATTCGTTGCTTCCTGATCCCAGTCCGCTTCGGCTGGTATCCGCTCGGGATCTGGTTGGTCGATCAGATCCTGCACGGTGGCGTTTGGCATTTCCACCGACGGATCGGGCGGGATATCCCGATGAGGATCCGGTCTCGGTCCGGCATAGGGATCCTCACCCGCATGGCCCTCGCCGCCATATCGTTCTTCCACCGATCTGATATTGGGTTTTGGCATCTGTGCCTCCTCTCCCGGTCACCTCGCGATCCGTCTGGAATGGGCGACTGGTGCGGCAACAATCACGTTCGCTCCTTCGGGAACGTATTGTTCTTTGGTAGCACAGGGGCGAGCGAACGGCTGATATCGTCAGCCGTGGCCGGACCGTTCGATCTGGCGAAACCTGCAACTGGGTGGCTTCGTCCGCCATAGTTGCTGGTGTGAACGATTCGAGCCGCATACACCGTCCGCGCGGCTTCTCGAAACAGCCCATCGACAGCCGATCGAAACGAAGGAGGTTTCTCCATGGATGATATGCAGGTGATTCCGCCCGGGACCGTTGTCTACGGAGCCGATGGAGAAAGCATCGGATCGGTGATGAGTGCCGACGATGTGTACATGACCGTGGATACCGGCGGGGACCCGGCGCGCTTGTTCATCCCGGCGAGCGCGATCTTCGAGACCCGGGAAGACGGCGTCTATCTCTCGGCCAGCAGCTCCGACGCGCAACAACGCGGCTGGGAACGGGAACCCGAAAAGGAGACGGTTCCGCTGGCCGAGGCGGATGAATCCCGCTATTCGGCGGTCGAGGGGCAAGACTCGTGGGACGAGCGGTTTGCCACCTTGCCCGGTCCGGAAGATTTGCTCGAAGGAGACGAACCGGCGGAATAGAGCCGGTCCGGGGAACGGCACGCGCGTGATGGAACCACGGTTCCATCATGCGCGTTCGTGAAAATATTACGGCTTGCGGGCGCGAACGAACGCGCTCACCACGCGGCCGCCGGCCGCCTCGAAGGAGGTGAGGACCGCGTCGTCCACGGTGGTCTTGCATCCGCATCCACATCCGCCGCCGCTCTGCAGACTCTCGTCCAATTCCCGCATGTCGTAGATGCGGGTGACTTCGAGATCGATATCGTCGAACCCGGCTTCGGCGAGCAGATCGCGGTATTCCCGTTCCTCCAGCGCACCGGCCACGCACCCAACCCACGCTTCCATGCTGGCGCGCATCTCGACCGGAAGCTCGCCTTGCACGACGACATCGGAGGTGGCGAACCGGCCCCCGGGCGCCAGCACCCGGTGCGCTTCGCGGATCACCTGAGCCTTGTCCGCGGAGAGATTGATGACGCAGTTCGAGATGACAACATCGACGCTCTTTTCGGGAAGCGGGATCGCTTCGATGTGGCCTTTCAGAAAGGTCACATTTTCGGCTCCGGCTTCGGCTTTGTTGCGCTCGGCCAGCGCGAGCATTTCATCGGTCATGTCGAGTCCATAGGCATGACCGGTGGGACCGACACGGCGAGCCGAGAGCAGCACGTCGATACCACCGCCGGACCCGAGATCGAGCACGCGCTCGCCTTCCTTCAATTCGGCCAGGGCGGTCGGGTTGCCACAACCGAGCGACGCCAGCAACGCCATCGAGGGAACTTCGGCGGCATCCAGCTCGGAATAGAGATTGCCCGTGATGGGATCGTTCTTCGTGGGGGCAGCGGATGAACCACCGCAGCAGGAGGATGCCTCCGAGCCACCGCAGCACGAACTGGGCCGGGTTACCTGCAATGCGCGGGCGGCGTATTTTTCCCGCACGGTTTCCCGAAGATCTTCTGGGCTGTCTACCTGGGCCACTGGTTTTCCTTCCTATACAGACTCGCCTGCGCGCGTCCCCGGTTTGGAGGCTGGTTGGCCGGATGTTTCCATACCGGCCGGCCCAAGCGAACCGAGGATGCGCTTCATGGTGTCGACCGCTGCTGGCACGATGGCGTACCACGCCCAGCCGCCACGTCGTTCGACAGTGATGAGTCCCGCATCGTGCAGGATCCGCATGTGATGGGAGATCGTCGGTTGGGTGAGCTCGAACCGCGCGACGATATCACAGGCACATATCGGGTCATGCTGGGCGGCGACCAAACGGAGAATGGCAAAGCGGGTGGGATCACCAAGTGCTTTGAACTGCGCGACGAGCGCGTCCTCCGTCGATGCCGCCAGCGGCAGCGGGATGATCGGGATCGAACAACATTGGGCTGGTCTTTGAGCGGTTGGCATGACGCGGATGATAGCGG
>JBIQLF010000143.1:2727-6935 GCA_044464585.1 Thermomicrobia bacterium
TTGGGGGCGGCTTTTTGCTAGGCTGAGATCCGAAGTGCTACCGCGTCGATGCATGATTCGGAATCCGGCCTGGGAGATACGCGCTCGGTGCCGGGTCCGGTGGAAAGGAAGAGCCTGGTGGCCTTGGGCGGCAGTCGTCGAGATTTCCTGAAGGTGAGCGGAGCGGTCGCTGGCGGGTTGGCCACCGGAGCCGACCGGCTGGCTCTGCTGGCTCAGAGCCCGGTGGGTTCGGAAGCGGAGCGGGTAGTGCCCGCCGATCCGCGTTACGCTTCCCTCTCTCATGGAATGAATCTGCGGTGGGTGGGTTCGCCAGCATATATCGCGTTGTGCAGTGATGGCGAGCAGGTTGCCCAAGCGGTGCAGGCGGCGCTGGACGGCGGATTGCGGATCACGGTTCGCAGTGGCGGACATTGCTACGAAAATTTCGCGGTGGGCAACGACGGCGGGGTGATCGTCGATCTGTCGCCGATGACGGCGGTGGGGCGCGATGCCGAGAGCGGGCGCTATTTCATCGAAGCGGGCGCGCGGTTGCTGGATGTCTATACGACACTGGACCAGCAGTACGGGGTGACCTTGCCCGGCGGCAGCTGCGCGACGGTAGGAGCGGGCGGGCATATCACCGGCGGGGGATATGGGGTGTTGTCCCGGCTGTATGGCTTGACCGTGGATTATCTGGACGCGGTCGAGGTGGTGCATGTCACAAAGGAGCATCGCGCCGAAACGGTGGTGGCCAGTCGCGATTCGCCGGACCCGGACGAGCAGGACCTGTTCTGGGGGCATACCGGAGGCGGAGGCGGGAATTTCGGGATCGTGACCCGGTTCTTCTTCCGCGATCTGCCAGCGGCTCCAGCCGAAGCGCATGTGTTCTTCCATGCGTTCGACTGGGATTCGCTGGATCAGGCGACATTTCGGCGGCTGATGCGGAACTATGGCAATTTCATGGCCGAGAACAGCGGGACCGACAGTCCGTACAAGGGGCTCTTTCCGGGATTGGCAATCCCGCAGGTGGGCGGTCAGATCGGGTTGTTCGGGCAGTATTCCGGCGATCGACCGGAATTGCTGGGCGCGTATGCCCGGGCGATCGAAGATGGATTGCCGGCGCCGTCGGCGAGCATCATGCGGCAGGTTCGTCATCGCCTGGTGGCGCAATCGTCCGAGTTTTCGACGCTGCCATGGATGCAGGCGACGAAGAACATCAGCGGGGGCGATACGCCGATGCGCGCCAAGTACAAATCGGCCTATATGATCGAACCGTTTCCGGACGAGCAGATCGAGGTGATGTGGGAATACTTCGCCAATCCGAGTGTTTCGCTGTCCCAGGCGGTGCTGGGGATCGACGGTTATGGGTGCCAGATCAACACGGTCGATCCGGCGGCGACGGCCGTGCCGCAACGATCGTCCATTCTGAAGCTGCAATACCAGACGTATTGGACCGACCCGGCGGAGGACGATGCCAATCTGGAATGGATTCGGTCGTTCTATACGGCCATGTACGGCGAGCAGGGCCCGATGCCGGATGCGGTGATGGATGGGTGCTATGTGAATTATCCGGATGTCGACCTGGTGAATTGGCAAACGCTTTATTACAAGGAGAACTATGCGCGGTTGCAGCGGGTGAAGGCGCGGTGGGATCCGCTGAATATCTTCAATTACAGCCAGTCGATCGCATTGCCGGATAACGGATAGGTCGTCGAATCGAGTGACGCGATCCTCGGATGAATCGAAGCGCATCGGGAGCCCCGGGTCGAACCTGGCATCTATGCCGGATTCATCCCGGCTGCCTCGGCGAGTGCCGAGGAGAGGAAGACCGCGTAGTTCTCGTTGATGTGCAGGGCGTCCCGATGCACGGTGAGCCCGCCGATGACGGCCGGACAGGTTTCCTGCGCGCAGAACCAGGGAATGATGTCGATGTAGTCCGCGCCGTGGGCACCGGCGGTTTCCCGCTCGACCTGGTTGTGACCCGCCAGCACGGCCTGATCCACCGGGGTATTGCAGGCGGAGGCGTTGCTCTCGTGCTGGGTCAGGCAGTCGATTCCCGGTTGCGATGGATAGGCCATATCTCCGATCACTACCACCCGACCGGCGTGCGGGGTGACCGCGTCCAGTGTCGAGCCCAATCCCGCGCGCCAGGCATCGTCCAGACCGTCCTGGGTCGGTTCGCCGTCGATCGCAAGGGAGATGCCCTTGCCCGCGCTGGTCACCAACAGGAGATCGGGTTCGATTCGGGCGATCTGCTGGACTGCCCAGTCGCGCCATTGGTCGCATTCCGAATATTCTCGTCCCAGTGAGTTCGACCAGATTTGGAGATCCGGCGCGATGCATCCCGGCTTCGTCAACTGGATCACCTTCCAGTCGTTTTTCTTGCCGATCCGGTCCAATGCCGGAATCCACATGGCTCCATGCGAATCGCCGAAGATCAGCACCGTCCGGTCCGAATCGGGGTTTCCGAATGTACAGAGCGTCGAGGTCGTGTCGCGCCGGGTGACGTCGCATTCGTCGCTGTAGGCTCCATTGGCGATCCGCTCCGGTTGCTCCGGCCAGTCATCGACATTGGCTCCCGCTGCGACGGCTTGCAACACTCCTGCTGTCGAGGGCGCCGCAATGGCGATCGCCGTGTCCGTTCGTTCCCCGGCGAGCTGGTGGGTTTCCATCATCGCGGAAGCCGTGCCAAACGAGGTTGCCACCAGCACCACTCCCAGACCGACACTGACGAATGCCGGACGCATGCGAAGCGATTTCGCGCCGCGAATCGGATCCTCGATCACCGCGAAGGTCACCGCCGCGATCGCGATCGCCGGAAGATAGAGGAGCAGATTCTCCCGCACGCTGAGCGTCCGGCCGGCGTATCCCGCCGCTAGCAGGAGCACCGGCCAATGCCAGAGATAGATGCCATACGACATCTTGCCGGTCCATTGCATGGGCGACTGCCGGAGCAGCACCTCGGCGCCGCCTGCTGGCGCGATCGACCCGCCAGCGACAGCCAGCAGAGCGCCCGCGACCGGTACCATCATGGCCGTACCGGGGAAGACGGTCTGCGCATCGAAGGTGATTGCCGCCCAGAGAACGATCGCCAATCCGGTCCAGCTTGCCGCCACCCCAACCATGCGCGGCGCTTTCAGCAACCATGGCGATATCACCGCCAGCGCCGCTCCCGCCGCGAGCTCCGAGGCGCGCGGGAGCGGTGAGAAATAGGCCGTCGTATGGTCCACCGCCGTCAGATGCACCGAATAGACGAGGGAGGCGGCGATCATGAGCGTCAGTGCCACCCCGAGCTTGAGCCGCATCGGAATCCCCTTGGCCACCGAAGCCAGCAGCAGGATCAACAACGGCCAGAGGAAATAGAATTGCTCTTCGACCGCCAGCGACCAGAAATGTTGCAGCGGCGACGGCTCCTGCTGAGCGCCGAGATAGTCGGTGCCCTGCTGGATGGAGCGGATGTTGCTGGCGAAAAGGGCTGCCCAGCGCGCATCCCCGGCCACGCGATTGGCTCGCAACTGGCCGAATACTTCGTAGCTGAGTACGACGGTCACGATCAGCACCAGAGACGCCGCCGGCAGCAGCCGCCTGGCGCGGCGCGCGTAGAAGTGCGGGATCGAGATTCCGCCGGTTTCGCGCACTTCTTTCATGAGCAGGCCGGTGATGAGAAACCCGGAGAGCACGAAGAAGACATCGACCCCAACATAGCCGCCGCTGACGTGCGCCAGTCCGGCATGGTCGAGCAGCACGAGAATGACCGCAATCGCGCGCAACCCTTCGATATCGGGGCGAAAGGCGCGATTGCGATCGGGCGACGCGGGGGACAGCGCAGGGAAGAACGTGGGTAGCGGCATCGGTCCATGGGGGGTAGGCGAACCGGCCGAGCGGTCCCAGACGAGGGAACCCTGCTGGTATGGCCGGAGACGGGGACGGTGCGTGCGGGCGAGGCAATCGGCGGCTGGCCCCCGGGAACACGGCTCGCTGCAACGAGACCGTTCGGGCTTCCTCCACGGCTCCGGCGCTCCCGGGAGTCAAGCCTACCAAAGCGTTCGCGTGGCGGCGGGAATGGTGAGGTTTGGGGATCGAGGTCCGAGGTCCGGAGGCCGGGGTCCGGGGGCCGGAGAGGGAGTTCGATAGCTTGGGGTGGGGCGATTCGGTGGTTGGCCGGGTTGCGGGTTCCTGGGGTTTCGAGGGGGCAAGAGGCAAAAGTGGGGACGCGTTGCTCCGCGCGG
>JBIQLF010000144.1:0-6710 GCA_044464585.1 Thermomicrobia bacterium
CGGCTCAGGAAGCGGGCGATCATGGTGTCGCGGGCGGCCAGGATGAGGGTGACGAGGTCGGGTTCGCTTTCCATGAGATCGGAGGCTTCGAGCTCGTCCTCGTCGAGAATCAGATATTGGCCGTCGGGGAATCCGATCAGGTCGACATAGAGATCCTGCCAGACGACGGTTTCGCCGTCGGGGCCCTCCTCGAAGGTGGTCGGCCAGGTGACATTGGCGTACCACCCCTTCAGCTCCCCGCCGGGTGAGAAGAGCGCGAATGCGTCGAACCAGGCCGTCGGCGAAAAATATTCGTGCAGATGATCGCCGGTTTCGAAGACCAGGCCGCCGGCCACGATCCGACCCAAGGTCCATTCCGCCCGGAAGGCGCGCCAATCCTCGGGGAAGGGCCCGGGGAGCTCGACCGCATCGTAGGTCGCGGCCTCGCTCCCGTCCGGGCGCAGCTTGATGATGCGGACTCGGTCGCCTCCTGCCATCTAGGCGCCGATGACCTTCAGCACTTCGTCGCGCAGCTGTTCCATCGCCTCCTGCGTGTCGCCTTCGACGTTGACCCGCAGCAGCGGTTCGGTATTGGAGGCCCGGATATTGAACCAGCGGTCCGGATACTCGATGGTGAGACCATCGAGCTCATCCGGGGTCGCGCCCTTTTCGACGAAGTAGTCTTCGACCCGGGCGATCGTCGCCGGTTTGTCGGCCACGGTGAGATTGATCTCGCCACTCTGGACGCGGTTTTCGAAGGGCGCGACCAGCTCCGAGAGCGGTTTGTTTTCTTTGGACATCAGACTGAGCACCGCCAGCATGGCGATCAAGCCGGATTCGGCATACCAGTTGTCGCGGAAGTAGTAGTGCCCCGAATGCTCGCCACCGAAGATGGCGTCTTCGGTGCGCATGATCTTCTTGATGAGCGAATGCCCGACGGGTGTGCGATACGGTCGCCCGCCGTGCGCCAGGATTGCTTCCGGTACGGAGTGCGAGCAGATCAGGTTGTAGCAAATGGTCGAACCAGGAGCTTTCTCCAGCAGAGCGATCGCGACCATTGCGGTCGTGGTGCCGCCGCTGATCAGCTGGCCCTTTTCGTCGACGAGGAACATACGGTCTGCGTCGCCATCGAAGGCGACGCCCAGATCGCATTGCTGGTCCACCACGGTTTTCTGCAGGTCGACCATCGCCGCCGGGTCGATCGGGTTGGCGGGATGGTTGGGAAACGCGCCATCGAGCTCGAAATAGAGCGGAACCAGCTGGCAGGGCAGATGCTGGAAAAGCAATGGAATCGTGCGGCCGGCCATGCCATTGCCGGCATCGACGGCGATCTTGAACGGTTCGATGCGGCTGGTGTCGACGAACCGCAGCGCGTATTCGACATAGGCGGGGAGCACTTCCTTCTGGATGACATCGCCGCGTTTGCCGTCCGCTGGATCGGGAAAATTGCCACCCAGGGCAATATCGCGAATCTCGGCGAGACCATCATCCAGAGAGATGGGCCGAGCGTCCTTGCGGCACATCTTGATGCCGTTGTATTCCGCCGGATTGTGCGATGCGGTAATCATCACCCCGGCATCGTAGCCATAGTTGCCTACCGCAAAATAGAGCGCGTCGCTGGATACCAAACCGAGATCGATCACATCGGCGCCTTGATCGCGGATTCCGTCGATCATGGCCGCGGCAAGCGACGCGCCGGAGAGGCGCATATCGTGCCCGACCGCGACATGCTCCGGTTTCAGAAAGAGCACCAGCGCGCGGCCAACCTTGTATGCGAGATCGGCATCGAGCTGATCGGGCACGGTGCCGCGCACGTCGTATGCCTTGAAGATCGTCGACTGATCGAAAGCCATGGTTCCTCCAGTTCGTTGGCAATACGGACCTTGCTGGCGCCGATGGTGACACGTCCGTATGGCGCCCGCAAGGTAAACTCGATCGAGAGAAGCATGACCTATTCGAGGCATTCGATGACGATTTCCATTGACGCGGCGCCCCCAACCGAACGAACGACGATTCCGGCGCGGGCTCCGGTCGATCTGCATTTGCATACGCTGGCCAGCGACGGCGCCTGGACGCCTTCGGCATTGATCGACCATCTGGCCGGACGGGGATTCCGGGTGGCGGCCGTTTGCGATCACGATACCCAGCGTTCCGTTGCGCGGGCGATCGAGCTGGGTAGATACCGGGGAGTGCATGTCATTCCCGGGGTCGAGGTCACCTGCGGTTGGAACGGACGGCAGCTGCATATCCTTTGCTATGGCGTTCACCCCGATCGAACCGATGCGGATGCCGCCGATTTCCGGGGGCTGCTGCACCGGATCGATCAGCAATTACAGGACAATGCCGCCGATGCCGCTCGCCGGATCGAAGCCGACGGCAAACCACTCCCGAATCTCGATACGGTGCGGGACGGTCGCCCGCTCTGGCCGTTTCATGTGTTGTCGGCTGCCATCGCGATGAACCATGTGCCCAATCTGACCAAGGCCGCCGAATTGGTCGTGGCGTTGGGGGGCACGTTTACGGCCGAATTGCCGCTGGCCGAGGTCGTCGCGGCGACCCATCGGGCCGGAGGCGTTTGCTCGATTGCCCATCCGGGGAGAGCGGACGCGGTTGGGATCGTGACCGAAGACGATATCGACCGTATCGTGGCGGAAACCGGGATGGATGGGCTGGAAGCGCACTATCGCAGCTACTCGGATCAACAGACCGCGTATTACCGGCGGTTGGCGGACGAGCGTGGTATGTTCGTTTCGGCCGGGTCCGATTCGCATGCGCCGCACCGGCCGGTGAATCCGCGGCCCTGGCATGCGGTTTGGGCCAAGGATTTGCTTGGACGTTTGGGCGTCGATTTGCAGCCGTTGCCCAGCGGCGAACCGGTCTGGATTACGGGGATGGACCCAGAGGCCGCGCGTCCCCAGCCCGAACCTGTGCCACGTCCGGCCGAGCCAGTTGTCGAAGGGGAAGAATCCTGATGGCCCTGACCGTCGAAACGTTCACCGGTGGTCCGATCGACACCAACGCCTATCTGGTATTCGACGACGAATCGAAACAGATGCTGATCATCGACGCTCCACTCGATGTAGACGAACCACTCGACAACCGGGCGCACGAACTGGGCGGCGAGGTCGTTCTGGTCGTGCTGACCCACAGTCATTGGGACCATATCGGCACGACGAACTCGCTGCACAATCGTTTTTCGGCTCCGGTTGCCGCCCACCCGCTCGCGAAAGAGCAGCTGGCGAAACCTGCGAGCTCGGTGACGGATTTGCCGGTCGAGATTCCGCCTATCTATCCCGACCGGTGGCTGACCGATGGCGATCTGGTTCCGCTCGGGAATCACGAATTCGTCGTGATGCATTTGCCCGGCCATGCCGAGGAGCATATCGCGCTCTATTCCGAACCGGACCGGATGTTGCTCAGCGGCGATGTGCTTTTTCCCCACGGACATGGCCGCACCGATATCCCGGGTGCGTCCGACGAGCAGATGGCCGCATCGTTGAAGCGATTGGCGGGGCTGCCGGGGGATGTCGAGGTCTACCCCGGTCATGGAAACCCAACGACGATTGGCAAGGAAACGTGGTTGAAGGACCTACCATGATGCAGTCGATGACCAATCCCATGCTGCCGGCCACGATGATCCTGTTGCGGTCGCTCGTCGATGACATCTTCAGTCAGCTCGAAGGTATCCCCGAGGAAGATCTGTATCATTGGTTGCCGCGTGATGGTATGCGGGATGTCAATACGTTCTCGGCGCTGGCCACGCACATCGTGGGGGCAGGCGAGTTCTGGATACTGGAAGCGGCCGGGGGCCGTCCGGTCGACCGGAATCGAACGGCCGAATTCAGCGCCGAGAGCACGCTTCCCGAACTGCGCGAACGCTATCAGCGCTGGCTGGACGCAACCGAAGCGACCTTTTCGGTTATGGACGAGACGGCATTGGCTTCGGTCTACGAACGGCAGGCCGATCCCGCGCGCGGGATCGGAGCCGCGTCGCGCACACGGGCCGAGTGCATTCTCCACGCGCTGGAACACACGGCGCTGCACCTGGGTCATCTGCAATTGCAACGTCAACTCTGGGACGCCGAGCACATCTAGCGTGCTGGCGGCGGCGTTCGCCAGGAGCCCTGCCGGCTCCCGGCGCCGCCATTCATCCCACGCCCACGTCTCGAAGGCTCACGACTCAAGACCCACGTCCCAGGACTCGCTACATTCCGGCGTCTTCCTCGTCGGCAAGGCGGCGATCTTCGCGATCGCGCGCCATCAGATAGAGAAAGATCATCAACAGCGCGATCGGCGCGATGATGATGCAGGTGACGAAGGCAAGGAACCCGCCCTGCCCGGATTCACCCTGCCGGAGCAGATAGGCGGCCAGCCCACCGAGCACGATCAGCAGTCCCAGCGCCGCCAGCGCCCCGAACGACGACACGCAACCGCGCGCCCGCACATTGGGATCGGGGAGATCGGGATCGAGCAAAAGCGGATCGGCGCCCGCCAGTGCGGACACCTCATTCAGGCGGATATACCCGAGCCGTCCGCTGCGTATCCGGATGCGGACGTAATCGTCCGGCGCGTCGGGATCATCGTCGATCACCAGCTCCGAACCGGAGGGCACGATGTCGATGATGCGAGACGCGGCGTCGGGGCGCTCGAACACCCGCAGTCCTTCGGTCGCATGGAAGGCATCGACCAGGGTCGTGCCGCAGGCAGCGCAATAGAAGTTGGTCGAAGGGTTGAGCGCGCCGCACATACCGCAGAAGATAAGCGGACCGCGGTCGGTATCCTCGATTCCGCTCAGCCCGGCAGGTTCCGGAACATCGAGCCGGCCTCGTTTGGCGGTCCCGGCTGGGTCCGACTCGGGCACCTTCCACTTTTCTGCTTCCGACCGCACCTTTGCTCCTCAGTGGGTTGTGACGACGCTCATTTGCTTATACCACACCCGGCGCGCACGCCCACCGTTCGCGTCACATCGGGACGAGCTGGAGATGGTACGCTCATCACATGAATGACGCCGCCTCCGGGCCTGCCATCGCCACCGCTGGCCTGACCAAGACCTATGCCGGCGTCGATGCCCTCTCCGATCTCTCCCTCACGGTCGAGCGCGGAACGATCTACGGATTTCTCGGTCCCAATGGGGCCGGGAAGACGACGACGATCCGCCTGTTGATGGGATTCATTCGGCCGACCGGGGGTGAGGCGCGCATGTTCGGGCACGATACCTGGAACGACGGCGTTCGCGCCCGGAGTCGGGTGGGATACCTGGTGCAATCGGACGCGCTTTTTCCGGAATTGACTGGCGCTGACCAATTGGCATTTGCCCAGACGCTCTCCGGCCGGGATGCGCGGTTGCAGCATCGGCTGCTCGATCTGCTCGAGCTCAGCCGGGCCGATTTGAGCCGCAAGCTGAAAACGTATTCGAAGGGAATGCGCCAAAAGCTGGCGTTGATCGCGGCTACCCAGCACGACCCGGATTTGCTGATCCTCGACGAACCGACCGATGGACTCGATCCGCTGATCCAGCGCGCATTCGAAACCCACCTGCTCGACCGGTTCGCGGCTGGGCGCACCATCTTCATGTCCTCGCACGATCTCGGTGAGGTCGATCGTTTGTGCCAGACGGTCGCAATCGTGCGCGCGGGCAAGTTGGTGCAGGAGGCATCGATCCAGGATTTGCGTGCCGCGCACCGGCGCCGCGCCGAGGTCGTATTGCGCGCTCCATTGTCGCCGGGAATGGCGATTCCGGGAGCCGAGGTGTTGCGGGGCGAAGGACGAACGCTCTCGTTGCTGGTCGATCTCGATCCGAATCCGTTCCTGCGATTTCTGGCGGAGCAACCCGTGGAATCGGTCACGATCGCGCCTCCAAGTTTGAACGACATCTTTGCCGGATATTACGTGCGGGAGACCGAACGCCGGTGAAGGTCGTCTGGACGTTATTCGTGCAGCTCGTGCGCCGGTCGCGCGGTGGCTTGGTCGCGCTGACGGTCGGGCTTTTCGTGTTCGAGTTCATCCAGCCGGTCGCGATCGCCGCGTTCGGCAATCTCGATCAGCTCATTTCCATCATGGATCTGGTGCCGAAACCATTTCTGGCATTGATGAATGTCACCCCGGAGGTGGTCGAGCAGGTGGGGCTGCCGGGGTTTCTGGCGCTCGGATTCACGCATCCGGTGTATCACCTGCTGGTTGCCGCCGTGGTCATCTGGCTGGCGGCCCGCTCGCTGGCTGGAGAAATGGAGAGCGGGCAGGTGCAGGTCGCGCTGGCGCGGCCGGTTTCGCGCGTGCAGTTCTATCTGGCTCGCCTGCTGACCGTGATGGTAGCCGCGCTTTGGGTGTCGATCGTGGCATCGCTGGGGAATCTGGCCGGGCTCGCCTATTCGAAACCGGACGGGACGATGAACGACTGGCATTTCGTCGCCCAGACGGGAACATCGTTCCTGCTGGCGGCGACCATTGCGGGCGTGGCATTGCTGGCCTCGGCCTGGGCTGACCGGATGGGGCAAGCCGTTGGCTGGTCGGCCGGTTTTCTGATCGTCTCCTATGTCATCGACTATTTCGCGACGCTCTGGTCGTTCCTGAAACCGTTGCAGCCGTTTTCCGTATTCGACTACTACGATCCGCCAATCGCGTTGGCGCATGGATCGATTCCCACCCGGGATGCGCTGGTGCTGGGGGGAATCGCGCTGATCTGCACGATTGCCGGATTGGTGATCTTTCAGCGGCGCGATTTGCCGAATTGA
>JBIQLF010000145.1:0-6341 GCA_044464585.1 Thermomicrobia bacterium
CGATCCATGTCGCAGGAGTTCATTTCGACGGCCCACACGCAGCACTCCTGCCGAGTCGAATACGGGCAGGGTCCGCTCCTCAGGTCCATCATGATGAAGGTGTCGAAAACCACGAACTCGTTTTCGTCATAGGAGCAGGAGTGGCAACCGCACCCGTCGATACACCCGTGGTGGACCCAGATATGCCCACCCGAGCGCGGCGCCGGCGTCGGTAGTGGCGGTCCGCTGTACCCTCTGCGCGCAGCCTCGGTCTCGTTCACCGCTGGCCGACCGCCAACCAGCACACCAGCAATTCCAACGATTCCGCCAAGAAATCTCCGGCGGCTGCTGACTCCAATCCGCTTCGTCAGATCATCGAATCGCTGACTCTCCATCGGCCTGCCATCTCCTGTCGTTGGCTAGAACGCATCAGCGAACCGACACTCGACCGAGCGGAGCGTAAACCGATTCCTGTTCCTTTCATCCCCTTCGAAAGAAGGGATTCGCGACGCAATGACCGGAGCGCTCGTATCCGGGGACTGTCCCTTACCCTGCCAGCTCTAGCGCCGCCTGCAACAACACATTTCCACCGGCCACAATGTCCTCCGGCGCGCTGTGCTCGATCTCCGCGTGACTCACCCCGGCCTGGCTGCGCACGAAGATCATGCCGGAGGGAACCACATCGGCCATATGCTTGGCGTCGTGCCCGGCGCCCGACCAGAGCTCCCCGTATTCGAGCCCCAGCCGTTCGCATCCGGTACGGACCGCCTGCACCACCCTCGGGTCGAATGGCGTCGGTTCGCTGGTCCAGAACCGGTCGACGGTGATCTCCACCCCTCGATTGCGCCCGATCGCCTCTCCGAGCTCGGCCAGCCCTCGCGAAAGCGCCTCGATCGCGTCCGCCTCGGGATGCCGGAAATCGACACTGAACACTGCCCTGCCCGGAATCGTATTGATCGTGTCCGGTTCGACCCGAATCCTTCCTACTGTTGCCACCGCCATATCGTCCCGGTCGAGCGCCAGCCGTTCGACCTGCGCGATCATGGTCGACGCGGCCATCAGCGCGTCCCTGCGCAAGGGCATGGGACTGGGACCGGCATGGTCCGATTGTCCAGTTACGACCACCTCATTCCAGACGATCCCGACGATACCTCCCACTACCCCGACCGGCTTCCCGATCGATTCCAGCACCGGCCCCTGCTCGATATGCAATTCGAGATAGGCGCTGGCCGGCAATGGACGGTTGGCCTCATCGCCCTTGTATCCGATCCGCTCCAGCTCATCGCCGAACGCGAACCCGTTTCGGTCACGGATCCCGTAGGCATACTCCCGCGCATACGCACCGGCAACCACCCCGGACGCCAGCGTCGCCGGCTCGAACCGCACGCCTTCCTCGTTGGTCCAGGCGACCATTCCGACGGGCAACCGCGTTTTCACCCCATGGTCGTTGAGCGTGCGGATCACCTCCAATGCGCCCATCACCCCCAGTGCCCCATCGTATTTGCCGCCCCGCACCACCGTATCGATGTGGGAACCGAGATAGACCGGCGGTAGATCGTCCGTGCCGGGCCGCACACCGGAAATATTCCCCACGTCGTCGATCTTCACATCGAGTCCAGCTTCGGTCATCCATCGCACCAGCAGGTCGCGCGCCGCCCTGTCCTCATCGGACAACGCCAGCCGGGTCACCCCACCGCCGGGCGTCGCCCCGATCGTACTGAGTTCCCGCAAGGTCGCATTCAACCGGTCCCCGTCGATCTGGATCATCGTGCGCACTCCATATCCCCCACCATAGCCGCCGGCCCTATACCGGCGAAGACGCGTCTGTGCGTGGCCGGCAGTTTCGATGGATCACCATGTCTCGGACAACTCTCGATCATCGTATCGCATCGACCGAACGCGATCGCGCCCTGGGATAGAATCCAGCGACGGTCATATCGAAGGGAGCATTGCGTGAAAGTCGGATTTGCGTCGCTCGTCGGGCTACCGCCGATTCCCATCGAAGAATCGGTCGCCTGGGCTGCCGCCAACGGTCTGCAGGGAATCGAGGTCAATACCGGACCGGTCTATCCATTCATCGCCGATGGCCCGATCCAGGGACATCTCGATCTCGATCGCATCATCACCGAGGGACCGGGCCCCATCCGCGCCCTTTTCGATTCTTACGGTATCGAGCTGACCGCCATCGCGCCGATGATCAATCTGCTCACCTCCGATCTCGAACTCCGCGCCCGGCGAATCGTCTATATGCGCCAGGCAATCGATGCGGCCGCCGCGCTCGATTGCCCGCTGGTCGTCACCTTCACGGGTTCCGGATATGGCATGTATTTCTATGGACTCCCCGGCGTGGGCGACGGTCATTCCTCCAGCCGGGTACGGGAAAACCTCGATGCATTCGCCGAAATCTACGGTCCGCTTGCCGATCACGCCGAATCGCGCGGGGTGCGGATTGCCTTCGAAACCGCCGGGCGCGGCGGCGGCGAAGGCAACATCGCCCACAATCCCGAACTCTGGACGGCCATGTTCGAAACGGTTCCCTCACCTGCGCTCGGACTCAGTTTCGATCCGTCTCATCTCGTCTGGCTCGGCATCGACGATATCCCCGGTCTGATCCACGAATTCGCCAGCCGCATCTATCATGTCGATGGCAAAGACGTCGAAATCGTGCGCGATCGTCTCCGTCGCCAGGGCATCCTCGGCAGTGGCTGGTGGCGCTACCGGTTGCCCGGCAATGGCGAGCTGGATTGGACCGCCATCATCGCTGCCCTGCGCAAAATCGGCTACGACGGCACGATCAGCATCGAACAGGAAGACGATCTCGATCCGGGGTACGACGCGGTCGCCCGCTCGGCCCGCTATCTGCATGAGGTGTTGGGCGAATGAGCGAGCGAATAGCCGAGCGAATGCTCCGGGTTGGCATCATCGGTTGCGGCAAGATCGCCCGCATCCATGCCGAAGCCGTCAAGACGATACCGAGTGCTGATTTGGTTGCGTTCTGCGATGCCGACCGTCCCCGCGCTCAGGCATTTGCCGCCGAATTCGGCGCTGAGATCGCCACCGACGGTCTCGACGATTTCTTCACGCGTGGTCGGCTCGATGCCGCGCTCATCTGCACGCCTCACCCGGTGCATGAAAAGCTGGTCGTCGCCTGCGCCGAAGCCGGGGTCAACGTCCTCTGCGAAAAACCGATCGCCATCCACCTCGAAGAAGCCGACCGCATGATCGAAGCGACCGAGGCCGCCGGAGTTGCCTTCGGGGTCATCTTCCAGCGTCGTTTCTGGCCGGCCGCGCAACGCATCCGCCGCGCCATCGACGACGGGCTGCTCGGCAACCTCACCTTCGGCACGTCCTATTCCCACCTCTGGCGACCGCAGTCCTATTTCGAATCCGATCCCTGGCGCGGCAAATGGGAAACCGAGGGCGGCGGCGTGATGATGAATCAAGCTGTCCATATGGTCGACATGCTCCAGTGGTACATGGGCCCGGCATCCGAGGTCTACGGTCGCATCGCCACCCTGCGACATGGCGCCTATATCGATGTCGAAGACACCGTCGCCGCCACCGTCACCTTCCAGAGCGGCGCGCTCGGCGCGATCGAGGCCCTCACAACCGTCCAACCCGACTTCGGTTTCCGCGTTGCCATCCACGGCGACAACGGCGCCACCGCCAGCCTGTGGGAAAACCCCGAAGGCACCCAGGGCGTCAATGACCTCTGGACCTTCGAACCCGGCGCCGGTGAGCGCGCCACCTGGGAAACCGCCGAAAACGGCCGCCCCGGCTTCCCGGAATTTCACCAACTCCAGATCGCCGAATTCCTCGACGCCATCCGCCACGGCCGTCCCCCCGCCATCACCGGCCGCGACGCCCGCAACTCTCTCGCGATTATCCTGGGCATCTACGAATCCTCACGGACGGGCAAGCCGGTTCGCCTCTAACAGACCGCAGGCTGATCGACTCCTGTCGCCATATATGGTATATGGCGACAGGAGAATCATCATGAAAAAAACGACCGTCTCTATTCCTACTGAAATCAAAATGTCTATCAACGCGAGCGCGAAACGGCAGGGTGCGACCGAGGCACATGTGATTCGCGAAGCCATGGCCGCATATGTTGCAAGCGAGCCTCGTGAGCTTCCAAGCGTCTTTGGGAGCGTGCGAGATGGCTCACTTTCAGCTGCAAACTATGATGACTGGCTGGCGGAGAATTGGGATCCGGATTGGTAGTCCTCGACACCTCGGCGCTCACAGCTGCAATCGATCTCGATGAATTCGATCGCAATCGGGTTGCGAGCTTCCTCGCTGGCGCCACAGGACTATCAATCGTTCCTGTTGGCATCCTCTCAGAAGCGACATTCATTCTCGATAAGCGTTTCGGTCGAATGACTACGGACACCTTTCTCAGAAATCTCGAGTCGAGATCGATGGTATTGGATTGCGGGGAAGACGACCTACCGCGCATTCGAGCGCTCATAGGCCGATATCGTGACCTGCCACTTGGCTATGGCGATACCGCCGTGGTCGTATGCGCAGATCGAAACGGTGGAACGGTTGCAACGCTCGATCTGCGCCACTTCGCCGCCGTGGCCCGCGAAGGCACGATTCAGATCGTTCCCGAGTTTGCATCCGCTCGGGAGCGCGTCGCCGCGAGCGTGCGTAGCCCGATCCCGCGCCGGTGCCGTTGTGAAGAAAAGTCCTCAAGATGGGTGAACCGACAATCGTCATTCCAGACGACCTCATGAAACAACTGGAAGCACTGTCCGAGCAAGAAGATCGTCCGATCGTCGATATCGTGCGTGATGCGATTCGGCTCTCTATCAAGCACACCGTGCAGATCTCTTGCAAAGGTCGCTCGATGCGACATCTGACATATCGAGCGTCGAGCAATAGTTCCCTAAGCAACTAATTCGGCTATCCTGCCCGCAACTTCGCTCCGACATCCCGAATGGCCGACTCCAGAATCTCAACATCAGCCAGCGTCGTCGTCCAATTGTCGAAGGCGCAGCGAATCGCCGCCCGGCCATTCCAGACGGTCCCCGAAACGAAAGCCCGCCCGTCGTCCTGGATCGCCACGATGGCCGCACGGTTGAACTGGTCGGCCGCCTCATCGTCCAATCCGTCCGGGGTATAGCGCCAGCACACCATATTCAGCGGCGCCGGGGCCATCAGTTCCAAACCCGGCTCCCCATCGACCCAATCGGCAAATGTCCAGGCATTGTCCAGACAGCGATCGACCATCGCCCGATAGCCATTCGCGCCCATCTGCCGGAGCGCGCACCAGATTGCGATTCCCCGCGCCCGGCGCGACATCTCGGGCACATAAGCATCCAGGTCGAGTCCCAGCGGGGCGCCCGCCAGATAGGCGGCGGTCGACTGGAATGCCCGAAAAAGCGGATCCCGCTGCCGCACGAACGCGAACCCGGAGTCATAGGGCACATTCAGCCATTTGTGCGCATCCGCGCAGATCGAATCCGCCTGCTCGATTCCATCGAGATAGTGCCGCGTTCGTTCGGAAAGCCGCCCGAACAACCCAAACGCGGCATCGACATGCACCCACGCCCCGCCCGGATGCGCGCGCGCACGGTCGATCACTCCTTGCAGATCGTCGAACGCGCCGGTATTGACCTCGCTGGCATTGGCAACCACCAGGACCGGCCCATCGATCCTTGCCAATTCCGCTTCCAGTGCATCGAGAACGATCGACCCGCCATTCGACCGCACCTTGCGCACCGCTGTCTTGCCAAGCCCCAGATTTCCGAGCGCCTTGAGCGCGCTGGAATGGATATGCGTGCTGCTGACAACCGGTATGGCCGGATTTCCAGCCAGACCGTCCAGCGCCGGATCGAATCCCAGCGCCTCGCCCACCCATTGCCGCCCGGCCGCCAACCCGATCATATTCGACATTGTCGCCCCACTGGACGTGGTTCCCACCCAATCCTCGGGAATCTCGAACAGCTCCTTCAGCCAGCGCACTGCCGCATGCTCGGTCGCCACCGCGGCCGGGCTGGAGCGCCAGAGCAAGCCATGCTGGTCGATCGCCGAGGTGATCCAGTCTCCCGCCATTGCACCGGGCGTCACCCCGCCCTGCACCCAACCGAAAAAGCGTGGCCCGGCCGACGCCACGATCCCCGGTTCGGCTCGTGCCAGCCATTCGTCCAGGGCCACCGCCGCGCTCACGCCATCGACCGGCAGCGGATCGTCGAATGCCTCCGCCATCGCCTCGGGCGACACCGGCAACGCCACCGCCCGGGTGGGAAATGTCTCAACCAGTTCCCGTGCCTGCATATGCGCCGCGTCCATCGCGGCAATGACATCGTCGAATGGGTTGGATGTTGGTACGGGCATCGAGGTTCTCCTGACGAGAG
>JBIQLF010000146.1:0-6200 GCA_044464585.1 Thermomicrobia bacterium
CTCACGACTCAGCCCTTGAGCGCCCCGGCGGTGAGACCGGCTTCCAGGCGGCGCTGGAAGAGGATATAGACGACCAGGATGGGCACCATGGTGATGGTGAGCGCGGCGAAGAGCGCGCTGTAGTCGTTCTGGTACCCCTGCTGGATGGCGAGAAAGGCGAGTCCCTGGGTGATCAGGTAATGGTTCGGATCGGGGTTGAGGACCAAGGGCAGGATGAATTGGTTCCATTGGCCCAGCACATTGAAGATGCCGATGGCCAGCAGACCGGGTTTGGCAAGGGGGAGCATGACGCCAAAGAAGACGCGGTAATGGGAGGCGCCATCGACGATGGCCGCTTCGGCCAGCTCGCCGGGCAGGGTCTTGAAAAAGCTGGTCAGGAAGAAGATCGAGAAGGGCAACGAATAGGCGACATAGACGAGGATCAGCCCCCGGTAGGTGCTGAGCATGTGCAGATCGTTGACGACGAAGAAGAGCGGCACCAGCGCGAGAAAAACCGGGAACATCAAGCCGAGCATGAAGAGATAGAAGATCAGGCGGTTGCCGGGGAAGCGGAATCGCGCCAGCACATAGGCGGCCATGGATGACAGGAGCAGGGTGAGAAAAACCGACCCGGTTACCACGATGATCGTGTTCTTGAAATAGGTGCCGATATGAGCGTTATTCCAGGCGCGGGCATAGTTGTCCCATTGCAGGGTGGCCGGGAACTTCCAGGGACTGAAGATGATCTCCGGATCGGTCTTGAATGAGGTCATGATCATCCAGAGAAACGGGAAGATGACCAGAATTGCCCAGACGATCAGGAGAACCTGGGAAAGTCCTCCGAATACCGTGTCGCTCTTGAGCGGAGACGTTCTGCGCGCGGTCACCGTTGCGGCCGTGGCTTCCGCGGCGGCGATTTCCTGCTGGGATGTCTGGAAACTCACATTCGGTCCTTTCCGGCTCCGGTATCCGCGCTGCCGTTCCTAGAACTCCAGGCTGTCACGTCGCGAAAAGAAGAGAAGCAATATCGACAATCCCAATGTCAGGAAGAGCAGGACGACGCCGATGGCGGAGGCGTATCCGAATTGGCTGTTCTTGAATGCCTGTTCGTACATATAACGGGATGCCACATCTGACGAGCGTTGCGGTTTCCCTTCGGTCATGACCTGAACGATAGTGAAGAGGTCGAGCGCGGCGATGCCGATGTAGACGAGCGCGACACGGATGTTTTCCCAGAGCAGGGGGACGGTGACATCCTTGAATTGCGCCAGGCGGTTGGCGCCATCGAGCCGGGCGGCCTCGTAGTAATCGACGGGAATCGATTGCATGCCGGCGACGAAGAGAACCATATAGAACCCAACGGCTTGCCAGATCACCACGGCGGCCACCGCCCAGAGCGCGGTGCTGGTGTTGCCGAGCCAGGCGCGCTTGAGACTATCCAGCCCGATCGCTCCGAGGAATCCGTTCACCAGACCGCTATTGGGGTTGTAGATGTATTGCCAAAGGATACCGACGATAACGACCGACATGACCTGGGGAAAAAAGAAGACGACGCGATAGAAGTTCGCTCCGCGCACCCCGCGTCCACCTTGCACGAAAAGGGTGGCAAAGAGCAGCGCCGAGCCGATCGTGACAATGGGCAGCAAAATGAGCATCTGGGCGTTGTGCCCGATGGCATTGCGAAAATAGGCATCGTGGATCAGCTTGCGGTAATTGTCGAGACCGATGAATTTCTTGTTGGCGCTGACGCCGCGCCATTGATGCGCCGAAATCCAGAATGCCTGCATATACGGATAGAGCACGAACACGGCATAGAGCAGCAGGGATGGCGCGAGGAAGGGAATGATCAGCCGGTATTTGCCGTGGTTCATCTGCGATCTCCCGAAACCTCTGCCTCATGCGGGTGGCGCCGTTGCCAAAATGCGGGGAATCGGCCCGTTCGGACGGGCGGAGTGGATGGCCCCCGGGCGGGGCCATCCACTCGTGTGTCACTTATGACCGGGTGAACTTCGGAATCGAATCGTCGCTGGCCACATCGTCAGCGGCTGCCTGCATGTTGTCCATGAACTCTTCGAGCGACACCCGCTTGGTGAGCAGGGCGCCGAATTGGTTCTGGGTTTCGGTGTCGAGCGTCGGGTACCAGTCCGTATAGCGCGAGTAGATCGCATTCGCGCCGGCATTGGCCAGAGCGGTCTGGGCCGAGTCGAAGGCGGCGCCGAGACTGAGACCGTCGGCCGCGCCATTGACCACCGTGAGCGATTTGGTGGCTTCGGAGAAGAAGCGGGCGCCTTCCTTGGAGAAGAGCATGCGCAACCATTCCTTGCCGCCCTGAACATTCTTGCCCTGTTCGGAGACGTGGAAGTTCTCTCCGGCCCACGCGCCGATGGCGCTGAACGGCAGCATATCGTCCGCGAGCGAGGGCGAGGGGGCGACCACCATCTCGAATCCCTCCGGGATGAGATCGGCCATCTCGTTTTCGAGCCAGGTCCCGCACGGAATGAAGGCGGCTTTCCCCTGCAACCAGGCGGCTTGCGATTCGGTGTGCGAGAGGGCTTCGGTGCCGTCCATGATGTAGTCGTTGTCCGCCAACTGGCGCAACGCGCCCGCGGCGGCGGCCACGGAGTCGGATTTCCAGGCGTCCGGCTGCAGATTGTCGATGGCGACAAGCGCTTCGAGACCACCATGCTTGGCAACCATGGCGTCGAACAGCAGGCGCATGTACTGGGGATATTGTCCCTGATAGGTCCACGGAGCGATACCGGCGGCTTTGATCTCGGCGCTGAGGGCGAGCATATCGTCCCAGGTTTCGGGGTAGGTCCAGCCCTTTTCGTCGAAGAGCGCCTTGTTGTACCAGACCCCGTAGACCGTGAGCGCATAGAGCAGAACGCGCTGGACGCCATCCCAGATGCCGGTGTCCTGCGAGCCGGGAACGAGACTGTCGGCAAAGGTGGAGCCTTCGGTATCGTATGCCGGGGCGGCCATCAGATCGGCCAGGTCGGCCAATTGGCCTTCGGCCACCAGCGTGGCGATGGGCAGATTCTCGGCTCCGGAGTTGTCCATCACATCCGGTGGATTGCCAGCCACGAAGCGCGGCTGGAATTGCGGACCGAGGCGCTGGGTGCCGAGATAGGTGATGGTGGCGTCGGGGAAGGCCGCGTTGTACATCTTGTTGACGTTCAAGGCGTAGTCGTCGCCGAACCCGCCTTTGAAGATGACGACCTCGAGCGGAGCGCTGGGATCGACCCCCAGCGGATTTGCCGCATCCTGGGCAGATGCCGGGAGCGGGCGTACCGCCGTGATGGCGGTGGCGATTGCGGGCACCGAGAGCCCGAGCGCAATTCCACGGCGGATGATCTGCCGCCGTGAGTAGTGTCGTCTCGATGCCTCATCGACGAGGAACGTCAGGAGCTATTCGCTATGCGTCATCGTACGCAAACCTCCGATGTATGGACCAGCAACCGATCAGCCACAGTGCTGGCGCTTTGCTGGTTTCCAAGAGACGCATGCACTATTGCATTCAGTGCTTGACGAAAAGTGGTCAGGCGAGGCGGAACAGGTTTGCAGACGTAACCGGAGCGCATGGGTCGTGCGTTACACGTATGGGGAACTCACGGGACGCGCGTTCCGATTTGTCCCGTGACGCAATCGGGGCATCGAGGCGCTCGCGACCCCAGGTTGTGCTCTACGCTTCACGATGGACCATGGTGAGTCCATTCACGTAAGGGGACGCTGTCGTCTCGCCCATGGAGGAGACGATGGAAACCATAGCGATCGTTCTCGCGCTGATTCTGGCGTTCGGGGTTGCCAATCTCGGAGAGCAGCTGGCCGCGGCCGGGATGGCCCGGCAGGTGCGCCCGGCGGGCGGCGCGCCCATTGCGCCCGCGCCAGAAGATCCCTCGCACGCGCAGATGAGCGGAATTTCGCGCACCCGGACGGAGCGGCGCGATTTGCGACTCGGTATCGGGGAGGATTTCGCCGGACCGGATGCGGGGCAGCAGGTTTGGCCGAAGGGGTAGGGTGGTCAGCAGGCAGCCGGGGGTGCCCCCGGCTGCCTGCTCGTCCTCGCGCGCGGAGCGCCGGGCGAACGGATCAATAGACGTCGGGACGTGGGTCGGGGCTGGTGAAACCTCCGTGGTTTGGCATGACGACCTTGGGCAGACTGTCCTGATCCATGATGGCGTCGTCAGGGATGATGCCGTTGGCATTCAGCAGAAACGCGCAGAGAGCGTAGACCTCGTCTGGTTTCAGCGATTGGGGAGCCGTGGCCGGCATTGCCCGGTGGATGTAATCGTAGAGGGTGGTGGCATAGGGCCAATAGCTGCCGATGGTCTTCTTCGGGGAATCGCTGGCCAATGTGCCCTGGCCGCCGACCAGGGCGGGAGCGGCGTCGGTGCCCTCGCCATTGGCGCCATGACAGGGTGCGCCAAGCTTCGCAAAGAGCGCGCGGCCTTCCTCGACCGAGCCATGACCTTCCGGCAGGCCAGTCCCATCCGGGGCGATGTCGATGTCCCAGCCCGCGATCTCCTCCTCGGTCGCGGTCGCGCCAAACCCGAAGAGCTGATGATTATTGGAAGACATTCGTCACCTCTCCATTCTCAGCAATAGCCCACGTTTTGATGGCGTTCATGTGATAGGTCGAGTTGTGTCCACGCGCCTGAATGATGGCATCGACGGTGGGTTGGACATAGCCGGTTTCGTCGGTTGCGCGGCTCTGGATGGTGGTGGCGTTGCCATCCCAGGTCCATGGGAAACGGAAGCGGGTCAGGCAGACGGGAAGCACCGGTCCCTGTAATTCGGCTTCCTCCCACGTCTTGCCGCCATCGGTGGAGACCTCCACCATCGTGATCGCCCCGCGCCCGGACCAGGCAATGCCGGTGATCTCCCGGAATCCCTTGTCGGGAATGGTCTGGCCGCCGGAGGGGTTGGTGATGACCGATTTCGCTTCCATGACAAAGGTGAATTGGCGAGCGATACCGTCGGGGAGCAGGTCGGTGTATTTCGATGTTTCTTCCCGGGTTTCCCAGGGGACATTGCCGACCTCGATGCGGCGCAGCCATTTGATGTTCATATTGCCTTCGAAGCCGGGCCAGATGGCGCGCATGGGATAGCCCTGTTCCGGGCGCAAGGCTTCGCCGTTCTGGCCGTAGACCAGAAGACCGTCCTGCATGGCCTTTTCGGTCGGGATACTGCGGGTCATGGCCGCGGCGTCGGCTCCCTCGCAGAGAAGCCAGGTCCCGCCGGGCTGGACTCCGGCTTCTTCGAGCAGGGTGCGCATCGGCACCCCGGTCCATTCGGTCGCGCTGACCAGGCCGTGGCTTTTCTGGACGGTCGGGGCGATCGACGTTTCCTTGTACTCGCTTCCGGTATTGCCGGAGCATTCGAGGAAATGGATGACCGAAACCGACGGAAAGCGTTTGATGTCATCGAGCGTATAGATCACCGGGCGATCGACCATGCCGTGGATGATCAACCGGTGTTCGGAGGGGTCGATGGCCGGAATGCCGGCATGATGGCGTTCGTAGAAGAGACTGTTTGGGGTGATGATGCCATGCAGATCGGCGAGCGGGGTGCGGCTGCTGGTGGCGCTGGGATCGCGCACGACGCCATCTTCGAAGGGAGAACGGGAACCGTATTTGGAGGGGAGCGGTCCCCAGGTGGTGGTCCACGGCGGGATGGCGGGCGGCAACGCATCGGCCGCGGGCGGTGCTGCTGGCGATGCGACCGGCGTCGCCTCCTGGGCAGCGGACGTGAGAACCGGACCGCCGATTTCAGCAGCCGCCAAGGCCGCGCCGCCGGTCGCCCCGGCGGCCAGAAGCAACGATCGCCGGGTCAGGCGATGAGCATCGCCGGTGGCGGAATCGTCGCATGCGGACGAAGACCGTTCCAGGTCGTCGTCTTCGAGGGAATGCATGGATATCTTCTCCCTGCTATCGACCCCGCGATATGGGCTGAAAGCGCCGAGATGTTTGGGGTCACGAATGCCTGTGTTCGAGCTTAATACATTTTGTACGCATGGGTGATTTTCTGGCAGGGGATAGGTGCACTTTATGCACGACCCAATGCGCCATATCTTGCCGCCGAGCTGCCGGGTGAATGCGCGTTCTCTCGTGTGAAGCCGGCATTTCCCAAGGCCGTGTTTTCGAACGACCAGAAGGGCCATACCGTCTCTGGGGTGAGGCGTGGTAACGCGCTCCTGCTGGTCGCTGATTTTCGAATGATGG
>JBIQLF010000147.1:0-6089 GCA_044464585.1 Thermomicrobia bacterium
TAACCGAGATCGCCACTCCAGGCGATCTTCCAGCCTGTCAGATCGCGCGTCTCGCAGCACGAGAGATAGTCGGTATTGGACGACCACGAGAACCGGTCGCGCGGATCCTCGCCCGCGACGGTATTCAACAGGAGCGCCGAATCGGCGACCGTGCGGGTCATCGGTCCCAGATGCGCCACATCGGAGAGTGCGCTGGGTGGATACGCCGGCACCAACCCGAACGACGGTTTCAATCCATAGATCCCACAAAAAGACGATGGAATACGGATCGATCCGGCCCCATCGCCTCCCTGCGTCAATGGTCCCATGCCGGCCGCGACGGCGGCCGCCCCGCCGCCGGTCGAACCTCCAGCGGTGCGCTCCAGATTCCATGGATTGCGGGTCGTGCCGGAAACCGGATTGGTCGTTTCCCCCTTCCAACCGAATTCGGGCGAGTTGGTTTTGCCGAGCATGACAGCTCCGGCATCGAGCACCCGTTCGACGAACACGGCATCGGCGTCCGGTATCCAGTTTTCGAAGAGTCTCGATCCCTTGGTCGTGCGGATGCCTTTGGTGGCGGTCAGATCCTTGATGGAAATGGGGACGCCCAGCAATTCGCGGGCATTGCCTGCCTGCCAGGCCCGTTCGGCGGCACTGGCGTGTTCCAGCGCCAATTCGGGGGTGACCGTGACATAGGCATTGATGGCCGGGTCGGCCGCCTCGATGCGATTCAGAACCGCTGTGGTAACTTCGACCGGGGAGAGCGAACGGTTGCGAAACCGGACCAGCATTTCGGTGGCTGGCATGTAGCAGAGATCGTCGCTCACAAGGACTCCCTTCGTTCCTGGATCGTTCGTTGGTTTCGGCATCGTACAGCGTGGGGCGGGTTGCATGCATCAGGACTATATCCTGCGGATGATTCAGCAAATGGGATTGTTCGTCACGCATTTGCTGAAGCGCCGCAAAGCGGGCGACGATGCGGGTGCGTTGATCGAAATTCAGGAAGCGTATGGGCGGATGACCGGTCTGCACGCATCGCTGGTCTACGGGCTGAGCGAAGACGATATCGTGACCATGCTGACAGTCCAGGGCGCGGTGCATCCGGAACGGCTAGTTTCGCTGGCGATTCTCTTGCGCGAGGAAGGCGACATCTATTCGAGCCGGGGCGAGATCGAGGATGCGCTGCCGCGCATGCAAAAGGCCTTGCGTCTCTATCTGGAGGCGTGGGACCGATCGGACGCGCTGCGAACCGAAACGATTCCGGGGCTGGATGCGACCATCGGCTGGATGGAGGGGTATCCGGTGACGGAAAATACCCGCGATCTGCTGATGATCTATCTGGAAGAAAAAGGACGATTCGACGAAGCCGAAAACCACGTGCTCGATTGGGTGGAGGGCGGCTCCGCCGAATCGATCGAATACGCGACCGCGTTCTATGAACGCCTGCTGGCGTTGACCGATGCGGAGTTGATGGTTGGTGGGCTGACCCGAAACGAGGTGCAGGCTGATCTCGACGCCTTGACCTGAGCGGCGCAGGGCCGATCAGGTGAGGAATGTTCCCGCTGCCGCGGCAGTGGCGATGGCGCGGTCGATGTCGATGGTGAAGGGCCCGCTGGCAGAGAGCTCGACCGCGATCTGATGCGTGCGTTTGACTTCGATCTCGCGTTCGCCATCGAGCGCGATCGTGCCAGCCGCCGGGCGAAAGACCACGCGCTCTCCGAATTGCAGGAGTTTTTTCGACTGTACCGGAATGGGGCGTAACAAACCGGGCGCGACCGGGGCCAGAAGGGTTGCGCCGCCTTCCCCGATAGCGATATGGGCCCCCGATGCGCCATTCGCCGCGTCTGGAAAGAGCAGGCTGCCAATGCTGCAAATCCCGATCGCCGAGGAAACGATGCGGGACACGACCACCTCCGTCAAATGGGATGCATCCCAGAGCGCTCGCGCTCCCACCCATTGATGCGCCGAAAGAACCGCATCCATCAGGGCGATGTCGCGCCGCTCGTCATCGACGTAGACATCGAGCTTGGGCTGGCGAACGACGGCATCCGGTGCGATTCCGGTGGCGACCAGTGCGGTTGCGATTCCAGCAAGGGTGCCTTCGACCATTTTGGGAAAGACATTGTTCGTGCCGGTGGAGATGGGCATCAATGGCACATCTTGGCAACCTTTGGCAACCACGCGGTTGGTGCCATCGCCGCCGAGGGTCACGATCGCGCCGGCGCCCAGATCGGCCAGTCGCTGAGCGGCTTCGATCGAATCGCCCGGATTGCCGAGCACGGGCATCGGCAGCGGTTCGAGCGTGCAGCGCAGCTCGATACCATCGGCCGCCCGCGGCACGATGCCGAACAGATCGGGAAGATAGCGGACGCGTTCCACCCCGAGGTCCGACGCGGCCAACAGGACGCGCCGGACGATATTGATCTTCTCGTGATTGTCGAAGGTCGATCCGTGAGCGACGATCCGGCGAATATCCTTGCCGGACGCTGGATTCGCGATGATCCCGATCGTTGGACCGTCCGGCATCAGCCGATCGACCTGACGAAGCGATCGACGGCCATGCCAACGTCGGCCGGCCGCTCGACTTGCGGTACGTGACCGATGTTCGCGATCACTTTCAGTACGGCATCCGGGAAGACCGACAGGGCATCGACCGCGTGCGAAAGCGGAATCACCCGGTCCTTTTCACCCCAGATCAGGAGAACCGGTTTGTCGATTCCGACCAGCGCCTGCTCGATTCCGAAATGCTGCGTGCCGCCGGAGAACGCCGCGTCGGAAACCGCCTGCTGGGCTTCCCAACCACCGTTCCGCTGGAATCCGGCCATTTCCTCCACGCCGCGATCGTTGACCAGTTTCTGATCCTCGAAGAAGAGTTCCAGCAGCCCGTGCGCGGTCTCGGTTCCACCCGCGCCGCCCATGAGGCGCAACAGCTCATCGCTGATGGCCGGCCCCAGCGCGGCGCTGTCGATCAAGACGAGCCCGGCGACGAGATCTGGGTGCTCGATGGCGAGTTTCAGCGCGACCGCGCCGCCGAGCGAGTGCCCGACGACGATCGACGGTTTGCGTTTGCCGTCGTTCAGGGCGGTGGCAATCGCGCTGGCAAGCCCATCGACGGAATAGTCAGTCGATTCCGGTTCGCTTTTGCTGGAATTGCCATGTCCGGGCAAATCGAGGGCGGTCATCCGATGCGAGCCGGACAGCGCGCCCATCAGGAATTGCCAACTGCTGAGCGATCCGCCCAGACCGTGGATGAACACCAGCGGCCGGTCGGATTTCGGTCCGGCTTCGAGAACGTGAATCGAGCGGCCGTCTGGCAGCTCGATATCGCGCTCGGTCGGGGACGGATCGACATGTTCGTCCGCGGCCCGCTGTACGTCGTCGCTGGTGATGCGGCCGCCAGGACCGGTCGCCTCGACATCGGAGAGTTCGACGCCCAATTCGGCCGCGAGTTTTTTCGCGGCTGGCGAGGCGTTGACGCGGCCGCCTGCATCCCGTTTCGTCGTTTGGCGCTCCCGGCGTTCGGCGCCAGCCGCTGTACTGCTGGCAGCGGCCGCGGATGGCGCAGCGGCTGGCGGTTGGATGAGCGATTCGATCTCGGCTTCGGTCAGCGTCTCCCCCTCGGCGGCGATAACTGCCACCGGTCCCGAAACCTCGACCTCGCTCCCGGCGGGAGCGACGATCCTGAGAAGAACCCCGCTGGTCGGAGCGCCGACATCATCGACCGCTTTTTCGGTTTCGACCGTCAGGAGCATATCCCCCTCGGCGACTTCGGATCCTTCCTCGACCAGCCAGTCGACGATGGTGCCCTGGGTCATGGTCAGACCCCATTTGGGCATTTTGACGATGGTTGCCATGGTTGCTCCGGAACTAGACGATCTCGCGGACGGTTTCGGCGATACGCTCGGGACTGGGAATATAGAGTTGTTCGAGCACTGGGCTGAATGGCACCGGTGTATGCGGCGCGGTCACCATCTTGATCGGCGCATCCAACAGATCGAACCCCTTGTCCGCCACCATCGCGGCGATATCGGACGCCACCGAGCAGCGTGGATTGTCCTCGTCCACGATGACCAGCCGGTGCGTTTTTTCGACGGAGGAAAGGATCAAGTCTTCATCGAGTGGTGAAAGGGTGCGCGGGTCGATGACCTCGGCCTCGATCCCCTCGGCCACCAGTGTCTTGGCGGCCGCGAGCGACTGACTGACCATGCGCGAGATCGCCACGATCGTGACATCCTCACCTGCGCGTTTGATATCGCCCTTGCCGAGCGGAATCCCTTCGTCACCGCCGGGCACCTCGCCCTTGATTCCATAGAGCACCTTGTTTTCGAAAAAGAGCACCAGATCGTCATCGCGGATGGCGGAAAGCAGGAGTCCTTTGGCATCGGCCGGGGTGGAAGGGGCGACCGTCTTGATACCCGGCATATGGGTGAAGACCGAATAGTGACAACCGGAGTGCTGGGCGGCGGCACTGACGCCAGCGCCGATCTGGGTGCGAATGACCATCGGCACCTTGGCCTTGCCGCCGAACATATAGCGCAGCTTGGCGCCCTGGTTGAAGATCTGGTCCATGCAGGTGCCGAAGAAATCGACGAACATCAATTCGGCCACGGGCCGCAAACCGGTTGCGGCCGCGCCCACCGCCGCGCCGATGAATCCGGCCTCGGTGATCGGCGTATCGAGCACCCGATCGCGTCCGAATTCCTGCACCAGGCCCTTGGTGACGCCCATCGGGCCGCCCCAGGCGTCCTCATCGATCAGATGGTCGACATTCGCGCCACCGGCAATATCCTCACCGAGCAGAATCACATTGGGGTCTTCGCGCATGGCGATGCGGAGCGCCTCGTTGATGGCGTCCTTCATCGTCATCGTGCGGGTTTCTCGAGCTACAGCCACCATGACTTGAGTCTCCTTCGTCGTCGAGGGATCGGCTAGTACGACACGTAGACGTTGGTGAGTGTTTGTTCCGGGGCCGGCCAGGCAGCAGCCTTGGCATCGGCCCACGATTGGTCGAGCGCCGCGATGACCTGTTGGTCGATCGCATCGAGCTCCCCGGCGGTCGCCAGCTCGTGGTCGACCATGTAGGTGCGGAGTCCGGTGATCGGGTCGCGATCGCGATAGTGAGAGACTTCCTCATCGGTGCGGTAGGTGATCATATCGCCCTGGAAGTGCCCATAGTAGCGATAGGTTTTCGCCTCGATCAGCGTCGGGCCGTGACCCTTGCGCGCCCGGTCGATAGCCGCGCCAGCCGCTTCATACACGGAAAAGAAATCGAGTCCATCGACCACGATTCCCGGGATGTCATAGGAGGCGGCGCGGTTGGCAATGTCCCCCACCGAGCAGTGGTAGTGGGCGGGAGTCGCCTCGGCATAGCCGTTGTTTTCGCAAACGAAGACGACCGGCAGTTTCCAGATCGCGGCCAGATTGAGCGCTTCGTGGAATGTGCCTTGATTGGAAGCGCCATCCCCGAAGAACGAAACCGCCACCGCGCCGTTTCCTCTGGCCTTGGCGGTCATCGCGGCGCCACAGGCGAGCGGCAACCCGGCGCCGACGATGCCGTTGGCGCCGAGCATTCCCTTGTGCACATCGGCGATGTGCATCGAGCCGCCCTTGCCGTGGCAGACGCCGGTCGATTTACCCATCAACTCGGCGACCATGCCTGGAATATCGACCCCCTTGGCGATGCAATGGCCATGGCCGCGATGGGTGCTGGTGATGTAGTCGGCATCATCGAGGTGGGAGCAGACACCGACGGCAACGGCTTCCTCACCCGCGTAGAGGTGAACGAAACCGGGGATCAACCCGTCGGCGAAGTTCTTTCCGGCCGCGTCTTCGAACGCGCGGATTTCCACCATCCTGGTGTAGGCGTCGAGAAGCCGGTCTCGATCGGGAAGAGAAGTCGTCATTGGCTGCCTCCGTCCGGGTATTGGGTGTTCGTTGGGACACTTATACGGCAGGTTGCAGATTCGGGCAAGCTGCCGGGGGGTTGGGAAACAGGAACTGGGCGCGAGGGCAAAAGGCAACGGGCAATAGGCAAAAGTGATCGGGGATGGATGGACCGAACGATCGGGATCTCGGGTGCGTCCCGCACAGAACGCCCAGTGCCGCGCCGC
>JBIQLF010000148.1:0-6067 GCA_044464585.1 Thermomicrobia bacterium
CCGCGGCGCTCGCCGAATTCGTGGATCATCTCGGCGCGTCCCATGCTTTCCGCCAGGAAACCGAGTGCGAGCTGATTCAGGCTGACCCCCTCGGCTTCGGCCAGCTCGGTGAGCTGCCGGTGCATCGAGCGGGGGAGCCGCAGCACAAATTTGCCGCTGAACTGCGCGTCTTTTTCGGCCTCAGCCGCCGCGGCCGCATCTTCGGCGGCGCGCTCGTCGATAGCGCGCTGCATGGCAGCGCCCAGCCCATCGAGCGATTCGATCTTGGTCGACCGCTCCGCCAGATCGGGCGAGCGGAGGACATAGCCACCCTCCTCGTCGACAAAGAGCGCGAAGCGATACGGACGATTCGGACCGAATGCACGCCGGTCGCGCTTGCCATGGCGACCGCGGCCACGACCATGCGGGCGCTCGGCAGCCTCGGCCATATCGACGTCGATCTCCGCGACGTCCTCGGTTTCGTCGATCACCTGGTCGATGATCGGTTCGTTTTCATTGGTGTTGTCGACCGTGGGTTCCATCTGTTGGTAAGTTCTCCTTGGGCGCGTCCCTTCCGGTCGTTGCCGGTTGCGCGCGATAGCAATGTCGATTTCGAGAGACGGTCGACGCCATCGCAGCGCATCGGGCCCGGTCGCGCCAGGGGTCTTCCGTACTGAATGTAGTATCACATACGATACTACAAGCATACACTCCCCAGACGGGCAGGTTCACCCTACCCATCCGGGGAAACCCACGAAACAGAAAGCAGAACGTCCACAGAGCGCAGCGCCCATGTGCAGATGCGCCCCAATCAGACGACAGCGCTGCCTGCTGCCTGCTGCCTGCTGGCCGCTGACTGCAAAACCTGCGTGCTGCCTGCCGCGTGCTGCCTGCTCTACAGCACCCCGTATTTGTCATACACCTCGCGCAACAGGTGGCCCTGGCGGAGCATGTCGCGGGTGAGGTTTTCCGATTCGACCTTTTGCACCGCCTCATCGACCACATCCGGCAGCGCCTCGATGGGAATGACGACGATGCCATCGAAATCGCCGAACACCACATCGCCGGGCCGCACCCGCACACCGCCGCATTCGATCGGGCATCCGAAATCGACCACCATCGAACGAGGGGAGGAATCGACCGGTTTGAACCCCGTGGAAAAGACCGGGAATCCCATCTCGATGATCGCTTCGGAATCGCGGGTATATCCATCGATGATGCACCCGGTGCCGCCCCGCGCCCGGGTGGCCGTCGAAAGCAATTCGCCCCAGAAACAGGTGCGGGTCGAGCGACGGGTGCTGGCAACCACGCAGCTTCCGGGCGTCACGGCGTCGATCGAAGCGATCTCCTTGACATAGGGATTGGCCTGGCGTTCGTAGATATCGGTGGCGAGCACCGTGTGCGCCCGGCCAACCACCCGCATTCCGCGTTCGATCGGGCGGATGCCGGCGTCCATCGCCTGCTCCAGATACCCATGCCGGTCGAGCACATCGGACACGACCGCGGTATAGAGCCGGGTGCGGATGATTTCGATCAGGTCGCCGGTTCGCTCATCGTTCTGGGACACACTGGACTCCTTGGCCGCTCAAGCGACCCGCGATCGTTCGGAAACAGGAAGATAGCCAAAGGTACGGGAGAGGCGCTCGCCGGTGCGGACCAGCTCCGGACCGAACCGCAATGCCGCTTCGCGGGTGAATCGCGGTGAAGGACCGGTGATGCTGATGGCGAAGAGCGGATTGGTGTCGGGTCCGCGCACGGCAACGCCGATGCAGCGTACGCCGATGGAATCGTCCTCGTCGTCCAGGCTGAATCCGCGCGCCCGCGTTTCCTCGATCAGCACGCGGAACCGTTCGGGGTCGGCCACGCCCAACGGCGCGGGCAGCTCGACCGCTCGGGTGAGGTAATGTTCGACCTCCGTATCATCCTGGGCCGCTATGAGCGCCAGACCGAGACTGGTGCTCTGGACCGATCCCCGGGTGCCGATACGCGATGAAACCCCGACATGCTCCAGCGATTCGATCTTGTCGACATGCACGATTTCGAATCCATCGCGCACCCCGACATGGATGGTTTCGCGGGTGAGTTGCGAGAGGCGCATCAATTCCGGGCGGATCTCGTCCAGAAAGCGCCGTTGCTCGTTGATCACATGTCCGATGGCGAGGAATTTGACCGAAAGCTGGAACCGGCCGTCCGGCGCGCGTTCGGCCCAACCCGATGCGCACAATGTGGCAACGAGCCGGTGCGCGGTGGTCCGGTTGATACCGATCTGCTCGCTGATCTCGCGCACGCTCATGGGCCGCGCTTCGTGCACGAGCACTTCCACCACGCGCAACGCGCGTTCTACACTCTGCAGGGAATCCGACAACGGTTGCATTGCCTGTCCTCGCGGTGATTCGTCCGCCTGCCGAACATTGGAGGGCACGGTGTCACCGATACGGGCAACCTAGCCCATCTTGACGTTGGCTGTCAATGCTTCACAATGCCGCGGGTACATTCGGCCAGGCCAACCTGGGCCGGATCCGCCCGAATCGATTCGCATTCGAACCAGAGGAGGTCTGTCGTGTCTCAGATTTCGTCGTTGGGATCGCGCCGCACGGGGCGTCGCGATCTGCTGAAAGCCGGGGGCGCGGCCGCGCTGGCCGGAGCGCTCGCGCCCATGGTCTTCACGATCCGGACAGCCGGAGCGCAGGACGCCGTGACGGTCACCATGTGGGGCAATCACCCGGAATGGGCCGATCCGATGCGCGCATTGCTCGATGCCTTCGAGGAGGCCACCCCGGGGGTGAAGGTCGATTTTTCCACCACCCCGGGCGATCAATATGGGGCCAAGATCCAAACCGCCATTCAGGGCGGCGAGACGTCCGACATCTTCGGCGATCTCGAAGGCAATATCATCGTCCGGGTCCGGGAGGGCGGCGAGCTTCCCTTTGTCGATCTGACCGGCAAGGTCGATGTCAGCAATCTGACCGATTCCGCGCGGGGCCAGGTCGAGGTCGATGGCGTCGTCTATGGTTGCCCGCTGGCCGCCTATACGGTCGGTCTGGCGATCAACAACACGGTTTTCGCCGATGCGGGTGTCACCCCGCCCACCACCTGGGACGAGCTCGAATCGACCGCCCAGGCGCTCAAGGATGCCGGGGTGCAAGCGCCGATCGTGCTCGGAGCCAAGGACTGGGTGCACCCGTATTTCATGTATATCGGGCTGACCTCGTCTGTTCTTCGTCCGGATGGCGTGCAAGCCGTGCGCGAGGGCACGCGCGTGCTCAACGACGCCGAAGCGGTAACCGCGACCCAGTTGCTGCTCGATCTGATGCCGTTCTACAACGCCGGGTTCGAGGCCACCGACTACACCACCGCCAAGGCGATCTTCGCCAATGGCCAGGGCGCGATGATGGTGGCCGGCACGGCGGATTTCACCGGTTACTACCAGGTGAATCCGGATGCCGATCTTTCTTTCATTGCCTGGCCGGGACCGGTGGCCGATTCCACCTGCACCACCACCGGGTTCGAGCTGCTCTATACCGCCAGCTCGTTCTCACCGGCGGAAAAGCAGGATGCAGCCGCGCAGTTCGTGAACTGGCTGGCCACCGATGCCGCTCAGCAGATCGTGATGGACACGATCTCGCTTTCGGTGTCGAAGAACGTGACCGAATCGACCGATCCGATCCGCACCGCAACGGCCGCCGCCATCCAGGGCGGGGATGTGCCGGTTTGGTATGCGGTGCCGGAGCTCAACGGCAGCGTCACCGTTACGCAGGACAATCACGGCGGTTTGTGGTCCGGCCGCATTTCCGCCCAGGAGTTCTGCGATCTGCAGCAGGCGGCGGTGAAACCGGCGGGCTGAGTCCTTTCCGAGTCTTGGGATTCGAGTCTTGGGACTTGGGTCCTGAGTCAATGCGCCGATTCATGGCGACGCTCCGATTCTTCTGACGGAGCATTCCCCATGCACATCCTCGTTGCCGGAACGATGATCTCGTTCCGGCAACGCCACGATCTGGAGTCATTCGGGTGTCTGTCGATCAGCGTAGTCGCAACGGGGGAACATGGGCGCTGGCCAATGTGCCCTATCTCTGGTTTCTTCTTCCCGGGCTGCTCGCCTACACCGTTTTGTTCATCTATCCGACCGTGCGCTCCTTCTATCTCAGTCTCTACGACTGGAGCGGGCGCGGGCCGCTGGGGCCGATCGTCTGGGAACAGAATTTCCGAACCATCCTGCACAGCGACAAATTCTGGCAAGCGGCCGGAAACTCGTTCCGGCTCTTCCTGTTCATCTTCATTTTCCAGAATACGGTCTCGCTCGGGCTGGCAATCCTGCTGAATCGACCCGGCCCGGCGACGCATTTCTTCCGGGTGATCATCTTCCTGCCGCAGATCATGTCCGCGGTGGCGACCGGCATCATCTGGATCATGATGCTCGACCCGATCATCGGCGCGGTCAATCCGTTTCTGGCCAATATCGGACTCGGTTCCTGGCAGCAACAATGGCAATCCGATCCGGCCTGGGCATTGCGCACCGTGATGCTGGTAATGGCCTGGCAATGGAATGGCATGGCGGTGATTCTCTATTTGGCCGGATTGCAGAATGTTCCCGACGATCTGCGCCATGCGGCCATGATCGACGGCGCCGGGCGCTTCCGCACCTTCCGAGACATCACCTTCCCGATGCTGGCTCCGGCGTTCACGATCGTCACCGTGCTTTCCTTCATCCTGATCTTCCGCGCGTTCGATCTGATCTATATCCTCGGCGGTCCGGCCGGGGTGCCGGATGGCCACACCCTGGTGCTCGGAGTGCTGATCTATAGCGATGCGTTCGGGCAGGGCGCGTTCAACAGCCAGGCGCGATTCAGTTTCGCCATGGCGGAAGGGGTTACGCTCTTTCTCTTCCTGGCGGCGATCTCCGGATTGCTCATCTGGTTGCTGGGACGGCGTGAATCGGCGGTGCAAGCATGAACACATCGACCGTGGCAACCACTCGCACCGAATACGCCCATCCGCGCCGGAGCGGTGTTTGGTCGTTCTGGCGACAGATACGCAAACCGGTTTCGACTGCCGCCTGGTATGCCGTCATGATTCTGGTCAGCCTGGTGGTGCTGATTCCGATCGTGCTGGTGATCTTCGGATCGTTCAAAACCGTGCCGGAGTTCTTTTCGACGCCCTATGGTCTTCCCAAGGCCTTGGACTTCTTCAATTACAAGAAGGCGTGGGATAAAGCCGATCTGCAACACGCCGCGCTGAACAGCCTGATCACGACCTCGCTCGGGGTGCTCTTCAGCACGATCCTGGCCTGTCTCGCGTCCTATGGTCTGGCGCGGTTCGATTTTCGGGGGAAGAGCTGGTTGCGGCTCGCATTCATCGGCGGGCTGGTGGTGCCGGTGCAGCTCATCATCATTCCGATCTTCGTGATCATGCGGCAAACCGGGTTGCTCGGAACGATCTGGTCGCTGGTGCTGGTCTATTCGGTGCTCGGTATCCCGCTGGGCGTGCTGGTGATGGTGGGCTTTTTCCGGGCGCTGCCGCGCGATCTGGAGGAAGCCGCCCGGATCGACGGCGCCAGCCATTTCCAGATTTTCACCCGTATCATGCTGCCGCTCACCCGCCCGGCGCTGGCCGCGGTGATCATCCTCAATGGCGTCTGGATGTGGAACGATTTCTTCCTCGGGTTGATCCTGCTCACCCGGCAGAGTAGCTACACCCTGCCCGTGGCGATCATGGCCTTTCGCGGATCGTATTCGACCGAATGGGGATTGATCTTCGCCAGCGTGATCATTTCGATCCTGCCGGTGCTGATCGGCTATGTGCTGCTCTCCCGGCAGTTCATCGCGGGGCTGACGGCCGGGAGCGTGAAGGGGTGATGATCAGTCCTGAGTCTTGAGTCCTGAGTCCGGGTGATTCCTCACGGGTAGTTGCCCAGCGTTGCAACGGGGGACCGTGCCGGTGCGCTGGTGGGTATCCCGGAGTGTCCAAGCAGATTCCGTATGAGATGTGAGCCAGGAGTCCCGGACTCACGATCCAGGCCACTCGGGAAAGAACGGGCCCGGCTACCGGGACCCGGCCAGCTCCGCCACCGTCCCGGCGCCGAACTGCTCCA
>JBIQLF010000149.1:0-5990 GCA_044464585.1 Thermomicrobia bacterium
CCCCCGTCGTCCTGAGCGCAGTCGAAGGACCTCCTCGCCGCAGCGAGTCCCCCGATGTCACGGAACTTCAAGGCTTCACGGCCGCTCTCAGACGAAATCCGAATGCCGTATCGAGGGTATGATACGGAGTCCGCGTGATTTCGAAGGGGTATTAGCCCAGCGTTTCAACGGTGGGACCGGGCCGGAACCATGGTGGATATCCCGTAGGGTTCAAGCGGATTCCGTATGCGCCCAGCCGTTCGAGACCGGCAACGCCTCGGAGCGCCGAGTCCATACCGAGGATTCCAACGGATTTCGTATAAGACACGCCTGCATCTCGCCGTATCACGGAGGGATGCACCCGATCCTCCTCGTCGAAGCTTCGTTCAGGTACGATGGACTCGATTCGAGGAGATCGCCATGGTCGACACATTCATAACCGGAAATCGCATCCCGCGGATGGCGCGGAGGCAAGCGGCCGATCCGCACCTGCTCTTCACCGGAGCCGTCGTCGCAGAACGGTCCATTCAGCCCGCCGATCTTCGAGATCTCCCGCGCATCGACTTCACCGGCGGCATGACCTGTAACGAAGCCGGCCGCAAACCGGATCGCCACTGGACCGGAATCTCCCTCAGAACGCTCATGAAGCTGGCCGGAGCCGATCCCGCGATTCGCTATATCAATGTCGCGTCCGGTCCGTATGGCGCCGCGGTCGGCATCCACCGGGCAGACGATGTCCTGCTCGCCGATTTGGTCGATGGCCACCCGATCGATGTCGAGCAGGGCGGTCCCTGGCGCCTGATCATTCCCGAGGGCCGCAATTACGATAGCGTCAAATGGGTCGACACGATCGAGTTCTCGCTCGACACGCCAAATCTCGCGTCCGAACGGATCTCCCAGGCTCGCACCCGCGCCCGGGAAAAACGGGCACGGAGCGCCTGAGCAACTGGCGATCCTCGCTCGGTTCGCATGGGATGGGATCGCGCGCGATACGCCGGACCATTTCACTGGCACCGAAGAGCCAACCCCGGAATGCTTCGTTGGGCATTGCTGGTCGATTCCTGTGGGCTCGGCGTGTGATGTTGCCCCCAAATCGTTCGAGCGCGATGGGCAGTTGGTCGAGGAGCAGCCACGCGCGCCATCCGTCGAGTTTTGGGTCTGCCGGTCGAAGTCGCCTCACCAGGTTTGCTATGCTGCCAGCATGGCGCCATCGCACTCTCCCACCATCGGGCTCATCGTTCTCGACAGCGATCGTAATGTGATCGCCCAGCATCGCCTGCTCCTCCCCGATGCGATTCGCATCGAAACCGAGCCGATCGAGCTGAAAGATGGCATCGTAACCAACGCAAGCCTTGCGGCCATGTTCGATTCCGACCGACTGGAACGAGCCGCGCGGCGCCTCGCCCGGCGGGGCGCGCACCAGATCGTGTTTTGCTGCACCAGCGGGAGTCTGATCAACGGACCGGGCTGGGACCGAACCCTGGTCGAGCGGATCGAATCGGCCGGTGGCGTGCCGGGCTGCACGACCACGACCGCGGTGCTCTCGGCGCTGCGGGCGCTTGGTGCGCGCGCCATCGCCATTGGCACCCCGTATATCGCCGAGGTGGACGAGCGCGAACGCGCCTTCTTCGAGAATACCGGGTTCACGGTGACATCGATCGAAGGACTCGGGTGTCTCACCGATCCCGAGATTGCCGGGGTGCCGCCCACGACAATCGAAGCGCTCGCCCACCGGGTCGACCGGCCGAACGCCGATGCGATTTTCCTTTCCTGCACGACGCTGAATGTGGCCAGCTCGATCGATCGGCTGGAGGATCGACTGCGGAAACCGATCGTTACCAGCAATCAGGCGACATCCTGGGCGCTCATGCAACGCTTGGACGTACCACCATCGCCGGGCAGGTTTGGCCGGTTGATGACGATCCATGAAAGGCGAACGGGCGCAGATGACCGCGCGTGAGCAGACGTATCTGGTTGGCCCCACCCTGTCGTTGCGCGCGGTCGAAGAAGCCGATGCTGCTTGTGAGCCATCGTGGCGGCAAAGCTGGTTTCCCCGCGCGCTGGCCGTGGCGGAGGCGAAAATCGAGGAAGAGCACACCGGCGACGAGTTCCTGCACGTCGCGGTTCGGCGAGCAGACGAAGTCATCGTCGGATCGGTGCTCGTCTGGTTCGACGGACCTTGGGCGTATGCCAGTCCGTTTGCCGCTCGCTGGCTTGGCGATGATGAAGCCGGCGCGGTCCTGGCGGAGATCATCGAGCTGATGGTCCCGTTTCTGGTCGACGAAGACGGCACTATCGCGGCGATGGTGGAGGTTCCCGCGGGGCTGCCAGCCGTCGACACCGCGCTCGGTCGAATCGGCGCTCGCTTCTGCTATCGCTACCGCGAGGCGAAGTTGTATCGGGGACAGCGGCGCGATCTGCTCGGTTACCAATATTTCAATAAGACGACAGCCGCCGTATTCGGCGAGCCCGCGTTTACGCCCGAAGGCTCGGTGGAACGATCGGTGTCCGCTCCCGCCCCGAAACAGTGGCCGCGGGTGGACATTCCCCCCGCCGGAGCGGTGATGATCGGCGAGCGGATCTATCTGCGGATGTTCACTCCGGACGATGGCGAGATCATGCGCGAAGCATCGCTCACCGAAACCGAAACGGCGCACGACGCCAGATTTCCCCGCGGCGCAATGCGGATGAACGCCCGCTATCGGGAGGAATCGGAAGCCGAGCTTCCCACCAGGATCACCTTCGCTATCGTGCTGCGAGAAAACGATGAGCTCATCGGACGTATTGAATTGGAGGCGCTCGATCTGGTGCACCGGTCGGCCGAAACCGGCACCGGGCTCTTCCGGCCCGAGCATCGTGGCAAGGGGTATGGCACCGAGGCAAAACATGTACTGCTGACCTACGCCTTCGAGGTGCTGGGATTGCATATGGTCTGGTCGGTGGTTTGGCAGAAAAATCCGCGCTCGCGGGCGGCGCTGCTGAAGCAGGGCTATCGGGAGGCAGGCTGCACTCCCTGGCGTGGGGTACATCACGGCATCCCATCCGACGACTGGAACTTCGATCTGCTCGCCTCCGAATGGCGGGAAGCCCGTCGATGACCGGCGCGAATCCGTCATTCATCAGCCGTGGCGAGGGGCAAACCTTCTTCATCGGCCCGGCGCTCTTTCTTCGTCCGGTCGAACCGGACGACGCCGTCAGTGCCCCGGTCTGGAGCTCGAATCCGTTCCCGAGACCAGTCGAGGTGATGCGCGAGCGAATCCAGACTGCGCTCGGCGATGATCCGGATCCCGAATCCGAATCCCAGCGCATGCTGATTTGTCGCCGCGCCGACGACCGGCCACTCGGTTCGGTGCTTATCGATTATGACAATGGACGCGAATGCACCCTTTGGTTCAGCCATGATCCCAACCGCTCGCTGGACGAGCATGCCGCGATCGAATCCGAGGTCATGTCCTTCACGTTGCCCTGGCTGATCGAGAAGCGCAATCTGATGAAGGTCTATACCGAGCACATGGGCCAGCATCCGCTGGTTGCCGAAACCGCCACCCGGCTCGGTATGCGGCTTGGTTACCGTCTGCGCGAAGCCTTTCTCCACGAGCATCGCCGCTACGACCGCATCGGCTATGAGCTGTTGAGCTCCGACTGGATCGTTACGCTCGGTATGCCGCGCGGCATCGAGGAAGGACCAATCGATCGGGAGATTCGCAGCCCGGCGCCACTCCGTTGGAATACGCCCGGCGAAGCGCCGGTCGCCGCCATCGTCACTGGTGAGCGGCTTTCGCTCCGCCCGTTCGAACCGGACGACGGCAAACTCGTCGCCAAGTGGCTCATGCAGGAAACCGAGGATTCACATCCCGGCGGTCCGGATGTCGTCAATCCCTGGACCTACGGACGGCATTTCGTTGCGCTCGCACAGGAATCGCCACCGACCTGGCCCCGATTCGCCATCGTTCGCAACGACGATGGCCAGCTCATCGGCGCCAATGGACTCACCAATCTCGATCTGCTGCACCGTACCGCCGAAACCGAAACCACCCTCTATCTCCCCGGATTCCGAAACCAGGGGTACGGCACCGAAGCCAAGCACCTGCTGTTGGAATATGCCTTCCAGCGCATCGGACTTCACATGGTCTATTCATGGGTGTCGGAATTCAACGCCCGTTCGGCCGCCGCGCTGATCAAGCAGGGGTACCGCGAGGCTGGCTATTTCGCCTGGGCCGAGCCATACAAGGGTCATTTCACCGGAGCGTGGTATTTCGATTATCTCGCCGACGAATGGCGGGCGGCCAGGCGCTAGCGAACGGCAGGCGGCAGGCGGCAGGCGGCAGGCGGCAGGCGGCAGGCAACGATAGCGTATCGAGAGGAAAGTTCGGCCCCCTCCACAAAACCCGGGATGAGCCTGCCGTAACCGCGCTGCTTCGAGGAATGCCCCCAATCGCCCGATACAAGGCGTCTTAGCCCATTGCTTCAGCATTGGGCGCTCACCAACCAATTCGACAGAGCGCCCGAGGACATGTCCTACCGGCCGAGCCGGTTGCGCTCGAGCCCGCATCGACCACACGAATCCGAGCTCGCGCTTCCGCATTGCACGAAGTATGCTCAGCGAACACAATCGTCCGCATCGTCCGCTGACTGCCATGCATTGCGCGCTGCCACTCGCCCCAGAGAAAGGACCCTCCATGGCCCCGGTTCGGTTCATCGTCACAGGATTGGGAAGCTGGGGTCCCGGCTGGGCCGAGCTGATCCAGAACCAGGCCGGCGTCGAGCTGGCCGCGGTGGTCGAGCCGATGGATGAACGCCGTCGAGCCGTGATCGAAGCGCGCGGACTCTCCACCGATCAGGCCTATACCGACCTCGAAACCGCGCTGCGGACTGTCGATGCCGATGCCGTGCTGGTGGTCACCCCACCCAAAACCCACCTCGAGGTCGCGAAGATCGCTTTTGCCGCCGGAAAACCGGTGCTGATGGAAAAACCGCTCGCGGCCTCGATGGACGATGCCAACGCCTTGGTGGCTGCCGCCGAGGAGAGCGGCAAGCTCCTGATCGTCAGCCAGAACTATCGCTACCGCCCACCCATGCAAGCAGTTCGCAAGCTGCTTCAGGACGGTGTCATTGGCGACATACTCCATATTCAGGCCAATTGCCAGGAGGACATGCGCCTCTTCTACGAAGCGACCAACTTCCGCTATCTCATGCCGCATCCACACATCATCGACATGACGATCCACCACTGGGATCTGCTGCGCTTCCTGACCGGGCGCGAAATCGATTCGGTCTATGCCACCTCCTGGGATATCCCGGACAGTCCCTATCATCTCGACGCCGCTTGCGCCATCGTCCTAAAACTGGACGATGGCACCCCCGTCCTCTACGAGGGAAGCAGCGCTACCCATCGCAATCGCACATCATGGTCGTCGTGGTGGGAATTCGAAGGAACCAAAGGCCGCATCTGGACGGATGGAGGAGTCGACGAACCCCATCGAGATGTGGTGCATCTTCATATCTACGGCGAAGACCCGGTGATCGTCGACAACATCACCGTCGCCGAATCGGACAGACATGGCGCATTGCTGGCGTTCGTGGCTGCCGTGCAGGGGGGTGCGCTGCCCGCTCATACCGGCCGCGACAATCTCCGCAGTCTCGCCACGGTTATGGCGTGCGTTGAATCGGTCGAGCAGAACCGCGTGGTTCCGGTGCGGGAAATGCTCTGAAGACGTCCACCAGACAAACGTCGGCGACACTCCGGTGCCGACTCTCCCGCAATACGAAATCCGGGTGATTCCTCAGGGGTATTCGCCCAGCGTTTCAACGGTGGGACCGTGCCGGAGCGATGGTGGATATCTTGGAGTGTCCAAGCGAATTCCGTAGAGGACTCCCCGAATCCTCACGTTCCAGCCAATTGGTCGTGGGTCTGGGGCCAAGGGAAGGCGAACCGTTTGCGAGCTCGATACCTTCTCCGGCCCCGGACTCCGGCTCCGCTAATCCATGACCGTCAAATCGCGGGTCGCCTC
>JBIQLF010000150.1:0-1481 GCA_044464585.1 Thermomicrobia bacterium
CCATATCTGAAACGGAAAGCATTCGATTTGCTGTTGCAGGGCGAAACCGGGGTGATCGCGACCACCGGTACTGGCGATGAGCTGGCCAAGCTCGGCATCTCGGTCGGGGATATCGGCGCCGGAGTCTATGGCGCGATGGCCACCCTTGCCGCGCTCTATCAGCGGCGGACCACCGGCGAAGGCCAGATCGTCGAATCGTCGCTTTTCGATGCGCTGGCCGAATTCATGGGGTATCCCGCCTATTACACGTTATACGGCGGCACGCCTCCGGCGCGAGCGGGCGTGCGGCACGCCACGGTCGTTCCCTATGGCGCGTATCGCTGCGGCGATGGCAATCTGGTGCTCTTCTCGGTACAGACCCAAAAGCATTGGATCGACTTCTGCACGATCGTCTGCGGTCATCCGGAATGGATCGACGATCCGCGATTCGACACGACCGTGCACCGGCGCGAACACCGGGACATCCTCGAACCGCTCATCGAAGCGGCATTCCAGCCGTACGACCGTGCAGAAATCAACCGGCGCCTGGAAGCCGCCGATATTCCCTTCGGCGATTTGAACACGATTGCGCAGTTCCTGGAGCATCCCCAGTTGGCCGCCCGCGATCGGTGGCGCACCGTCGATTCCCCTGCCGGCCCGCTGCAGGCGTTGCTGCCGCCGTTCATTCTGGAAGATACCGAATTGGCGATGGGGGACATCCCTGCCGTTGGTGCCCAAACACACAGTATTCTTTCCAGCATTGGATATACGAGCGACGACATCACCCGTCTCCGCGACGCCGGGATCGTCTGATTTGGTCCGCCACCCGGCGGTCGGATAGAACAACGCATGACGGAGCAGGATCCCTCTCTCGTACAGGAAGACGCGGATCCGGCGTCCATCCAGGCGGCGATCGAGCCCCGCCGTGGTATTCGCGGCTATCTCGACCACCTCAAGGCGACCCCCGGACGGCGCGCTCAGCTGCAGCGCTATTTCACCATCGCCTGGTTGACGATCCTGGCCATTTCGGTCGCCTATGTGCTCTTTCGCGGTCGCGGCGAGTTGCGCGCCACCTGGAATCAGCTTCAGAGTGCCAGTCTCGACTGGATCCTGATGGCCATCGTCATTCAGGTGCTGATGCTGATCTTCAATGCCATGACCTACAAGGTGATTCTCAAGCGTCTCGGGTATTCCGTGCCGCTACCCCTGATGCTCAATGCACATATGCAGCGCACCACCATTTCGACCGTCACGCCGGGGGGTGGTCCGGCGTCGGTGTTCATCTTCGCGCGGTTCATCGCCAAGCGGGGCGTGCCGGCCGGTGACGGATTGCTGACCATTGCGGTGCGGTCGTTGGCCGTGGCGATCACATTCATTGCCGCGCTCATTCCCGGGGCCGCGATCGACGATAGTCTCCAGGGAATGATCATCGCCGCGGCCGGGGTGGTGGCGCTCGTGGTCGGCGGCATCGCGCTTTGGCGGGGCAATGCCAATAACTGGCA
>JBIQLF010000150.1:1581-5934 GCA_044464585.1 Thermomicrobia bacterium
CCGCAATCGTCTGGGGGATGCCCCAATCGCCCGGCGCCATCCCAGCCGACGACGTCGATGGCATTGGCGACATTGGCGAGCGCTAGTTCGTCCAGGAGTTGACCGGCGCGGTTCGGATCGACACCGCACATTACTTTGCCCTTGCGGTCGAGACGGTCGGTGGAGGTCATGTCGTAATCCTTCCGCGGTCCCCCTCGATCGATTTCGATATGGGAACGGAGGGACCGGCTGAATCGATTCCTCACCGGAACGCCGCGGCTATCTGCAAACGGCAGCGAGTCCGGCTGACCTTTTACTGTACGCTTGATTTCGGGATCGGGTTCTCTCTCGTGCACAGGTTTACCCAGATCCTGGAATGAACAAGTGCGGCGCACTGATCAGAGCGCGGGCCGGTCAGCGGCTGAATGAGCGGCCGTATCGGGGCCATCTGGCCACCGAATGGTGTCAACGTCAGGCCCGCGGAAGACAACATTGCATAATTGAATCGGCAGGTACCGCGGGGTTCGATCGACGGTCCCGCGCAGAATGGCGCGCTATGGGCGGCCGGCGTATACAAGGAGATTCCCATTTTGGCAACGGCAATCGATCGCAGTCTGGAAGAACGCGCGATCAACACCATTCGCTTTCTCTCGGTCGATGCCATCCAGAAAGCGAATTCCGGTCATCCTGGTCTGCCCATGGGCGCGGCCGCGATGGCCTATGTGCTCTGGACCGAATATTTGCGATTCAATCCGAAGAATCCGCACTGGGCCAACCGGGACCGCTTCGTGCTTTCGGCCGGGCATGGATCGGCGCTGCTCTATTCGCTGCTGCATCTGACCGGCTATGACGTTTCGCTCGACGATTTGAAAGCCTTCCGCCAGCTCGGATCGATCACGCCGGGGCACCCGGAATATCGCCATACGCCGGGTGTCGAAGTCACCACTGGCCCGCTGGGACAGGGTTTTGCCAATGGGGTCGGCATGGCTATTGCCGAGCGTTTCCTGGCGGCCACCTTCAACCGGCCAGGTCACGAGATCATCGATCATTACACGTATGGCATCGTTTCCGATGGCGACATCATGGAAGGCATCGCCATGGAGGCGACCTCCATTGCCGGGCATCTCGGACTTGGCAAGCTGATCTATCTCTACGATCAGAATCACATCACCCTGGCGGGGACCGCGAATCTCTCGCTGACCGAGAATGTCGGCGAGCGATTCGACGCCGCGGGCTGGCACACGATCCATGTCGACGGCATGGATACCGACGCGGTTCGCAAGGCTCTTGCGGAGGCGAAGGCGGTCCATGACAAACCATCTCTCATCCTCTGCCACACCATCATCGGGTTTGGTTCACCCAAGAAGGAAGGGACGTTTGGGGTCCACGGTTCGCCGTTGGGTCCGGATGAGGTCATTGCCAGCAAGAAGAATCTTGATTGGCCCGAAGAACCGGCCTTCCTGGTTCCGGACGATACGCTGGAGCTCTTCCGGCAGGCCGTGGCGGAAGGCAGCAAAGCCGAGGCCGACTGGAACGAGGCATTTGCCGCCTACGAACGGGCGCATCCCGAGTTGGCCGCGGCCCTGACCCGGGCGTTGGAGGGCACGCTACCCGAAGGCTGGGATGCGGATCTGCCGACATGGGCGGTGGGGGACAAGGCAATTGCCACCCGCAAGGCATCCGAGGCGGTCATCCAGGCCTTCTTCCCGAAGATCCCGACCTTCATCGGTGGTTCGGCCGATCTCAATCCTTCGACCAATACGGGGATGAAGGGCGGTGGAGATTTCCAGCCGCCGATCGCTCCGGGCAGCGAGGAAATCCAGGGCGAGCTCGGTGGCGACTGGGGCTATGATGGCCGCAATATCCATTGGGGTATCCGCGAACATGCCATGGGCGGCGCGGTCAATGGCATGGCGGCGCATGGCGGGGTGATTCCGTTCAGCGCGACCTTCCTCGTCTTTTCGGATTACATGCGTCCCGCCATTCGCCTGGCCGCGCTTTCGCAGTATCCGTCGATCTTCGTCTTCACCCATGACAGCATCGCGGTCGGCGAAGACGGCCCAACCCACGAACCGGTCGAGCAGACGATGTCGTTGCGGCTCATTCCGGGACTGACAGTCATTCGCCCAGGGGACGCGAACGAAACCCGCGATGCCTGGAAGGTGGCGCTGACCGCCAGCGGCCCGACCCTGCTGGTGCTGTCCCGCCAGGACTTGCCGATTCTGGATACCTCGGGCGCGCATGGATCGCTGGAACAAGGCGGCTATGTGCTGCGCGATACCGAAGCGACACCGGACATCATTTTGATCGGCACCGGTTCCGAGGTCCCGCTTTCGGTCGAAGCAGCCGAACTGCTGAAGGACTACGACATCGCCGCGCGGGTCGTTTCCCTGCCGAGCTGGGAGCTCTTCGACCGGCAGACCGAGGCCTACCGGGAGAGCGTGATGGGACCATGGACTACCCCGCGGCTTTCGGTCGAAGCCGGAGTCACGACCGGATGGCAACGCTACACTGGACCCAATGGGGGGAGCGTCGGGATCGACCGGTATGGCGCATCCGGGCCGGGCGCCAAGGTGCTGGCGCACTTCGGGTTCACCAAGGAGCATGTCGCCGCCTGCGCGTTGCGGCTGCTCGACCGGCAAAAGGACGCCGACAAGCTCGATGCCGATTTCGACCAGGAAGCCGTCGGTTCTGGCTTTGCCGGCCCCAAGGGACATTCCTGATCTCTCGTCGTCCCGACCGGAGTGGAGGGACCTCTCGTTGCCATAGCGCTCATTCGACAACACGGGCATGTTCCCTCGAATGAGCAGATCGAAAGATCCGAACCGAAGGAGGAACCAATCATGAACCCACGCGTCGCCAAACTTCTGGACCAAGGCCAGAGTATCTGGCTGGACACCATCAGCCGCGACATGATCAGCAGCGGCCAACTGGCCTCGCTGATCAACGATGTCGGCATTCGGGGCGTCACCTCGAACCCGACCATTTTCGAAAAAGCCATCGCTGGCAGCGCTGCCTACGATGCCCAGATTGCCGATCTGGCCACGCACGGTCATTCCAGCGCCGAAATCTTCGAGGCGGTGGAGGTCGAGGATATTCGCAATGCCTGCGATGTCTTCCGGCCAATCTACGATTCCACCGGCGGGGCCGATGGGTTCGTTTCCATCGAGGTCTCGCCGGATCTGGCGCGCGATAGCGACGGAACCCGCGATGCGGTGCGCCGCCTCTGGAAAGCCGTCGACCGGCCGAACCTGATGGTCAAGATTCCGGGCACGGCCGAGGGCGCGCCGATCATTCAGGAGATGCTGGCCGAGGGAATCAATATCAATATCACCCTGCTCTTTTCGATCGAAGCCTACGAGCGGGTTGCCCGGGGATTCATCACGGCGATGGAGCAGCGGATCTCCGAGGGCAAACAGGTTGCGCAGGTCGCCTCGGTCGCATCGTTCTTCGTCAGCCGGGTTGATACGCTGGTCGATCACCTGTTGAACGAGAAGATCGGCGGCACGAACGACGCGCAGGAGAAGAAGCGGCTCGAAGGGTTGCGCGGCAAGGTGGCGGTCGCCAACGCCAAGCTCGCCTACGCGCTGTTCGAGGAGCTCTTCAGCGGCGATCGCTGGGATGCGATCCAGGCGGCGGGCGCGCATCCGCAGCGGCCGCTCTGGGCCAGCACCAGCACCAAGAATCCCGACTACCCCGATCTGCTCTATGTCGACACGCTGATCGGTCCGCATACGATCAACACCATGCCGGAAAAAACGGTGGAGGCATTCCTCGACCATGGGGTGGTGCAGCGCACGGTCGATACCGATCTCGATGGGGCGCGTGCGGTGATGGCCGATCTCGAAGCGGCCGGTATCTCCATGAAAGCGGTCACCGACCAGCTCGAAGACGAAGGGGTCGCCTCGTTCGAGAAATCGATGAACGCGCTCTATGGGAGTATCGAAGGGAAGCGGGCGTCGCTGATCGGCGCAGCGGACTGAGACGGTTTGCTTTCAGATTCGAAATGGGAACTCCCGGTCTGGTTGTCAGACCGGGAGTTCTTGGTTGCCGGCAGGCAGTGGGCGGCAGTCAGCGGTCAGCAGTCAGTGAGAGAGGCAGGAGGTGCGATCGGCAATGGCATCGAGATCGTCCGTTTTCGCGCCGATCATATCGGGCGCGCTTGCCTGCCGGCAACCTGCCACGTTCCGGTGCTTGGGGCCGTTTGGTGTCGTGCGGCCATGGTCCTCGGCGTGGGACGGTTCCCGAACCGGCGCAGCGGCTGATCTACAATCCTCCCATGCCCATCGAGGTCGTTCCTTACAACCCAACCTGGCCAGAACAGTTCGAGCGGGTCGCCGAGACGATTCGCCCAGCGTTCGCCGGGTATCCCGG
>JBIQLF010000151.1:0-5891 GCA_044464585.1 Thermomicrobia bacterium
CGGACACTCTAAGAAGAATCGAATATCCGTAGAGAATATGTGCACGCGATCCGCTTGGACCCTACGGGATAGCCACCATCGCTCAAGCGCGGTCCCACCGTTGAAACGCTGGGCGAATACCCCTGAGGAATCATCCGGATTCCGTATGGAGTGCCCATAATGCAAACTGGACCAGGCATCGAATGTTCGATGCGCGCGAACATCATGGAAACGCGATTCGCCGTATCCGATCGTATGGTGCAGTCAGTCGCTGCACCACGTCGCACGAGGCTCGGGAAATTCATGCAGCTTCGCGCCTTCAGCGGACGCGTGGTTCTTCGGTCAGGCCAGTCACTGACCGGTGAAGCGCGCTGTCCGGCAACCGGGACGATCCCTCTGGTGACCTGTGTTGGATAACCCCCAGTTGAACCCAAATGCCCCTGAGATCGAGCTCGTGCTTCTCCCTGCCAGCGTTCTCGAAGCGTTGAACGCGGGCTCGATCGACCGGGCCAGTGCCGATTTCGGTCGAGCATTGCCACCGACCTTTCTCGATCACGAACATCTCTGGGAGTATCGCCTCGCCCAAGTGAAGGAAGACCCGGGCGTGCTCCGGTGGCTCGTTCGCGCGGTGATCGACCGCGAATCGAATGCCATCGTCGGACATGCCGGATTCCATGGCCCGCCAGACGCAAACGGCATGGTCGAAATCGGCTACACCATCGAACCCGATTTCCGCCGCCGGGGTTACGCTCGCGCCACCGTCGCGGCGCTCATCGACGTCGCCGCGCAGGAGCCGGAGGTAACGACCGTTCGCGCGTCGATCAGTCCGGACAATACCGCCTCGCTGGCAACCATCCGGCCATTCGGCTTCACCAAAGTCGGCGAACAACTGGACGAAATCGACGGCTTGGAGGTCATCTTCGAAATACCGATTCGCCGCTGACCCGCGCTCGTGCTGCCTCACAGCAGCTCATTCCAAATTCGGATATATGGCGCACCGAGTCGCCCATGGGAACACCCAGCTCACAGTTCCTAGAATCAGCCTACTTGCTTCCCCGTGGATCGAGCGCGTCCCGCAGACCGTCCCCGACGAATGTGAATGCCAGGGTGATCAGGGCGATCGCCAGCGCCGGCCCGAGCAGCATCCAGAGTTGCGCCTGCCAGAATTTCGATCCTTCCAGAATCATCTGTCCCCAACTGGTCGGGAAGATCGAATTGGGATCGACACTCGGCCGTAGCCCGACCCCCAGATAACTGAGGATTGCCTCTGAGATGATCGCGCTGGGAACCACAAACGCCGCGGCCACCATGATCTCGTTCAAGGTGTTCGGAAAGATGTGCTTGCTCAGGATGCGCAGATTGGATGCGCCGGATGCACGGGCCGCCTCCACGAATTCCTTTTCGTTCAATGACAACGTCGTACCGCGCACCAGGCGCGCGACCCCGGTCCAGTTGACGATGGACAGACTGAGGAAGAGCAAGACCAAGCCGTTGAGGATACTGCCGAATCTGGTCGAACCGAACGAGATCTGCATCACGATCGCCAGCAACAAAGCCGGAAAGGCGTAGACCACGTCGGTGATACGCATCATGAGGTTGTCGATCCGGCCCCCGGCATATCCGGCAACCAGCCCGAATGGCACCCCGATGAACAGGATCACCAACATCGGAATGAACCCGACGATCAGCGACACGCGCGTGCCATACACCAACCGGCTGAACACATCGCGGCCGATGCTATCGGTACCCAGCGGATACGCCCAATCACCCGTCTTGAGGGGGTTGGGATCCTCGACCCAGGCCGCCTGGCGAAGCGTGCCCGCCTTGGCCACATCGGCTTTGACTGGATTCTGGGTCGCGATGGCCGGAGCGAACACCGCGACGAGAACGAGAAAGACGAGATACGCCAGCCCGAGCAGCGCAATCTTGTTTCGGCGGAACCGGCGCCACGCATCGGACCAAAGACTGCGCGACTTCTTGGTCATCGTCAGATCGCCGATACCGGCAAGCGTCGGTGCGCCACGCTCCGGGCCCGCCAGCGGGGGCGATTCGAGGACGAAATCGGCAAGTTGTTCGTCGCGCGCGGTCATTTCGTCGTCCGGATGCGTGGGTCGAGCACACCATAGCTGATATCGACCAGAAGATTCGCCACCGCGATCAACACGGCATAGAAGATGGTGATTCCGACCAGGGTCGAATAATCGCGTTTCCCGATCGAGAGCACAAAGGTGCTGCCCAGACCCGGCGCACCGAAGATCGTTTCGATGATGATGGAACCGGTGATCAGATCGGCCGCCGCCGGACCAAGAATGGTCACCACCGGCAGGAGCGCATTCCGCAGGATGTGCCGCCGGGTGACGGTTGGCGCGCCCAATCCCTTGGCGCGCGCGGTGCGCACATAGTCCTGTTCTTTCACCTGAAGCACACTGGCGCGCGTCAGGCGGGTGACATACGCCGTAGTGCCCAGTCCGAGCACGATACCCGGCAAAATATAGGCCGTGCTGAAAAGTCCCTGCCATTCCGCTGGACTCCGGATCGGAGAAATATGCAGCGCCCGGCTGAAGAAGATCAATAAGATCAATCCACTTACAAACGTCGGCACGGCAATGCCCAGCGTCGAGGCAAACATGCAGATGTAGTCGATCGGCGTGTTCTGGCGCAGCGCCGCTGCCAGACCGAGCGGAATCCCGACGATGATGGCAAAGAGGATTGCCACTGCTCCCAGTTTCAGCGACACCGGAAACTTCTTGGCGATGACGGTCTGCACGCTCTCGGTACCGCGAGAAGCGTAGGTCGGACCCAGATCGCCCTGGAATACATTCGTCAAATAATGGAAAAACTGCGTATCGAGCAGTGCCTGGCCCAGCGTCAGAGGACTGCGCACCCCTTCATCGAATTGCGCCTTGAGCCCATCGATATCGATCCACCTCGGCTTGTCGAGATTGAACCGGCGGTTCAGTTGTTCGACCGTTGCCGGGGGTAATGGTTTTTCCCGATCCCAGGGACCGCCGGGCGCGCGGTACATAAGAAAAAACGTCACCGCCGCAACCACGATGACGACCGGAATCAGCCAGAGAACGCGATTGAAAACAAACTGGATCATGATCGTACTCGCGACTGCCAATCGACGATCGGCGTCGGCCGCTGGTGCCGCTCCTCATGGGTGCGGTCGTGGATGTCTCCGTGGGATCGAGGATAGGGCTGAGGGGCGGAAGCCATGCTCCCGCCCCTCGATTGCAATCGCTGCTAGGACGACGCGATATCGAGCGTCAGCAGCGAGGTGAACTGTCCAGGCCACTCGACATCGAGCGGAGTTGCCGTGTAGCCAGTCACCCGCGGGCTGACGAGCGCGACATGCGTGCCGTTGTAGAGGAACGGTCCTGGAATGTCATCGACCAGCAGCTCGCCTGCCTGTTGGTAGAGCTCCAGACGCTTGGCCTGATCGGTGCTGGTGTCAGCCTCGACGAGGATCTTGTCGAGATCTTCGTTGCAGTAGTGGAACCGCTGGGCGAAGTTCGCATCGCATCGCCAGTAGACACTCAGCCAGTTCTGCGGATCCGGATAGTCCTGAATCCAGCCGCCAACGAGCAGCATCTGCGGGAAGGTGGCGGGGTCCTTGCGGAGCGCAACCAGCGCGGTGCCCTCGGTCGGTTCGAGGGTGATATTCACCCCCAGGATTTCCTTGTACTGACCGGCAACCCACTCGGCGCGAGCGGTGTTCGCGGAGTCGTTGCTGTTGTAATACATCTTGATCTCAGGAAGCTTGTCCGCGCTGCCATAGGTCGATTCGGCCAGGGCCTGCTGGGCGGCTTCCGGATCGAATCCGTATTTGTCGGTCTCGATCGAACCCGGCAGACCAACCGGAATCCAGCTCAGCGTCGGATTGCAGTCGCCATTGCGAATTACCGAGCAATAGGTCTCGCGGTCGAACGCCTGCGAAAACGCCTGGCGCACCTTGATGTCCGTGAACGGCTCCATCGACAGGTTGAAGTTCATCTGGTACGAGGACGCGACCGCGTACTGCACGACGTCACTGGAGAGCGCCGAATCGCTGGTCACGGCCGGGATCTGCGAGGGATCGACCTGGACGATATCGAGGTCACCCGCGCGGAAGGCTTCGATCGCGATCGCGGACTCACCCTGGTAGACATAGGTGATGCCATCGAGCTTCGCGCGTCCCGCCCAATAATTCTCGTTCGCCTTGAACTCGATCTGGAGACCGTCGTCGAAGGTGGTCATCTGGAACGGGCCATTGCCGATCTGCTTGGCGGGATCCTTCCACCAGTCCTCGGCGGCTCCGGAAACCAGATCCGCGCGGGTCGGATAGAAGACCCACAGGCTGGCGACCGTCGCATAGTACGGGGCCGGCTGGGTGAAATCGAGCACCAGCGTCTGCTCGTCCGGCGTGGTGGCGCCCAACTTGCCCTTGGCTTCATCGTAGGCGGCCTGGTCGGTCGGATCGGTGCTGGCGAAGTCTTCGCAACCGACGATCTCGAACAGGATGCCCTGATATTCACCCGCGGTGTTCGGATCGCAGGTTCGCTCGACAGCGAAGCGGAAGTTCTCCGATGTGATCGGGGTGCCGTCGCTGTACTTCAGACCGTCACGGATATGGAAGGTCAGCTGGGTCGCGTCTTCGTTGAACTCCCAGCTTTCGGCCGCTGCCGGAACCGTGTTCAGATCATCGTCCTGCCGGGTGAGCCCCTCATAATTGAGAGCCGCAACGGAGATCTCATTGGCAAAGGACATCTTCTGCGGATCGAGATTCTCGGGAAAGGTCGCCGCATGAATGCGAATGACCTTTTCGTCCTGAGCATTCGCTCCCTTACTGAACGCGGCGAACATCGAGCCCGCCACCAACATGACAGCCATCAGGCTGTACAACCACGCGCTACGGTGCGCAAACTGCTTCACGAACCACTCCTTTCCGAAAACGACTCCGTTTTCCGTACGATTGAGTGACGCAATTATTGAACCTGGTTCGCGAAATGTCCAAGAACTTGCCCGCGATTCGGGTCTTTGGGCACAATACGCGTGGGCTTTCGGGCTGAATTGCACCAATTCGCCCGCTCCGTGCCCCATTTCGCTTTCCCCCAGGCAAGAAGAAACGGTTTCATACCATGGTCTCGAAGCAGTTCTCATTCTCCCGGCGCATCCTTCTCACTGGCGGCACGGCAGCGGTCGCCTCCAGCCTGCGCGCCTCGATGCCGGTGCGCGCCCAGGCCGAACCGGTGCTGAACTACCCGGTTCCGCTGCGTGACCCCTCCGAGTACACGGCCTATGTTCCGTGCGCCAGCAAGACCGGCCCGTTCTTCTATTACACCTGCGAATTCGATTCTGCCTGGGCGATCCTGAAGACGTTCGGGATCGATGCCCCCTTTGCGGATCAGCTTGCGCTCATGCCATTCGACAACCGGCTGGAGCCGTACTATCAGGAAACCGAGTCGGGCGTCGTTATCTACGGCGGCGACATTACCTCGGCATACTCCGGCGACTACACGTCGAACTTCCTGTGCCGCACCACCGCGCCGGTCATGCGGACGATCTTCGATCACTACGGGCTCTACTCCAAGGTGATCAAGACCCAGCAGCGAATCAAGAACCATTTGGATCGCGGACGGCTGATCTTCATCAAGATTCCAGTCGATTTCAAATCCTGGGTGCCCGCCACCTGGATCACTCCCGAGGGCGAGCAGCTTCAGGTCGTGCTGGGCAACGACCATGCCATGATCGTCATGGGATACAACGACGATGTCGTGGTCATCCGCGATGTCCTCGGCCCGACCGAGACCAACTGGAACCGGCCGTACGAGCTCGAAGTTCCCTGGGATCTTTTCATGAGCTGTTGGGGATCGCAGGGATTCGATGGTCTGGCGGTCGGAATGCCGGAGTCCTGAGGCTTGAGTCCTGAG
>JBIQLF010000152.1:0-5779 GCA_044464585.1 Thermomicrobia bacterium
GTGCGATCGGCCGCAGCCCGATAACCCACCTCACCTCACCCCCACCTCCAAATTGGCGACCAACGACCCTTGACACGCAACGAACGCATGTTCTATTACACGAGTAAGCGGCACATCGGCGGACGGACTCCCTGAGTCCGCGCCCCAGGTACTCCCACGCTGCAGGTGGTCGAGGACGGGGTGGCGATGCATGACCTGGGCAGTGCGAAAGAGATAACCGCCCGGCAACCACTTGCCGTCACCCAAGGCTCCACGCGCGGATCCAGTCGAAAAAGGATGATCGCTCGTCGAGAAATTCGGCGCAACAAGAAAAAACACCGCGTCCGACCAGGGCGAAGCCATACCCACGTCCCCTCCCAACCCCATTGCCCCCACCGTCATTCCGAGCGAAGTCGAGGAATCTCTTTCGTCGTTGCCGGCCACCAACTCCTCGTCCCGCACGAACCTCCCCTACAAGGCGTTTGAGCCCATGGTTTCAACCTTGGGAAACCTACCCCGACACGATGCCACTGCAAGGAGAGCGCTCCACTCCGCTTCACCTCGGTCGATACGGCAATCTGGCGCCGATCGCTCCACCCACGAGATGCCTGTTGGCCAGAAGGGCAACCACAGGGGAATTGCCCCTACCTGGGGAACGGTCGTAGATCCGGTGGATCTTGGTTTTGTCAGCCCCTGATTTCAACCTGAGGAACGCCACCCCCAACCCAGTCGAGTTCGAAACGCCAGACCGATGCACAGCACACTGACCGCGATGAGCGGCACACAGAGCGAAACCGAAGGAGTCTCGCTCCTTCGAGGGACCCACCTTGTCGAGTACGACGATCGAGGCCGCACCGTTCATGTTGGCGACGTCACCCGAGTGCCGCCAAGCAAAAACGCACCAGGCAACCAAGCGTGCCTCCTCTTGACTTTTCACCTCGGTATCCGCCCGGGACTAGAATCGAGGAACGGACATTCCCGTTCCCCTTCGACTTCCCCGGGCCCAACGACCCCCTGAAGCCGCACCGGAGCGCAGAGTCGGCCACGGCGCCGGCAAGGCTTCCCGGCCAGCCTTCTTCTCGATCGATCGGTAGCCGAGACCGTCGAGACTACCGCGGAACCACCCCATGCGGACCGCCACCTTCGACCCCACTCCGCACCAGGGCATTCGCCTGACGCGCGGTCCCCCGCCACCCCGGCTGCTGTTACAGGCTGAACGGCAGCCGCGCTGCGCCATGTTTTCCGATCGACCGCCCAGCAAAGGAGATGAGATTCCATGAGCGATCAGGAAACAAGAAGCCAGGCCGAGCACATTGCCGAGCAACGCCTCAACCGCCGCGTCTTCCTCCAGGGGACCGGCGCCGCGGTCGCTGCCGGGGCAATGTTGCACCAGGTATCGGCCCAGGATGCCACTCCATCCGCCGCCTCTCCCGAGGCAGCCACCCCTTCGGCCGCGGGCACGCCCGAAGCGATCATGTCCGGCATGGAGATGACGCCGGACATGCGCCCAGCGTCCTTCTTCTCCATCCACGAAGCGGCCACCGTCGATGCGCTGGTCTCGCGCATCATTCCGGGCGATGCGTCCGATCCGGGCGCACACGAGGCGGGCGTCGTCTATTTCATCGACCGCATGCTGGCCGGCACCAATCTGGGATATGACCTCAAAACCTATACCCAGGGGCCGTTCCCGATGACCGAGGAATCCCAGACTCCGGTCGAATTCTCGAGTTCGCCGAACTCCTACCTGGCCGTCTTCATCCAATCCGGCAACATCTCCCGCTATGGATTCCAGTCGGTCCTTTCTCCGCAGGACATGTACCGGCTCAGTGTCGAATTCCTCGATGCGCACACCAACGCCAAATACAACGACAACTTCGTCGATCTCGACGAATCGAAACAGGATGAGGTTCTCACCACCCTGCAGCAGGACAAGGCCGAGGAATTCACCGGTCCCAGCGGCAAAGCGTTCTTCAGCGTGTTGCGCAACGACGCCATCAAAGGCATGTTCAGCGATCCGATGTATGGCGGCAATGCCGGAATGGTCGGTTGGTCGTTGATCGGCTATCCGGGTGCGCAGCGACTCTACACCGCGGACGACATGGCAAACACAACCTTCAGCCGGAACCCGCAATCGCTTGGCCAGATGATGGCCAACGATGGACACTAGGAGGAAATCATGGCGAACAAGCATGTCGATGTCGTTACGGTTGGTGCTGGTTGGACCGCTGGTGTTCTGGCCGAACAGCTGACTCGCGCCGGGCTCACCGTGGTTTCGCTCGAACGCGGCGAGATCCGCGATACCGCGCTCAATTTCAGTCACGATCACGACGAGCTGCGCTATCAGGTGCGCCGTGACATGATGATCAACCTGCAAAACGAGACTTGGACGTGGCGTCCCTCGCCCAAGGACACCGCGCTGCCGATGCGGCAATATGGCTCGTTCAATCCCGGGCGGGGCACCGGTGGCGCCGGTGTCCACTGGGCAGCCCAGCACTGGCGCTTCTATCCCTCCGATTTCCAATATCGCACCCATCACATCGAGCGATACGGGGAGCAGAAACTCCCCGTGGGCAACCGGATTCAGGATTGGCCAGTGACCTACGATGAGATGGAGAAGTACTACGACGCGGTCGATTACGACATCGGCGTCTCGGGCACCGCGGGGAATCTGAACGGCGAGCAAATCGAAGGCGGAAACGTCTTCGAAGGCCCCCGCTCCCGTGACTATCCGATGAAACCGCTGCCGACATCGATCACCGGCAACAAGTTCACCGTCGCCGCCGGCGATCTCGGATACCATCCGTTCCCGCAACCGGCCGCCATCCTCTCGGAAAACTACAAGGACTTGGCCGGAAATCCACGCGGCTCTTGTCTGCTTTGCGGTTTCTGCACTCGGTTCGGCTGCGAAGTCGGCGCCAAGGCAAGCGCGATTGTCACCCATATGCCGGCCGCCTTCGCGACCGGAAAATACGAGATTCGCCCGAATTGCTATGTCTATCGCATCGATGTCGATAGCGACGGCAAGGCAACGGGCGTAACCTACATCGATCCGGGCGGACGCACCCAAACCCAAACCGCCGATATCGTGCTCGTCTCCGCCTACACCCTGACCAACGTCCGCTTATTGCTCATGTCGACATCGAATGCCCATGCGGACGGCATCGGCAACGATCACGGAATGGTTGGGAAGAATTACACCTACCAACTCGGTGGGGGCGGCTCCAGCGGGCGCTTCGATGGCGAGCGGCTCAACCAGTTCATGGGAAACAGTTGTAACCAAGCGCTGATCCATGACTTCAATGCCGACAATTTCGACCATTCGGACCTCGATTTCATCGGCGGCGCCTCCATCGGCTCGGGCGGCGGCGAACGGAATCCGATCAGTTCGGTCGGAGGCGTACCGACCCAAAGCGGCACCAATTGGGGCAAGGAATGGAAAGAGTCACTGCGCTCGAACTGGGACAGCATAGCGGGCATCGGCACCCAGGGGGAAAGCCTGCCCTATGAGGATCAGTATCTCGATCTCGATCCGACCTATCGCGACCGCTTCGGTCTCCCCTTGCTGCGGTTGACATTCGATTGGCACGAGAACGACTACAACATGATCCGCTACCTCTCGCCAAAGATGCGCGAGATTCTCGAGCGGATGGGCGCGACGGACATCCAGACCCAGGAAGAGCTGGAGCCCTATTCGATCGCGCCCTACCAGAGCACCCATTGCACCGGCGGCGCCATCATGGGCACCGATCCGGGCAATTCGGTCACCAACAAATACGGTCAGGTCTGGGACACCCCCAACGTATTCGTCACCGGCGCGGCGCTCTTCCCGCAAAATGCCGGGATGAACCCAACCGGAACTGTGTTGGCATTGGCCTATCTGGCCGGCGATGGCATCGTCAATCAATATATGAAATCGCCGGGCGATCTGATCACCGGCTGAGTTGTTCGGTATCCAGGACGAGTCTCCGCATGGAGACTCGTCTCTTTTCGTCCAGCACGCTTCGCATCGCAATTGGCTTGATTCGCAAATAGAAAACGACGAAAAGCGTCCAAGCGCCGAACATCTCGCCAATTTTCATCTCACGATCCATTCCGGACCACAATAGAGCGAAGCGGCAATCGGAGAGCGTTCGAGTTGCCGCTCCTTCTTCCAGCGAATGGATCGCACAGATGACCGGCAAGAACGGAAAATCCAAATCGAGCTCCGAGGGAGCATCACCCCACGCTGACGCCGAGATGCCGCCGGATCGCACCCCGGCGCCTGGCGACGTACCGTCGCCCATTCTCCTGCATGAGGAAGTGCTGGAGCCGGTCATCGAAGAGACGGTGCACGGCCGGGCCATCGTCCGGAAGTGGACGGAAACCGTCGACCGGTCACTCACGGTCGACGCGCATCGGCAACATGTCTCGGTCGAGCGACGGCCCGTCGATATCGAAATCGAATCGGCCCCTGCTCCCTATTGGGATGGCAACACCCTCGTCGTCCCGGTGATGGAGGAAGAGATCGTGATCGAGAAGCGGCTGATCCTGCGCGAAGAGCTCCTGGTGACCCTGGAGTCGGAAACGATCCCCCAGGTGCTTCCGACCTCGGTCCGCCGGGAAAAAGTGGAGGTCATCGAAGAACCGGACCCCAACGGTCGATCCTGACAATCTCGTATGCGGCCGCGGTGGTCGCCATCGTTTTCGCCGGTATTTGCAGTGGGCAAATCCGGAAGTGACGCAGAAAAGGAGCACACCATGAGCATTGCATTTGCAGGCTATGACATTCAGGAAGGCACCCCAGTCATCGCTCGGGACGGCACCGAGGTTGGTTCGGTGGTCGGCGAGGATCACGGCAAGCTGCTGGTCGATGTCGAGAATTCCGATCGCAATCTGCTCCTGCCCCCACAGGCCATTTCGCTCTTCGATGAAGATTATGTCATGGTCGATCTCACGCCCGACTGGATGCGCACGGGCAATTGGGGAGAATCCAACGGGGCCACGGCCAGCACGTTGACCACCGGGGACAATGGCAAGACAGTGATCGATATTCATGAAGAGGAATTGATGGCGGCCAAGCGAGAGATTGCGCGTGGGCTGGTCACCATTCATAAACGGGTCGTCACCGACGAGAAAACCATCGATGTTCCGGTCACGGAAGAACATGTCCATGTTGTGCGGACCGATCTCGATGAGGATGTTGCCCCGGGAACCACCGACGCATTCCAGGAAAAGACCTATGAAATGGAGCTGATGGGCGAAGATGTCGACCTTCAGAAGAAAGTACGCGTCACCGGACAAGTCGAGATCGACAAGGAACAGGTCGAACGCACCAAGACCCTGACCGGCACGACCCGGCGCGAGGAAGTCGATGTCGACGAGGTCGATTACGACGATCCGACCAGGATGCAGAACGCCTGAGCTCGCATCCAGGCGTAGGACAACCCTCTCGTTTCCCGCGCCCCGCCCGGCTCGCCACGGATGAGCGCCCCAACGCTTCTCCACCTTCAATTCCCCCGTTGCGCCGAATTCGATCCGGCGCAACGGGGGTTCGCGTACTCGCTCTACACGCATCCGTTCCCGGTCATACCCTGATACGAAATCCGGATGATGGCATATACGAAATCCACGTGATTCCTCAGGGGTGTTAGCCCAGCCTTTCAAGGTTGGGACCGCCTCCTCGCCGCCCCCAACCCCGTCATCCTGAGCGAAGTCGAAGGACCTCCTCGCCGCCCCCAACCGTCATCCTGAGCGAAGTCGAAGGATCTCCTCGCCGCAGCGAGTCCCCCGAGGTCACGGCACTTCGAGTCTGCAGCCAACT
>JBIQLF010000153.1:0-5737 GCA_044464585.1 Thermomicrobia bacterium
TGGTGCCGGGAGCGGGATTCGAACCCGCACGGGTTGCCCCGTCGCATTTTGAGTGCGATGCGTCTGCCATTTCGCCACCCCGGCAAGGAGGAGCCGTGCGAATTCTAGCCGATATCGCGCGATGCTACCCTTCGTTCCACATCATTCCGTCCAACGACCGCACGGGAGAGCGAGCATGAGCGCGACGACAATCGAAACCAGCATCCATCGACCCGGTTTGATCATCGATGGCAAGGAGGTCGCGGCCCTCGATGGCGCCACATTCGAAACGGTCAGCCCGGCGACGAATGAGGTGATCGGCGTCGTGCCCAAAGCGGGGAATGCCGATGCGATCGCCGCAATCGAAGCCGCGCACCGGGCCTTCGAGTCGGGACCATGGGGCCGGGCGACGCCGATGGAGCGAACGCGCGTGCTGCACCGGATGGCGAACATCCTGCGCGAGCGGATCGACGAGATCAGCCGGCTGGAAACGATGAACTCCGGCAAGATCATCGTCGAGTCGCGGGGCGATGTGGCGGCGTCGGCCAATTGCTTCGAGTACTACGGCAATCTCGCCGGACAGATCTGGGGCGACCAGATCCCAATGAACGCCCCATTGCTCGATTACACCATTCGCGAGCCCTATGGCGTTTGTTCGCAGATCATTCCCTGGAATTTCCCGTTGCTGATGGCGGCGTGGAAGGTCGCGCCCGCGCTCGCGGCCGGGAATACCGTCGTTTTGAAACCTGCCAGCGCCACACCATTGACCGCGCTGCTGCTCGGACAGATCGCGTTGGAAGCCGGGGTGCCCGCCGGGGTTTTGAATGTCATCAGTGGTCCAGGCAAGGCGCTTGGCGAAACGCTGACGACGCATCCGCTAGTCGAAAAGATTGCATTCACAGGCGAAACCGAAACCGGCCGGGAGATCATGCGCGGGGCCGCCGGTTCGATCAAGAAAGTGACCCTGGAATTGGGCGGCAAGAGCCCGAATATCGTCTTTCCCGATGCCGATCTGGAGGAAGCGGTCAACGGATCGCTCTTTGCCATTTTCACCAATGCCGGGCAACGGTGCACCGCGCGCACCCGCCTCTTCCTGCACAAGGAGATCTATGACGATTTCCTTTCGACCTACGTCGACAAGGTGAGCCGGATCCGCGTCGGCGATCCGCTCGACTGGAATACCCAGATGGGACCAGTTATCAGCAAGCAGCAGCAGAAAAAAGTGCTTCAGTACTGCGAATACGCAGTCGAAGATGGCGCCGAATTGCTGCACGGCGGCAAGCGAGTACCCAAAGAAGCATTCGAGAACGGCAACTTCATCGAGCCGACCGTCTTCGGCAATGTCTCCCAGGACATGCGGCTGGCCCAGAACGAGGTGTTCGGTCCGGTGCTGGCGGTGATCCCGTTCGAAACGGAAGACGAGGTCGTGACCGCGGCGAACGCAACGATCTTCGGACTGGCGGCCACGATCTGGACGAACGACATCAAACGCGCGCACACGCTGGCCCGGCGGATCAAATCGGGCAATATCAGCATCAACTTCCCGACTGTCAATCCGCCGGAAGCGCCCTTCGGGGGATACAAGCAAAGCGGCATCGGACGTGAACTCAGTCGCTATGGTCTCGACCTCTACACCCAGGTGAAGAACGTGGTGGTCGATCTGAATCCAGAACCATTCGATTGGTACGGACGCTGGCCGAGCCCGCCGCAATGATCGGGGTTCGAGCGGAGGCGATCGGCGGGCACTGGTAGGCGAGGGGCAAGAGGCAACGGGCAAAAGGCAAAAGTCGATAGACAGGGGGAGAGGCGGATGTCGTTACGATTGCGTGGGGGCCTCGAGGTGCATCAGCGGCCCAGGTGCCGCCCCAGGAGGACAAGCCCAACGTCTCCTATTCCGATTTGTCTTTTGCTCGCTGCTTTTTCCCCGGCTGCCCCTGGTCTCTCGACCGGTTTCTTCTGCCTCCCTGATCGGGCGTGGCAGCAACGTGCAGAGTGCGGGATAATTCTTTGTAAGTCGCCCGCAGATGCGCGAGCGATTCCGCATTGCCAATCAGGGTGATCGATCTTTGAGCACACTCATCACGCCAACTCAGCACGCCCACGCGGGCCGGACCTTCGATTCGGTCGATGCGCTCGAAGCCGCGCTGCGGCAGGAGAACTACATCGCCGACCGGTCTTTGGCCACCACGATTTTCCTCACGCTGCAAATGCGCAAGCCGTTGCTGCTGGAAGGAGAAGCGGGCGTCGGCAAGACCGAAATCGCCAAGGTGCTCGCATCCATTCTCGATACGCCGCTCATTCGCTTGCAGTGTTACGAGGGGCTCGACGCCAACGCCGCCATCTACGAATGGGACTATCCCCGGCAGATGCTCTATCTGCAAACGATCGAAGCCACCGGCGAGATCGGCCGGGAGGAAGCGCGCCGAGATCTTTTTTCAGAAGAATTCCTGCTCAAACGGCCGTTGTTGCAGGCGATCGATGCCGCGCATGACCGCGCACCGGTTCTGCTAATCGACGAGGTCGATCGCGCCGATCAGGAGCTGGAGGCGTTCCTGCTGGAATTGCTGTCCGACTTCCAGGTGACGGTTCCGGAATTGGGCACGATTCGCGCCGAGCATGTGCCGATCGTGATCCTGACCTCCAACCGCACCCGTGAGATCCATGACGCGCTCAAACGCCGCTGTCTCTACTATTGGATCGACTTCCCGACCTATGAAAAGGAGCTGAGCATCCTCTCGGCCAAGGTGCCCGACGCGCCCGAAAAGCTGGCCACCGAGATTTGCGCCTTTACCCAGGGGTTGCGCGAGGTCGATCTTTTCAAGTCGCCCGGCATGGCCGAAACGCTCGACTGGGCGCACGCCCTGCTGGCGCTCGGTACCCATTCGTTGAACCCGCAAGCGGTCGACGATACCCTGGGCGTCATTCTCAAGTATCAGGAAGATGTCGATCGCGTTCGCGGAGACATCGCCGATACCCTGGTCGAAAGAGCCGAACGTGGAATCCCAGTCTAGATGGAATTATCTGGAGCAGATCCCGAGCTCGGTCACCCTGAGCTCGAATCTGCTCACCTTCGGGCGCGATTTGCGCGATGCCGGCATGAATATCGGTTCCGGCCAGATCATCAATCTGGTCGAAGCCGTTTCGGCGATCGATTGCCGGCGGCGTGACGATTTCTATTCGGCGGCCAAATCGACGCTGGTGACTTCGCCGGAACAGATCCCGACATTCGATATGGCCTTTTCGCGGTTCTGGCGACGGCTGCTGTCGCCGGATATCCCGACCGACGAGTTGCTCGACCGGCGTGATTTTGATATGCCACCGGCTCCCAGCGAGCAGGCCGATCAGGCCCAGGCGAGCAAGAAGCAATCGGCCGAAGGCAAGAGCGCCGCGAAAAAGGAACGCGCGGTCGTTGCGGTCGAGGACTCCGAGGATCTGAATTCCGACGATCAGCAGAACCTCGAAGAGCTGCCGGAAGATGTGATCGTTTTCAGCGCCCGCGAGGTGCTGAAGAAGAAGGACTTCGCTCAGTTCACCCCGGACGAGATCGCCGAAGCGCGCCGCATCATCAGCAGCATGACCTGGAAACTGGGCACGCGCCAAACGCGCCGCAAGGAAAAAGCGCACCACGGCGATTTCATCGACTACCGGCGCACCCTGCGGCATAGCCTGAAACATGGCGGGGTGCCGATCGAGCTGCGTCGCCGCCGCAACAAGGAAAAGATGCGGCCGCTGGTGCTGATCTGCGATATCAGCGGATCGATGGACCGCTATTCGCGGCTCCTGTTGCAGTTCGTGCATGCGATGGAGCATGGGCTCGATTCGGTCGAGGTCTTCGTATTCAGCACGCGGCTGACCCGCATCACGCGGGAACTGCGCAAGAAGAATGTCGATGATGCCATCGAGCAGGTCGTCAACTCCGTGCACGATTGGTCGGGAGGCACGCGCATCGGCGAGTCGATCAAGACCTTCAATTACGAATGGAGTCGCCGGGTGCTCCGCTCGGGCGCCACGGTCGTGATGATCTCCGATGGTTGGGACCGGGGCGATCCGCAATTGCTGGCGACCGAGATGGCGCGCTTGCAACGGTCCTGCCGGCGTCTGATCTGGCTCAATCCGTTGCTGGGCGCGCCCGGCTACCAGCCACTCACCCAGGGCATCCGCGCGGCGTTGCCGTTCGTCGATGCGTTCCTGCCCATCCACAATCTCAAGAGTCTCGAAGCGCTTGCTGAATTGCTCAGCGACGTCGAAGATTCGCCGCCGGTGCGTGCGAACCGCAGCATTCAACCGGCAGCGGCCGATTCATATGCACTCAAGCCATTCGTCACCAGCCGCGGTCATCTTGCCGTCAATGTTGGACCGATGATGGACGGCAAACCCCTAAATCAGGGAGGAAGAAAACGTGAAAGAACTGCTGCACGACATTGATCAGTGGCATGCCAATGGCAGCAAGGTCGCGATTGCCACCGTGGTGAAGGTCGAAGGTTCCGCTCCGCGGCCGGTCGGCGCCACCATGGCCGTTTCCAGCGCCGGCGATCTTTCCGGTTCGGTCAGTGGCGGTTGCGTCGAAACGAATGTCTTCGACGAAGCCCAGGAAGTCATCAAGTCCGGGCGTCCGAAGTTGCTGCGCTATGGAATCACCGACGAAATGGCCTGGGATGTCGGTCTGGCCTGCGGTGGCACGATCGAGGTGTTCGTCGAGCCAGTCGATATCACAGGAGAGTAAGCATGTCGGTCTACGGCGCGATTCGGGATGCGATCGCCAGCTCGGTTCCGGTGGCCGTGGTCACGGTCGTTCGTGGTGATGGCGCTGGCAACAAGCTGGTCGTGTTGCCCGATTCGCGCGTGGGCTCCCTGGGTTCGGACGAGCTCGATTCGATGGTGATTCCCGCCGCGAAACAGCATCTTCTGGACCATCGCTCGCATACGGAGACATATCCGACCGAATCCGGTGAGATCGAGCTCTTCTTCGAAGTCTTTCCCTCACCGCCGACACTCCTGATCTTTGGCGCCGTCCATGTGGGGCAGGCGCTGGCGACTATCGGCAAGATGCTCGATTTCCGGGTGGTCGTCACCGACGCGCGGGCCAAACTCCTCACCGAGGAGCGCTTTCCCATGGCGGACCGGCTCATTCTCGGTTGGCCGCAAGACGCGATCGCGCAGGTCGATATCGATCGCAACACCTATGTCGCAATCCTGACGCACGATCCAAAGTTCGACGAACCGGCATTGCTCGGCACCCTCGCGACCGAGGCCCGCTATATCGGCGCGGTCGGTAGCCGAAAGACGAGCGCCGACCGGCTCGTGCGCTTGGGGAAGATGGGTGTGACCGATGAGCAGTTGGCACGTATCCGCGGGCCGATTGGGCTCAATATCGGCGCACGGACCCCGGAGGAAATGGCGATCTCGATCTTCGCCGAGATCATTGCGGTCAAGCACGGTCGAGATGCGCAACCGCTGGTTACGGCGACCGGCAATGTCCGCGATCGGGACTAGCCCCATCCCGATCCCGAGCGCGTCTGCGGGTGGCGACCTGTGTCGACGGGCGACCCTATCACCATGAACGAAGATGATCCCGTCGAGGTCGCCTCTTCGAAGCGCCGGCCAAAGGTTGCGGGGATCATTCTGGCTGCTGGCGCTTCACGTCGTTTGGGCCGCCCGAAGCAGTTGCTCGATTTCCGGGGTAAGCCGCTGCTGCAGCATGCAATCGACCATGCACGCGCCTCACGGCTGGCCGAGGTCATTCTCGTGCTGGGAGCCA
>JBIQLF010000154.1:0-5729 GCA_044464585.1 Thermomicrobia bacterium
CTCAGCCGATGCTCGCGCTAGTCCGCGTCGGCGCGCCACCACCACGCGTAGAGCGATTCGAAAAAGTCGGGCCGTTCCGGTTGGTCGTTCTGCACGGGAATGCCAGTCAAATCCTGTTTGGTCTTGTCGACATGAACCTTCCCCTCCCCGACCGATGCGATCGCATCGCGCGGCACCAGGAAATGCATGGCTCCGATACCGAGAACGCCATCATCCTTCACCTCCAGGAACGGCGGTTGCCCGGCCTGGTCCACGATTCCGGTCACCTGACCGACGTTGGCGCCATCCCGGCTGATGACTTCATTGCCTACCATCGACTGAAGATCGTTCGCGCTCATGCGGTATGCCTCCTCTGTGGATGTAACGCGACGTTCTTCCATTTTCGGTCCAAGCGCAATTTCTGGGGAATCCGGTGCGCGCATCAGAACGCTTCGATCGGTTCCTCGGCGATTTCCTCGGGCTCCGAGCTCTCGAGCTGAAGCGGGGCAAACCCGAGCGTGAGCGATTGCTCCACGATATCCCGCCGGATCAGCCGTTCCGCATCCCGCAGCCGGAAACGCAGATCGTTTTCGGGGAGCACATCGGTCAGCATCTCCCGCACCTGGCGCAGCAGATCGATCGTCTTGTTGAAGGTCAGCACCAGATCGCCCTCGGAGAGCTCGATCTGCTCGCAGATCTCCACCATCGTCTGTCCCTGGGTCCACGCCTTGGCGGCCCCATAGAAGCTGGGATTGTGCCCCTCGGAGATATAGAGGCCGTTGTCTCGCTCTTCCCCGAGCACGGCGCGTTCGATATCGTCGAGCCGCCTGCGGAGCTGGACGAGTTCCCGGCTGAGGGTGAACTGATTCGAATAGCGGAAATCACGATCGAAGCTGAACCAGGAAAAGACCTCGGCCAAATCTTCCGGGGCCAGATCGTCGAGCACCCCGCGATCGACGAGCTCGCAAAGGATGAGTGCATCGTTGTCGAACACGCTCGCCAGCATGTCCGCCTTTTCGGTCGGATAGCCACGGTAGAGATAGCCGAACCGGCTCAACACCTCCCGGATGCCGCGGATCACCCCGCGAATGCGCGCTTCTTCGGCGTCGGTTTCGCGCTCCAGCACCCCTTCCAGCAGATTCCGCTCTTTTTCGAGATTGTCGACCCGGCGCAGATTGTTACGATGTTCCTTGCGCACCGGGCAGGTATGGCAGGGGTGGTGTTCCCGGGCCTCGGTGAGCGACGCAAGCTGCTCGCGGGTTTCGGCCAGCGCCACCGAAACATCGCTGAGCTCGGCCGCGATCCGCTCTTCCTCCCGTTTGCGATGTTCCCGGCGCATGGCCGCCAGATCGGGAAGACCGAGCTTTTTCACCCGGGTCCAGAAGGCGGAAAGCTGGCGCCCGGTCACCAGTTTGCCGGCAACCACATCTTCGACCGGTTCGTTGTGTTCGGTCAGCGATTCGGGCACCCGGCCGATGCGCTGGTCGAACACATAGTCGATCGAGCGATATTCGGGAACGACCTGGATCGAACGGTCGAAAAGAAAAAGCCCGACCCCAACCGGGGTACGGCCCAGATAGACCCCCCAGCCGCGCCCGCGATCGTGCACGATCAGGCCCGGTTCGGCCAGCCGCAACACCTTGCGCAGGGCCTGCCGCCCCGGCATCGGCCACGGCGGCGAATCGAGCGACCGTTCGATCTCGGTCAGTTGCTGCGCGAGGCGACGTTCTTTCTGTTCGGTGGTGGTGCGGGTGCTGGTCAGCAGCCGGTAATCCTCCAGCAGGTCGTCTCCATCGGGATAGCCGATCAGGCATCCCTTGCGCACCCCGATGATGTCGCCGCTGATCTCGATGATGTCGTCTTCGAGCTGGCGGATCCGCTGGCCGGACTGATATTGGGCCAGACTCTGCTGGAGCATCGAACGCACCCGGTCACCGTGGGGCGGATCCCACAGGTTCAACACCGTGTTGTACCGAACGGCGAACGCCGAGCGCACCGGCTCCAACGGTCCGGTGGCGATCGCGAGCATGTCTCGAAACGCCAGCCACGGTGAATAGGGCACGACCACATGTCCGAAGGCATCCATGCCGCGGCGTCCCGCGCGGCCCGCCATCTGCTGGAATTCGTTCGGTTTCAGCACCCGGCGGCGGCGGCCATCCCACTTGCTCATGCGCCCAATGACCACGGACCGGGCGGGCATGTTCACCCCAAGCGCGAGCGTGTCGGTCGCGAAAACGACCTGCATCAACCCCAGCCCGAAGAGCACTTCGACCAATTGCTTCAGAATCGGCAACAACCCGGCATGGTGAAAACCGATACCCCGGCGCGCCAGCCGGGTGATGAGCTGCACCTGATCCAGTTCGTGATCTTCCGGCCGCAGCGCAGCCAGGGTGGTGGCCAGCACCGACTCGATCCGCGCTTCCTGCGTCCTGTCGACCAGACCCGGCCGCATGGCGGCCAATCGTTCGGCAAACACCTGGCAATCGTTGCGGCTGAAAAGGAAATAGATGGCCGGCAGCATATCCCGCGCGGCCAGCTCATCGACGATCTCGTGCGCGGCGGGTTCGTCGATCGTCTGGGCGTTGCGTTCGAGATGACCGCGCGCCGAGCTGCGGCGGCCGATCTGCCGCCTGGCCTCACCCCCGGTATTCGGAAAGGTCTCGATGACATCCCCATGGGGATCGACCACCATATGGAGTTTGGCATCGACGAAGTAGTACAGGGAGAGCGGCACCGCCCGCTCGTAGTGCGTCACCAGGCGGATCGGCCGGTGGGTGCGTCCGATCCAGCCGGCGATTTCCTCGGCATTGGAAACCGTGGCGGAAAGACAGACGAGCTGCACGTGCTCCGGGCAGAGAATGATCGATTCTTCCCAGGTGGTCCCCCGTTCGGGATCGGCCAGGAAATGAATCTCGTCGAAGATGACCGTATCGACATCATCGATATCCCAGGGGGTTTGCAGCAACATGTTGCGCAGCACCTCGGTGGTCATCACCACCACCTGCGCATCCTTGTTTTCGGTCACATCTCCCGTGAGCAAACCGACCTGATCGCCATAGAGCTGGCGCAGATCGCGAAATTTCTGGTTGGACAGCGCTTTGATCGGGGTGGTGTAGATCACTCGGCCGGTGCGCCGGAATGCGGTATAGACCGCATATTCGGCAACGACGGTTTTGCCGGTGCCGGTGGGCGCGGCCACCATCACCGAATCGCCATCGATCAGCGCGGCAATGGCTTCCTGCTGGAATGCATCGAGCGGAAAGGGATAGAGCGCGGAAAACTGTTCGATCGCCGCCCGTTGCACCGGGGTCGGTTCGAATCGTGGCGTTGGAATGTGATCGTCCGCGGGTACCGGAACTTCGACCGCGGCATCGACCTGCTCGACCGGCTTCTTGCGGCGGGTTCGTTTCGGTTTGGTCGGTTCGAGATCGGTCGTCAGCGTATCCACTCCCGGAGGGGCGGCCAAGGCGCGTCCGGGGCAGACGCGCGGGAAAATGATGTCCCTGCGAGGATACCATCTTGGGGTTCGGAGTCTCGTGAACTGGGAACAATCGCGGCAGGAACTTGGGTGCGTCGACAGCGGACATGCGGGGAATTGCGTTCGTCACATCGAAGCCGAGGGACGCTGAACTGCATCCAGGAGCGTCGACCCCACTGGACACTGAACGCCGGACACTGGACACTCCCGCCATGCGCATTGGAATGAACGGACTGCTGCTTTCCACAGAATCCGGATACCGCCAATCGGGTATCGACCGTTATCTGCGCGGGCTGCTCTCGGCGTTGCCCGAGGCGCTGCCGGACGATGCGTTGCTGCTCTATACCGAGGCAGAAGCGATCGACCCCATGGGGCGGTTCGATCTCCGACCAGCGCCCGCGTTCACGCGCAACCGGGCGCTGCGTATCGCATGGGAGCAAACGGGGCTCCCGCTGGCGATCCGGCACGACCGGCTCGATCTGTTCCACGGCGCGGCGTTCGCGCTGCCGAACCGGTTGCGCGTGCCGGGCATCGTTACGATCCACGATCTGGCATTCCTGAAATGGCCGGAGCATGTGCCGAAGCGGCGCGCCGCCTATCTTTCCCGGGCGGTACGTTCGGCCGCGAATCGGGCAGCGCGGGTCATCGCGGTCTCGGAAGCGACGAAAAACGATGTCGTCGAATTGCTGCGGGTCGATCCCGCCCGAATCGATGTGACGCCGCTCGGAGTCGATTCACGGTTTCGACGACCGGCGGGCGAGGAAATCGTCGCATTCCGCCAACGAAACGAGCTGACCCGGCCATTCGTGCTGGCGGTTGGCACCCGGGAGCCGCGCAAGAATCTGCCGGCGCTCATTCGCGCATTCGCGGCTCTTGCCGATACCGTACCGCACGAGCTGATCCATGCCGGCGGAGCGGGATGGTCGACGGATGCGATCGACCGGGCGATCAGCGAGACGGGCATCGGAGACCGGATTCGCTTCGTCGATTTCGTCCCCCATGCGGAATTGCCATTCTGGTATTCCACGGCCGATTGTTTTGTTCTCCCCTCGCTCTACGAGGGGTTTGGGTTGCCCTTGCTGGAAGCGATGGCCTGCGGCGCGCCCTGTCTGGCAACCGATCGATCGTCTCTGCCCGAGGTCGGGGGCAAGTCGGTCATATACACGACGCCCGACGCCGAATCGATCGCCGTCGCTCTGGACACGCTTCTGCACGATGCGGAGCTGCGGCACCGGCTTCGCGAAGCCGGACCGCTCCGAGCGGCATCGTTCACCTGGCAACGAACGGCCGAGCTGACCGCCGCGTCCTACCGAAAGGCATTCGATCGTGTCTGAGCGCGTGCGTGACATCTCCGAGTTCGCGTTGATCCGGCGGTTGCGCGATGCGTTGCCGGACGCGGTCCGGTCGAACGAGAACGTTTCGATCGGTATCGGCGATGACACGGCGATCTGGCGACCATCCCCCGGCGAATCGGTGCTGGTCACGACCGATTCGCTGATCGATCGGATCCATTTCCGCACCGACTGGACGTCCTGGGAAGATCTGGGCTGGAAATCGCTGGCGGTCAATATTTCCGATATCGCGGCGATGGGCGGCACACCGAAACTGGCGACCGTTTCCCTTGCCCTGACCGGCAACGAGATCGTCGACGACCTGCGGGCACTCTATCGCGGGATGGGCGAGATTGCCATGGCCGAGGCCGTGGTGCTCGCCGGCGGCGATATCGTCCGTGCGCCACACGATTTCGGAATTCATGTCACCGTGTTGGGGCAGACAACGCACGAACGCGCATTGCTGCGCAATGGAGCACAGCCGAGAGACGCGATCGCGGTGACTGGAACCCTCGGGGCCGCCGCCGCTGGGCTGGCGTTGCTCGATCTACCGGAGGATGATGCGCGCCGCTCGGCGGCGACCGCGCCGCTGCTGATCGCGGCGCATACCCGGCCTCGACCGCGGGTGCGCGCCGGGCAACTCGCGCTGGCGCACGGGGCCTCCGCCGCGATGGATCTGAGCGACGGACTTTTCGGGGATTTGCCGAAGATCCTGGCTGCCAGCGGTGTCGATGCCACGATCGCTCTGAATGCCCTTCCGGTGGCCGCGGCAATTCGCGCGCTCTTTCCGGATGGCTGGCTCGATCTGGCAACCCGCGGCGGCGAGGATTACGAGTTGTTGTTGACGATTCCGCCCGAGCGGTTCGATGGTCTTCGCACGGCACTGGAAGAAATCGACCACACGCTCACCCGCATCGGGGAAATCGATGACCGGTCGGAGC
>JBIQLF010000155.1:0-5705 GCA_044464585.1 Thermomicrobia bacterium
CTCAGGACTCAGGACTCAGGACTCAGGACTCAGGACTCAGGACTCAGGACTCAGAATGCTACACTCCACTCCTACCGAATCCGACGAACCACGACCGCGGGAAGGACCGATTTCGCGTGACCGAACGAGCATCGAGGCTCCCATTGGAGGGCATTCGCGTTGTCGATCTGACGCGGGTCATGACCGGACCGTATTGCACCATGATGCTGGGCGATATGGGCGCCGATGTCATCAAGGTGGAACGGCCGGAGAGCGGGGACGATACCCGCGCCTGGGGGCCACCATTCATCGGCAAGGAAGCGACCTATTTCCTTTCGGTCAATCGCAACAAGCGCTCGATCACCCTCGATCTCAAATCCGATCTGGGCAAGGACGCGCTCTGGCGCTTGATCGAATCGGCCGATGTGCTGGTGGAGAACTTTTCGCCCGGCACGATCGCGCGGCTCGGATTCGGATACGAGACGGTCAAGGAACGCAATCCGCGCCTGGTCTTTGCCTCGATCTCCGGTTTCGGTCAATCGGGCCCATCCGCCGGGCGCACCGCCTATGATCTGATCGTGCAGGGCATGAGCGGGATGATGAGCATCACCGGCGAAAAAGGCGGCCGTCCGACCAAGACCGGTCCGCCGGTCGCTGATATCAGCGCCGGGATGTTCACCGCCTTCGCGATCGCCTCCGCACTCTACGGGCGCGAGCACACCGGCGAGGGGACGTATATCGATGTCTCCATGCTAGCCGGACAGATCGCCTTGCTGACTTATCACGCCGGCACCTATTTCACGAACGGGACGGTGCCGGTGGCGCAAGGGAATGCCCATGCCATCATCGTTCCTTACGACACCTTCGCGACCGGGGACGGATTCGTGAATATCGCGGTCGGCAACGACCGGCTCTGGCAGAAATTCTGCGAGGCGCTGCAGATGCCAGCGGAAGCCGCCGATCCGCGTTTCACCACCAATGCCGACCGCAACGCCCACAAGACCGCTCTCTACGAAGCGCTCGAAGCCAATCTCGCCAGGCGAACCACCGCCGATGTGGTCGCCCTGCTCGACAAAGCTGGCGTGCCCTGCGGTCCGATCAACGACATCGCTCAGGTCTTCGCCGATCCCCAGGTGACCCACAGCGGATTGCGTCTTTCGGCCGAGCACAGCACCATCGGAAACATCGGTCTCACCGGATTTCCCTATCGCGTCGGCGGCGAGCCGCTGGAGGTCCGCACGCCCCCGCCCGCCCTCGGCGAACAAAGCACCCAGATTCTGACCGAGGTCGGGTTTTCCCCCGATGAAATCACAGCAATCCTGGGGTCGTGAGGCGTGAGTTTTGAGTCTTGAGTCGTTCGCTCTTCCTAGCACCGGGAAGGGAAGATCCAATCTACTCAAGACTCAAAGCTCAGAACTCAAGACTCGTCGCGGTACTTGGCCAGCATCTCCCAGTCGATCTCGATACCAAGCCCTGGGGCATCGGGGATGGTGAGCATACCGTCGGCGTCCAGCTGCCACGGTTGGGTAACGATGTCGTCGATATAGGGTGAGCCTTGCAGATATTCGACCCGGTCGGTGCCCGGGATCGCCGAGGCGAGCTGCAAATCGGCGGCCAGCCCGACAGCGGTATTCCAACCGTGGGGGATCAGCTTGACCCCGAATTCCTCGGCATACCAGCCGATGCGGCGTTCCTCGCTAATGCCTCCGACTTTGCACACATCGGGCTGCACGATATCGAATGCGCCCGCCGAAAGCCACGGCACGAAACTCTGCCGCCGAGTGAGCACCTCTCCCCCGCTGATCGGCACCGCGGAATTGCGTCGCAGCGCCACGAAATCGTCGAGTGCGTCCGGTTTCAGCGCTTCCTCGAACCAGACCACGTTGTAGTCGGCCAGCATGCTCGAGGTGCGCAGAGCCCAGGCGTAACCATTCGGCCAAAAGGCATCGCTGCCCCCGGCATCGACCATCAGATCGACCTCGGGTCCGAGCGCTTCCCGAGCCGTGCGCACGATCTCTTCATCCAGCGCATGACTCGCGCGCCCGAACGGTCCCCAACCCATCTTGACCGCGCGATATCCGTCTTCGCGCAGCCGGAGCATCAACTCGCGCAGCGGTCCGGGTTGGTCCATCAGCACCGACGCATACGGTTTCACCCGCTCCCGATAGCGCCCGCCCAGCAACCGGCCCACCGGTTGCCCGGTTGCCTTGCCGAGGATGTCCCAGAGCGCAATGTCGATCGCGCTGATCGTATGGGTCAACGATCCACCCCGCCCGAGCCAGAAGGTGTTTTGATGCAGCTTCTCGCTCACCCGTTCCGGCTCGATGGCGGTTTCGTTTCGCCAGAGTGGTTCGAGCACCGTCACCGCGGCTCGCACCAGACCGGCATTGGTGAATGCTCCGCCGTACCCCTCGATCCCTTCATCGGTCCGCACCACGACCAGGGTGTGCACCGAATCGTCCGGTTTCAGTTCGTTGCTCCACCCACCTTCCGGTGTGGCGCCCACCAGCCCGATGACCTCGATTTCCCGAATACGCATTCGTTCTCTTCCTCCTTGCGGAACAGTACCGGAAAACCCCGGATTTCCGTGGGGACATTGGGGAAGCCGGCCCCCTATGCTGGTGCTCGGATGCGAATGGTGCATCACGGTTAAGAAGGGGCGCCGGCCGGGTCTAAGACGTCACCCGGCTGGAAACGCCCACGAGCGGAAAGGTTCCATAGGTGAAACGGGTTCTTTCGTTCTTTGGCGCATTGCTTCTGGGAGTGCTTTCGATCGGGAATGCGGTGCAGCCAGCCATGGCGCAGATCGATCAGATCGATCCTGCATTCGGCAACACTCGAATCGGCTCCTTCGGTCTTCCCACGCTCGTGGCAAATGGCAGTCTCGATGGCTTCATATTCTCGACCACCGAGGCTCGCGCCGGTCAACTGCATGTCGTGCTCACCAGCGTCGAAGGCATGGCCGTCTATCTGGATTTCATGCAAATGCCCGAGGGGCTGGATCCCGAAACGGCCCGCCAGCAGGCGCTGGCAATGGCGCGGGATGACACGCCGAGCGACGAATGGGTTTACGGCGGCGGCTCCTATGCGCTTCTCGGCGGATCGACCGAGTTCATCGTCGATCTGGAACCGGGTGTCTGGCAACTGGCCGCGTCGTATCAGCCGGAAGGCGGCGAGGAGATCATGACCCTCACGCCGTTCACGGTCACGGCAGCGACTGGAACCCCAACCGCGGAGGTGGTTGCCGAGGTCACCCTCGAATTGCAGGATGTCGCCTTCGGTCTGTCCACCGATCCGGTCACGGCCGGAACTCACCTCTGGAATATCACCAATACCGGTGAGCAGCCGCGGCAAATGGTGCTCTTCCGCACGCAGACCGAGCTCACCGCGGACGATTTCCAGCGATTCTTCCAGGACATGGAAGCGGGCACCCCCTCGGCCGAGTTTCTCTCGATGGTCTGGGTCGCCTACACCGCGGTCGCGTCCCCGGGATACGGCACGATCCTCGAGCTCGATCTGGAACCGGGCATCTACACGGCCACGAGCTGGGTGATCGATCCCGAAACCGAGATGCCAGCCCTGCTCCTCGGAATGGTCCGGAGCTTCACGGTCGCCTGATCCTCACACCCGCTTCTCCGCGCACACGGCCCGGCACGATCCGGGCCGTATGCGTACTCGGTGCGAAAGAAGGGGGACGGCGCCTCGACTGCCGCGAATGGATTCGATCGAGTTGGACAAGATCAGGATGAACGACCGAGTGCGATTTGTCGGAGGAGCATGTGGCTCGATGCTGCTGTCGCCCCCCAAGGTCACCTTGGCGCGAGCGCCAGGCTCGCCCGCCGCAATGATCGTGCGCGGTGATCGAGCCACTGCCCCGCAACGTCCCATTCACGATACCGGTTTCCGTGCGTCCTTCAGCGTGTGGACGCCGGTATCGTCCACGGCAGCATCCTGATAGTGAGCGAGACCGGCATCGCGAAAATACCGGGCCTGCAACTGCGTGCGCGAAGAAAGATCGAGCGCGCGGAAGATTTGCCGCAGATGCCATTCCACCGTGTGCTCGCTTACGAAAAGGCGCCCGGCAATTTCTCGGTTGCTCGCTCCCGCCACGACCTGCATGGCAATCTGTTCCTGCTGGCGTGTGAGTCCCCAATGCGCTGGCGGGGCCGATGGGGATTCCGGGTGTTGCGGAGTCACGACCACCGCGGTCATCCCGGGACCGCCAGCAGATGCTTCCACGGTGACCGGCCCGTCTGCTGTCATCGCCGAGACGCGCAATGCCCCGGCGGATTGCTGACCGAGTCCCTTCACCGCCGACCAAAGGGCTGCCGGCAAGGGGGTTGCCCCATCCGGTTCCGCGGCCCGCAAGCGATCGAGCCAGTTTTCGCCAGCCGGTGTGGAAAATTCGATATCGAAATCCGGACCGATCAACACGATCCCGCTCGGGGCAGTAGTCGCCGTTCGATGGTCGAACGCATGCTCGCGCGCCATCGCCGTCCCCAGAGCCTGTCCTACGATCGGCGCGGCCAGCTGCATGAGTGCAACATCCGTGGGACGAAATTGCGCGTTCGGATCGCGGCGGTAGGCCTGCAGCACCGCGATCTGCCGGTTGTTCGATTCGAATGTGGCATGGAGGGTACCGCCGACCGGGCTTTCAGATTCGAAGTAGTAGGACGTATGCTCCGAGGGATCGATACCCGCCAGCATATGCGCCGGATAGCCCCACGATTGTTCCTGCACGGGCTGATACGCCACCGCTCGCAACCGTGCCCGCGCAATTTCCGAGAAATGCAAATAGGGCAGCGCCCGGTCGTCGAGATAAACCTCCTCCAGCCATTCCCGCCGGGCGCGATGGTCGTTATCGCTGGAGGAGATGAGCCGGTTGATCAACAGTGTCCGGCCATCGACTCCGAACAACCGGTAGCCATCCCAGCCAATGGCGCGCTCCAGGCGCTGGATGAGCGCCTGCCCCATCCGGGTTGGATCGAGTGACCGCGCGCCAATATCCCGGAGCTCGGAAAGCGCCTGTGCGTGGGTCTTGCTGAGTCGAGGCATTCGTGGCAGGAGTCCAATCTGGCGGGCTGCTGCGAACGGCCGGGCCGGGCGCGAACAGCGCCAGGCGGCCCACAGCATACCGCGAGTTCGGAAATCCGAACATCCGGAGGGGGTTTGCTAGACTTGGAAAACGACCGTCCGCGTCTGTGAGCGAAGGATCTCGATCGATGGCATTTTGGAAGGGCGCGATGATCGGCGCCATGGCCGGGGCCGCATATGGCATCTGGACCGCCCCGCGTTCGGGGAGGGCAACGCGCGCGCATATCGAGGAAATCGTCGAGGATTCGCTCTTTCGACTGACCGGAATGGAAAGCTGGAAACCGGTCGAAGACCGCAACCTTCCCCCTGAGTGGTACGCCACGGCCGCAAATCCGACCGGTTGGGCGCAGGAGCCTGCATCATGATCGGCAAAACCCGGGTTGGGTTCAAATACTTCTTCTGGGGTATGGTGATCGGCGTCGTCTTCGCGCCGCGCAGCGGCAAGGAAACCCGCAAGAAGATCCTGAGCAAAGCCGGTGGCGCAATCGACGCGGTGCTGGGGTTGCTCTGAGTCCTGAGTCCTGAGTCCTGAGTCCTGAGTCCTGAGTCCTGAGTCCTCAGGACTCAGGACTCAGGACTCAGGACTCAGGACTCAGGACTCAGGACTCAGACGTCTGATGCGTAATTGAGCG
>JBIQLF010000156.1:0-5678 GCA_044464585.1 Thermomicrobia bacterium
TCGAGACTCATCCCTTCGACCCGGATCTGTCTGCCGCTCGGCGCTACGCCCTGAAATTCGTTCGTGTGGGTGCCGGTCAGAATCCAGCGACAGAGAACATAATCCCGCTCACCGATCATCTCGACGATCTCGAAATGGAGATCGGGAAATGCCGCGCGCCATTCGGCCCAGTGGCGTCGAAACCCTTCGCGCCCGGCTCCGAAATCGGGATCGTTGCCGCCCGCATCTTCCGCGATGAATGCATCGATCGCGGTCGCGTCCCCCAGATTCCACGCCCGCTCGAAAAAACTCCGGACGACGGTCTTGTTCGCTTCGATCGACACCAAACCCTCCTCATGCTCGAAAGAATATTCCACGTCGCTGGAAAGCGACCCGCCAACACGATAGCAAGAACGCATACACTGCGGCGATCAGTGGGATGTCGTTCGGAAACTCGACCACGGAAAGGGGAGATCGTTGCAGGCGAACCAGGAAACCGGGCAGCCGGTGTACATCATGGGCTACGCGAATGAATTGAGCGTTCGCCAGGGGGAGGAGCTCCATATCAAGGTCAGCACGACCGAACCTGAATTCCGCGCGGACATCATTCGCTTCGACCACTACTTCCACGAACCGGACCCCACGCGCGACCAAGTGATCGAATCGGCGGCCAGCGGGTCCTATCGGGGCCGTCTCCAGGAGATCGCCATCGGATCCTACGTGACGGTTCCGGGCGCCGGCACGACCGGGTCGAACGCCGGGCTGACCCTCCAATGCTGGATCCAGCCCAGTCTCGCCCAGCACACCCACGCGCAGGGCATCATCGCCAGATGGGACCGGGAGACCGGGCGCGGATTTGCGCTCGCCCTGACGCCCGATGGCATGCTCACCTTCGAGGGGCGGGACGCGCTCGGCCCGTTCCACGTGCGGGACGACCAGCCGCTGATCGCGGGACGATGGTATTTCGTCGCGGCGCGGCTTTCGGCCGGGACTGGCGCTCTCCAACTCGACATCGTGGAATGCAAACGCCGCTGGTTGAACGCCGGACATCGGAGCGTGACCGGTACGGCCGGGCGCGAGATCGTTCTCGAGGATGGCTCGTTCGTCATCGGGGCACGTGAGCTCGCGCCGCGCAAACAGGGGGTGGCGATCCCGCATGATTGTTTCAACGGGAAGGTGGACCGCCCGCGATGTTGGGCGCGCGATCTGACTGGCGCGGAGATCGAGCATCTGGCAATGGATGGCAATCCGCTCGACCTCTCCGATGGATTGATCGGCTGTTGGGATTTCTCCCGGGATGTGGCTGGGCGCTCGATCGTCGACATTTCCGGCAACGACCGGCACGGATACGCCGCCAACCGGCCGATGCGCGCCGTCACCGGCGCCAACTGGGATGGGAGCCACGTTTCGTTCGATCAGAACCCGGGCCAGTATGGCGCCATCTGGTTCCATGAGGACGACCTGGACGACTGCGCCTGGGAAACCGATCTGGTCGTCTCCACCAGCGCCGCCTGGCATTCCGGTGTCTATGCCGTCCGGTTGGAAGCCGGGGGCGTCTACGATTACGTTCCCTTCTATCTGCGACCGGCTGTCGCGACCCCGAAGGAGCGGGTCCTCTTCCTGGCTCCGACCAATACTTATCTCGCCTATGGAAACGAAAAGCAATTCCAGGTGATCTGGACCAATCCGGAATTCATCGAAAAATCGACCGATGTCGAAGTGGACGCGAAACCGCTCGATCGCTTCCTGCTGGCGCATCCGGAGCTCGGCGCCTCGATCTACGATCTGCACCCCGATGGCAGCGGTATTTGCCATTCGTCACGATTGCGGCCGTTGCTGACCATGCGGCCGCAATTTCTGCATTGGCTGCACAACCAGGCCAGACACTTCGCGGCCGATCTCTATCTCATCGAATGGCTGGACCGGCAGAATATCGCCTACGACGTCGCGACCGACGAGGATTTGCATCTGCACGGGGAGTCGTTGCTGGCGGAGTACAACGTGGTGCTGACCGGGAGCCATCCCGAGTACTGGACCTTTCCCATGCTGCGCGGTCTCGAAGCATATCTGTCCGGCGGCGGCAAATTCATGTATCTCGGCGGAAATGGCTTCTATTGGGTGACCGCGATGGACGATGCCGATCCGCACTTCATCGAGGTGCGCAGAGGGGTCAACGGCATCCGTGCATGGACCTCCCATCCTGGCGAGGTGATGCTGGCAACCACGGGAGAGATGGGCGGTCTGTGGCGGAATCGTGGTCTGCCGCCCAATAGTCTGTGCGGGGTGGGGTTTGCATCCGAGGGATGGGGCGGCGCTCCAGGCTATGTGCGCACCCCGGGGAGTTTCGATCCGGCGGCGGCGTTCATCTTCGAGGGCGTGGGGGACGAGGAGATCATCGGCGACTTCGGGCTCATCATGAACGGCGCCGCCGGAGATGAGATCGACCGGCTCGATTACACCCTGGGCACCCCGGACGAAACACTGCGCCTGGCAACGACCGAGTTGCGCCATTCCGATTATTACCAGCTCGTGGTCGAGGATTGTTCGTTCGTCCTGCCGGGATTGGGCGGCACCGAAGAACCGCGCGTGCGCGCTGATCTCACCTACTTGCAAGATCGCGATGGCGGCGCCGTCTTCTCGACCGGCTCGATCAACTGGATCGGTAGTCTGATGTGGAACGCGGGTGACAATAATGTTTCGACGATCACTCGCAATGTGCTGGAACGCTTTGCCGCCAGCGAATGAAGGGCGGCGCGATACCTCCGGATGCGAAAGATCGTGCGCTCACCTATGGGAGGAATTGACAAGTCCTGGCTGCATTGCGATGATGCGGCACCTCGTGGCGCCGGTGCTGGTGTCCCGAAACATGATTGTTGGAATCGGAAAGGAAAATGACTGATGCGTGAACCACGTCGCATTGGCCGCAGAACGCTGCTCAAGGGAGCGACTGGCGCCGCCGCCGGGATGTGCGCCAGTGGAGTCATTGGCAAGGCATACCAGCGCGCGCTGGCGCAGGATGATGTCCGCATGCAGATCCTGCAAATTCCGGGAGCGGGGATCACCCCCACCGATGCGGACATGGAACGGGTCGGTGAACTCTGCCTGAAAACCGAGAACCAGGGCAAGTTCAAGGGCCAGACGGTTCGCTTCCAGGGACTCAGCAACGCCAACGCGGCCAACAACGTCTTCCGCCCCCTGGCGCGCGCGTGGGAGGAAGCGACGGGCGCGACCGTCGATTTCATCGACGTGACCCAGGCCGATTCCTATCCCAAGATGGCCGAGGCGATTTCCTCCAACGCCGTCGATTTCGACGTGCTGTTCGGGTCCGGCGGCTGGGAAGGCGAGATTCTCGGTGGGGGGCATTGCCAGCCGATGCCCGACTGGCTGCTGAACGATCCCGAATACGACTTCGATGACACGGTTTCCTATCTCAAAGCGCCGACCCACACCTGGGATGGGGTGGTCTACGGTGCGTCGATGGATGGCGATTGCCATCACATGAACTACCGCTCCGACGTCTTCTCCTCGCCCGAGCTGGCCGAGCAATGGACCGCCGATGGTGGCGAAGGCGATTGGGGTCCGCCCCAGACCTGGCAGCAGGTGCAGGCCTATTCCGAATTCATGGCCGGCAAACAGCATGACGGCGAAGATCTGTACGGCATCCTCGATGTGCTTGCCCGTGGCGGCGGCACCGGGTCGTATTTCTTCTTCAGCCGGGCTAGTGCCTATGCCAAGCATCCGGACGATCCGGCCTTTTTCTTCGACCCGACCGACATGGCGCCGAAGATCAATTCGCCGGCCTTCGTGCGCGCGCTGGATGACATGATTGCCGCGGTTCCCTGGGCGCCGCCCGATCAGGTCAATGCCGACTTGCTCAAAGCCTACGGTGATTTTCTGGCCGGTACCGGCACCATGTCGCACTGGTGGGCGGATATCGGACCGAACGCGTTCCTGAACCCGACCAGCATCGTCCAGAACAAAGTCGGGTTTTCCATCTTGCCCGGGTCGCCCGATGTCTACAACTGGTCGACCAAGGAATGGGATACCGTCACCGGCACCGGCGCTCCCGGCGAGATGGGCGCCTACAACTACGCGCCCTATCTCGCCTTCCTCGGTTGGGGATGCTATGTGATGAACGCCGCCGAAGAACGCGGTGTGGATGAGGCGTCCTGGGATTTGATCAAACACCTCAGCGGCAAGGACATCTCGATGTGGATGCAGATTCATCCCTCCGGCGTGAACCCATGGCGCAAGAGTCATTTCGATGCGGCTGAATGGACCGTGGCCGGGTACCCGGAGGAGTACGCGAAACAGTATCTCGATTCGATTCTGCACACCTACGAGCATCCGAACCGGATCGTCGATCTGCGCATTCCGGGAACGGGCCAGTACTGGATTCTCCTGGAAGATGCCTACACGCGCGCCGTCACGGGCGAGATCGACGCGCAAACTGCGCTCGATGAAGCCGCGGCCCAATGGCAGGATTTGACCGACCAGCTCGGCCGGGAGAATCAGCAGTCGCTCTACGCGGCGTCGATCGGTTAGCTCGGATTCGGCTGCCCGGGGTCCGACGCCCCGGGCAACTCAGGTTGACGTCCTGTTTTGCCTTTGGAACACTAGGAGGGAATCGATGTCCCATGCCAGCCTCTGCCAATCGATCGGTCCGATCCGGGCAGGGCGGGTACAGGACGGCGGCCAGGATCGCGAGCGATCGAACGCTCGGAAACGTGAACGCGGGTTCTGACGTAGGAACCCACCACACCGGCACGAGGAGGCGCCAGTGAAACAGAAAGAAACAATATCGTCCCCATTCCGTGCGAGCCGAAGAACGGTTCTCAAATCGGCCACCGGAGCCGCGGCCGCCATGGGCGCGGCCGGTATCCTGGGCAAGTCGTATACCCGCGCCCTGGCGCAGGACGATGTGCGTGCCCAGATCTTGCAGATTCCGCCCTCTGGCACCCCCACCGATGCGGATATGGAAAAGGTGGGCGAGCTCTGCCTGACCACCGAAAACCAGGGCAAGTTCAAGGGCCAGACGGTCCGCTTCCAGGGCCTCAGCAACGCCAACGCGCATAACAATGTCTTCCGCCCACTTGCCAAAGCCTGGGAAGAAGCCACCGGCGCCAAGATCGAATGGATCGATGTCACCCAGGCCGATTCGTACCCCAAGATGGCCGAAGCGATTTCCTCCAATGCCGTCGATTTCGATGTGCTCGAAGGTTCGGGCGGCTGGGAAGGCGAGATGCTGGGCGGGGGCTTTTGCCTGCCAATGCCCGATTGGGTCAAGAACGACCCGTCTTACGATTTCGATGATATCGTCGCCTATTTGCAAGGACCGACTCGCACCTGGGATGGCGTGGTCTACGGTGCGTCGATCGACGGCGACTGCCACCACATGAACTATCGCTCCGACGTCTTTTCGGCCCAGAGCTTTGCGGACGAATGGGCGAGCAGCGGCGGCGAAGGCGATTGGGGCCCGCCCCAGACCTGGCAGCAGGTGCAAGCCTATTCCGAGTTCCTCGCGGGTAAGGATCTCGACGGCGAGGAGATGTACGGCATCCTCGATGTGCTCGCCCGTGGCGGCGGGGTCGGCTCGTACTTCTATTTCAGCCGGGCCAGCGCCTATGGCAAGCACCCGGACGACCCGGCCTTCTTCTTCGACCCGACCGATATGACCCCGAAGATCAACTCACCGGCCT
>JBIQLF010000157.1:0-5669 GCA_044464585.1 Thermomicrobia bacterium
TCCTGAGCGCAGTCGAAGGACCTCCTCGCCGCAGCGAGTCCCCCGAGGTCACGGAGTTCCAAGTCTGCAGCCAGCTCGTTGCGCAGCCGCGCTTAGCAGTCGCTTCCGCAAATGCCGGGATCGTCGTCGTGCACCGCGCCGCAGCAGATCAGCCCGTCGTTGCATTTCCAGATCGGGCCGCATTCGCACCCTTCGGCGCCGGGGCAGGGAGCGCTGGTATCGCAGAAGGTCAGGCACACCCCAATGGAACCGGGCGCTTGCGAACCGATACCGCAGCACACGAGCCCGGTATCGCAGGTTCCATCCAGACCGGTCGTGCAGGCGCAGCCTTCGCCGCTGCAGGTGCAGGCATATTGGCACGTCCCCACACCGCCGATCTCACCAGGAGCGCAGCAAATCAGTCCATCGTCGCAGGTGCTCACTTCGGCGGCGATGCAGGTGCATCCCTCGGACCCGCAGGGGCAGGTCGTCATACAGACTCCGGCGTCTCCCGAGGCATTCGCCCCGCAGCAGGAGAGACCGTCATCGCAGGAATCCGGCTGGCCGCCCACGCAGGTGCAACCGGCATGGGTGCAGACCGGCGTGCCGTCCGAGGGAACGGAAACCAGAGGCGTGGGCGCCGCCTGATCGTCGCCGGTCTCTTCGTCGAATGCCGGGCAGATCGTGATCGCGGTCATGCAAAATCCACGATCGCCACTGCCCGTGGGACAACAGACGAGATCGTCATCTCCACACGGATCGTCATCGTCGGTATGGCAGGGACACCCCGCGCCAAGGCTGGAGCGAAGGAAGCTGGCGCCACGCGCCTGTTCGGAGGGGTCGGTGAGCGTCTCCTGCTCCGTCGAGACGATCCATTCCTCCAGCACGTGCATTCCCGCGGCCGAGGTCGATTCATCGAGAAAGGTGGTGACCAGATAGAGTGCTTCGCTGCCTTCGATGAACGCCAGGGTGATGAAGCCGGGCTGCTGTTGCATCAGGCGGAGGAGCGGTTTCAGCTCGGTTTTCGCGGTCTCGATATCCCCATCCCAGGGATAGGAGGCGATCGAAAGGAAACGATCGGCGGTGGTGGTTTTCGTATCCTGGGCCGCACTGGGAGCCGTATCCAGCAGAACAGCGCCCAGCGACGCCCCGAAACCGGCGCGAATGGTATCCCGGCGCGTCATGCGGGCCGCAAAATGCCGGGTGAGGGAGTCGAAACGTCGAGGGTTCATCGGGCGCCTGCCTGGCTGGGGCAACAACCGCACGGAAGCATTTTCAGATGCTCGTTATACCCAATGGTACCAGCGGAATGCGTCCCAGTCCGGCATGGAGGTCGGAGGGCGCCACACGCGCGCAATCGGGTTCGTATCCGACCTCGCATCGATGCGGATCACGATCCGGAAAAGACCCCTCGCCGGTATTACAAATCTGTTTCAACGGCGTTCCCGTGTGTGTCAGGATCGCACTCCGGGGGACTCCGAGGCGGTTCCAGGGTGGCGCGCGGCATCGGGAATGCCATACTTGGGCCATGGCGGTGGGATCACCGGGATCACCAGGTAGCTTCGATGTTGGCAAGGTGGACAACTGAATTCCGGGCGCGCGGGATGGCCATGGTCTCGCTGATGGTCGTTCTTTCGTTCGTGTTCATCCCGGTCCGGTGCGATGCATCGACCGCGCCACATTCGATCTTCATTTCCCCGAATATGCTGAATCAGACGGACGGGCACCGGCACCATGGAGCCGGCAGCGAATCGCCCGGCCGCGCCAAGTCGATTGCGCATCATTCACCGGTGACATTCGATCCGGATGCGTCCGATTCGCCCGCGCACCTCCATGGGCAGGCAGCCGATTCGAATCGATCGAATGCGTCGATGGAGGCGACCGCCCGCGAGCATTGCGCGCCGCTGCTCGGCAGCGGGAGCGATCCGGCCTCGCAACAACCAGTCGGCGCCACGCTCGATCTGCCGCCGACGTCGATCGTGTCCGGTTCGAACGCGCTGCAGCCGCTCGATAGCGAACCGCTGCGCATCTCCTTCGGTCCCACCGCAATCCTGAGCGGTATCGCGACGCCGCCAGACCCGCCGCCCCCAGAGTCCATCTAACCAGTTGCGTTTCGGGCCGCACGGCGTGTGCTGGCTCGGCGATCGCCTGAACGACGCGCATCGAGGACTCCGGTTCGGCAGGACTGCCCTCGCGCTCCGCGTCATCTCCTGGCGGTCTTCGGATGGAAACAGGAACGGGAACCATGGACGACGCTTTCGGGAAGCGCGACCGGGCGGCAGCCAAAAACCGCCGGCGCTTCCATCGATCACTGGCGCACGCCACGCTCGCTGCGATCGGGCTGGTGGCGCTGGCGATCATGCTGGCCGGCACGGTCTCGGCCAGCACCGCACCGGATTTCACCGCGACGGCGCTCGACGGGGGCGAGGTTTCGCTCGCCGATCTGCGGGGCGATGTGGTGATGCTCAATACCTGGGCCACCTGGTGCACCCCCTGCAAGGAGGAGATGCCCTGGTTGCAAACGCTCGGCCAGCGTTATGCGGATCAAGGTTTGCAGGTCATCGGCGTCAGCATCGACCGGGCCGGACAGGATGACACGGTGCGGGCCTTCGCCACCGATCTGGGCGCGGAATTTCCGATCTGGCGCGACCCCTCCAACCGATTCAGCCGCGTTTTCGAAACAACCGGTGTGCCGGAAACAGTGCTGATCGGTCGTGATGGCGCCGTGCTCTACCGTTGGAAGGGCGCGCTGGTCGAAGACAATGCCGCTGATCTGGCCTTGATCGAAGATGCGCTCGCCGGGAATGTGACCGAGGCCAGCCAGGTCGTTTCGACGGTGGCGCGGGTGGGGATCCCGGTCGCATTTGCAGCCGGATTGCTGAGCTTCCTTTCGCCCTGTGTGTTCCCCCTGATTCCCACCTATGCCGCGGTCATCAGCGGGATGAGCTTTTCCGAATTGCGATCGCAGGATCCGGCGACCAGACGCCGCGCCCGCCGCGCGACGTTCAGCAACGGGTTGCTTTTCGTGTTCGGGTTCACGCTCGTCTTCATGATCTTCGGCGCATCGGCAACGGCGATCGGCGGTTGGTTACAGGAATACCGTATCTGGATCGCGCGGATCGGCGGGGTATTGCTGGCGGTGCTGGGCTTGCATCTGCTCGGGTTGCTGCGGCTGCCATTTGCCGATCGGACCGTGAAGATGGACCTGGGCGGGCGCTCATTCGGCCCGTTGGGCGTGTTCGTGATCGGGGTGGCGTTCGGCGCGGGATGGACGCCCTGTATCGGTCCGGCGCTGGCCAGCATTCTCACCATTGCCGCGGCCGATGCGACCGTGCGGGAGGGTGTCGGTCTGCTGGCGATCTATTCTCTGGGTCTGGCGGTTCCCTTCCTGGTGGCTACGGTACTGGTCGACCGGTTCATGAACGAATCGTCCCGTTTCCGGGCATGGTTGCCGCGGGTGCAAAAACTGAGCGGCGCGCTGGTGCTGCTGATCGCCGTTTTGTTACTGACCAACTCGTTGAGCCGGCTCAACGAGTACGCAACCTGGTCGCCGTTCTAGCGAGACCGGGAGGAGACGAACCATGAATCTGCTTTCTCGACGCCGTAATCAGCTCCTGGCGCTCGTCGCCGTGCTGGCGATCGCGGCGGCTGGCGTCATCTACTGGGCGACGACGCGCACCGAGGCGTACCAGTTCAAAGGTGGCGAAATCAGTCCGGCGGCCATCGCGCCTCCGCTCGATCTGACCGACCAGAATGGCGATCCGTTCAGCCTCTCGCAGCAAAAAGGCACGGTGACGCTGATCTATTTCGGATATACCACCTGCCCCGATCTTTGCCCGACGACCCTGAACGATTTCGCCATCGTCAAGGACGAGCTGGGCGAGGAAACAGCGGGGGTGGATTTCCTCCTGGTGACATTCGATCCGGAACGCGACACCCAGGAGCGGATGAAGGAATATCTGAATTTCTTCGATCCCGGGTTCATTGGCCTGCGCGGCGACGATGCCCAGACCGAGCGGTTCCTGCAGGACTACGGCGTCACCATCAAGCGGGTCGAGTACCCCAATTCGTCGACCGGGTATCTGATCGATCACACGGCGCTGATCTATGTGATCGACACGGAAGGCCGTTTGCGGTTGACCTATCCCTACGGAACGGATCCGCTGATGATCGCGGAGGACGTCCGGCATTTGGTAACGGAATGAGACTGGCGAACGATTCGCCGGTCGTCTCGTCGCGGGCAACGCGCCCGTGAACAATCGAGGAGCATAGAGGACTATGACACGCATCGCACTTCGTTTTCTGGCGCTGGTTGCGCTGGTTGGGTTGATTGGATGGCCAGGGCTCACTGCGGCGCACGATATGGGCACCCCGGAAGCATCCCCGATGGCCGGGATGCACGAGAGCCATGGCGACGGTGGGAACGGCGCCGCCTATTTCACCGTAACGAACAACGGATCCGAATCCGACCGGCTGGTTGCGGCATCGGCGCCGGTCGCCCATGTTGTCGAGATTCATGAGGTCAAGGACAACGATGGGGTGAAAGAGATGCGCCCGCTCGAAAACGGTCTGGAGATTCCGGCCGGGGAGACCGTCGAGCTTGCGCCAGGCGGTTATCACATCATGATGATCGGGCTGACCGAGGATCTGAATGCGGGTATGAGCTTCGAGCTGACGCTGACCTTCGAGCATGCCGGTGAGGTAACGGTGAATGTGCCGGTTCAACGCACCGCCCCTGTCGATGACGAGGTCGAATCGATCGAGCTGGGCGATCTGACCATCGAGGGCGCGTGGTCGCGACCGGCCCCAGCGCTGTTGGGCGACATGCCCGGGGCCACGCCAGCGGCATCGCCCACGATGTAGCAACGGCCAGGGTTCCATCGCGCGGTCCGGGGGTTCCATCCGGATCGCGCGACCGGAACCCGCGGCGTCACCATGATGACGGTCGCGCACGTAGCCGGCATCGCACATGAGCACGTTGTCGAGATCGCCCGGGGACGAATCCCCGGGCTGCCAAAGCAAGACCCCTGCGGGGTTCGCGGGGGCGTCAGAGCTCGATGACGTTTGCGACCGTCATCATGGCAATGTCACAGGGTGGTCCCTTTATGCGCATCGGAGCGGGCGCCCGCAGGAGAAATCAGGAATGGATATGCAACAACAGCCCGGAGATGGGCCGGGGTATGAAGATACTCCGGCCACCTCGCCGGTCGAAAACCAAAGCGAGCCGCAGAAATCGACGCGGCGGCGCCTGTTGACCGATCTCGCTGTCGGCGGGGTCGGTCTCGGATTGTTGGTCGCGGCGCTCTTCAGTTACAAGTGGAATGGCAGCAAGGAACCCGAAGGCCTTTCGTTCGTCATCCCGAAGGGCGCTGGCGTGGCCGTGGACAACTCGACACTGCTTTCGGCGATCACGCTCCCGACCGAAATCACCTTCGAACCGGGCGAGCAAGCCGCTATCTCGGTCACCAATGAGGATTCGGTGCCATTGCGGGCGGGACCGTTCGTGGTTCTACCGGGACAAACCTATATCCAGCGCTTCCCGAACCCGGGCGAATTCAATATCGCCTGCACGGTCGATCCGGCCGAATCGATCACGGTGACGGTGAAGGAGTGAGCGGGGTCCGGGGTCCGGGGTCTCACTTCCGTACACTTTGCGAAATGGGACCACATCCGTTGCCTTTGTGACACTG
>JBIQLF010000158.1:0-2586 GCA_044464585.1 Thermomicrobia bacterium
GCGTTGAGATCGACCATCCCCACACCTTGAGTGAAATAGAATTTGGCAATAACTGTAGTACTCGACAAAGAAATAAACAATGTATCGATACGGCCCGGTAGTACCTGGAGGATCAAGGTAGTACAATAAGGGGGTACAGTCACGTCGAATTCGGCCTGTCGAGGATGCCTATGTCGCACAGTCGCTACTACCACTCGAAGCTCACTCGAAAAGGACAAGCAACGATCCCAATCGAGATTCGCGAACAGCTTGGAATGAAAGAGGGCGATAACCTCGTCTGGCGGATCGAGAATGGGATGGTCTCTGTAACGACGAGCCGTGAACACGTCCGTGGAACCGCAGGAATGCTCAAACCCTACATCGATCCAGCCATTTCCGCTCCGACGATCGCTGAGATGAAAGAGGCGATTGCCGCAGCGGTTGTCGAAGACTATCTGCAGTCGGAAAGCAGGAGTTGACTCCACTGCGCTTTCTTGAGACGAATGTGCTCGTGCGACATATCGCAGACGACAACGTCGTCCAGTCGCCCCCTTCCACCGGCCTGCTGGAACAGATAGACGATGGTCAAGTGCGGGGCCTGATCTCGATGACCGTTCTTTTCGAAACTGCCTACGTGTTGGAGCGAATCTATCGCCTCGATCGCATAGCGATAGCGGAATCGCTGCTGGCCGTGATGGCCATTCCAGGCATCTCAATGCTCCCGGGAGAACGAGCTCATTTAGAACCGACGATTGCCCTCTATATGTCAATCCCGCAGTTGTCATTCGCCGACTGCTACCACGCTAGGCTGGGTCTGGCACACTGCAAAGGCGAGATCTACACGTTTGACCGAGACTTCGATCGTGTACCGGGAATCACTCGTCTCGAACCCGGCGACTGAGCTCTATCCTTGCAACGCTTCCAGCACCTCATCCCGCGTCGGAAGCTGGTCGATGGTGGGCGGCCGCTCGATCTTGAGCGCGGCCGCCTGGGCGGCGAACCGGCCACTTTCGTGCGGGTCGTTTCCGGCGGTGTAATGCGCCAGAAACGCCGCGTGGAACGTATCGCCCGCGCCGATATCCCAGACGACCTTGGCAGGCACGGCCGGAATCTCGCTGATGCGCCCATCGACGATCAGAGCCGCGGGCAGTGCCCCGCGAGTCACCGCCACCAGCCCCGGACCATTCACCGCCAGCCATTGCAGCGCGCGTGCCGGATCGGTCTCGCCCGAAATCAGGCAGGCTTCTTCGCTATTCATGATCGCCAGATCGGCCAGCTTCATCGCCTGTTTCAGCACCGCAACCGCTTCGTCTTCCCCGCCCTTCCACGCGGTTGGCCGGTAGTTCGGATTGACACAGACGCGCACGCCCAGCGCCCGGCTGCGCCGCGCCAGCTCCAAACCGACCGCTCGCGATTCGATCGGACGCAGACTGCTTTCGGTGAGATCGAAGATGGCGGCCCGCCGGAGAAACGCGTCCGGTACGTCCTCCGATTTCAGCGTTCCCAACGGTTCGCTATACCCAGGAAAACGATAATAGGCAAAGGTCTTGTTTCCGGCCGCATCGACGCTCGCTAATGAAATCGGTGTCAATTGGCCGGGAACCGCGCGCACTTCGGCGGTATCGACACCTTCGGCTTCTAGCGAGGCGCGAATCCATTCGCCCACCTCATCCTCACCCAAACGGGAAATGAATCCGAGCCGCCCACCCAGCTTCTGAAAGGCAAGCGCGAAGGTGGTTGCCGAACCGGCCTGCACCATCACCAGAGACGCTGCCTCGGTGACCCGTGTGCTGTGCTCCGGCGGGGAAATCTCGGCCATGATCGAGCCGAGCGCAATCACATCCAGATCGTTGGTTCGGTCGATGCCAGTCATACGCTGCTCCGGTCGATACCCGCGGTTTCGAAGGCGCGGGAAACGACATCATAAGTCTGGGTCGCGGCGGCGAGAACATCGTAGTCCGAACGCGCCTGCACCATCAGGCTGATCTCGACCACGATATGCCCGCGGTACCCAGCATCCCGCATCAGATGGAGATAGCGGACATAGTCCATCTCCCCCTCACCGGGAATCAAAAACGCAAAATCGGGTTCGACGCCCCGCTCGTCCTTGATGTGGGTATGCCGCGAAACCGGCGCGATCATCGCGATCGATTCCTCCATCGGGATCCCCTGCACATTGAAGTGACTGATATCGAAATGGATCGTCAAACCGGGGGAACCGACTTGCTCGACCAGCCAGACGACATCGGCCGGCAAGCGCAGGGCCGCACCGACATGAGGTTCGATCCCGACCATCACGCCCGCCTGGTCCGCATACTCGGCCAGCCGCCCGACGCGATCGACGATCTCGTATTTGCGCGATTCCCAATCCGCCACGCCTCCGCCACTGGTGGTCGTCACGATCAATCGCTCACCGGAATGTTGCATTTCGGCGGCAAAGTCGAGGTATGTGCGGAAGCGCGCTTCGTTTGCCTCGAGCTCCGCGGCATCGTCGAGAATCAGCGGTACATTGCCCGACATTCCGCAGAGTTCGATCCCGGCATCGTCATAGAGCGCCCGGATGCGTTGCCGCCCGGGCCGGTCCAGCAACGCCGCATCGGTCGGCCA
>JBIQLF010000158.1:2686-5596 GCA_044464585.1 Thermomicrobia bacterium
CCAGCAACGCCGCATCGGTCGGCCAACCAGGTATCACCGTCAATTCCAGACCATCGAATCCGAGCGCCGCACAATGCCGCACCGCGTCGTCGATCGGGGTCCGCTGCATCCCCCAAGTACTATAGGAAAGCTTCATCGGTCCTGCTCCTGCCGTTCAGATCAGACCGTAATGCACATCGATCTCCCGCTGCCATTCATCGACCGCGCTGGATTCGATCTCGGCCATCGTCACCGGCCGTCCGAGCACCTGCGACTCGAAGAGCCCGTCGATCATCGCAACCGCGGCGCGCCCGGCTGCGCCATCGACTTCTGGTTTCGTGCCGTTGCGCACGCAGCGCGCCAGCTCGGCATATTCGAGCGCCAGCAGTTTGCGATCGGTCGTAACGAAATCGTAGGAATAGCCCGCTGGCCGGTCGCTTTCGAACAAAATCGCCGCGTCCGCATCGAGATGCCAATCGGGAACCAGATCGAGCACCGCGTCTCCGCTCGCATCCGTACCGTCATCGAGCACCACGCGCACCGGTCCGCCATTGCGGTCGCCCGGTGGGGTGATCGACCCCTTCGTTCCATAGACCCGGCGCTGGCCGAATGCTTCCCCATGTCCCGCATGGTTGTCCATGAACTGCCCGATCGCGCCATTGGCGAAGGTGAGCAACCCGAAGACCGCATCGTCACCGGTCGGTTCGATCCGCTCCGGCATGGATTCCGCCCATTTTTCGTAATAGCCACCGGGTCCAGCGGTATCGGCGCGCACCCGCACCGGTTCGAAGATTCGGGTCTGCCCGAAGACCGAGACCACATCGCCGAAGTAATAGCGAAGCAGATCGGCATTGTGGACCCCGGCATCGAGCGTAATCGTTCCGCTCAGTTTCATATGCCGCCAGGGCGTGATGAGAATATGATCCCGACCGTGCACGTTCGTTTCGATGATGCATTGGGGAGCGCCGATGACTCCGGCATCCAGCAGCGCCTTGATCAGCCGGTTCATCGGATCGCGCCGGAAATTCTCCGCCACCGACAGCAGCTTGCCCGAACGCCCGGCGGCGTCGATGATGCGATTGCAGCCGCGAATCGTCAACGCCAGCGGTTTCTCCACCATGGTATGAAGCCCCGCATCGAGCAGGGCAGTGGCGACCAGATGATGCGAGCCCGATTCGGTCGTGCAATCAGCCGCCTCCAGCCCTTCGATCCGCGACGCCAGATCCTCGATCGACCGGACGACCGCCGGGCGATAACCGAGGATCGCCTCTGCTTCATCAGCGAGCTCGATTGCCCGTTGCTCATTCGAATCGCAGACCGCGGCCAGATCGATCACCCGCCCGATTCGGCGGTCCAGTTCCGCCAATCCGGCCAAATGGCGACGCCCCATGCCGCCACACCCCACGATCGCCAATCGCAGCGGGTCCACTCCATCCATACGTCACGGCCCCCGATTCAGGACACGGCAAAAAGCAACGCAACCGGCGTTGGCGAAGTGATCGCCAGCCCGGCCGGAGTCAGCCGGCCGGACTCGGTATCTCGCTGGAGAACGGTAATCGAATCGCTCAGTTGATTGGCGGCAAGCAACCAGTTTCCGCTTGGATCGATAGCGAAATTACGGGGCTCTTCACCACCGGTAGGTACGATTTCCACGATCTCCAGCGCGCGCGTGTCCTTGTCGAATGCGGCCACCGCGATACTGTCGTTTCCCCGATTCGACCCATAGACGAAGCGGCCATCGGGGGAAAAGAGCACATGCGCGCAGGTGCTGGCGCCCTCGAAATCGACCGGGAGGGTGGATATGCTCGCCACCGCAGTCAACGCGCCATGAGCGCCGATCGCAAAACTCACCAATGTCGAATCGAGCTCGCCGATTGCCACCATCGAGGCGCCATCGGGGGAAAAGGCGAAATGCCGCGGACCCATCCCCGGCGTGACCGCTGTGACCAGCGGATCGATCAATGTGCCAGCCTGCCGGTCGAGCCGGTAGCGGATGATCTGGTCGAGTCCCAGATCGGTCACATACACGAACTCGCCATCCGGGGAGGGAGCGATCATGTGCGGATGCGGTCCCTCCTGCCGGGCGGGATCGACACTCGTTCCCTCGTGCGCCAGCACCTGGCTGGCCGGTTCGATCGATCCATCCTCGGCAATCGGAAAGACCGAGACAGTGCCCCCGCTGTAATTCACCACGAACAAAAACCGTCCGGCCGGATCGAGACTCAGATAGCACGGATGCGCGCCACCGGTTGGTTGGCTGTTCAACCGGTCGAGCGCCCCTGTTTCGGTATCCCGCGCGAAGACCACCACCCCGCCAGTTTCCCGCTCGTCGACGGCATAGAGCCTGGTTTCATCCCCAGAAAGTGCCAGATACGATGGATTCCTCGCCTCGGTGGTCGCGGCAACCGGACCAACGACTCCGGTCGCCGGGTCGAACCCGAGCAATCCGATCCCCGTCGCATGCCCCATCCCCGGTTCGGTATAGGCTCCTGTGTAGAGATACATCGGTCTCCTCCAGCTCACGCATCATCCAAGAACCGCGGCCTCGCGGTCCGGTCCTCCCATACCCCCTGCTGGTTCAGCCTACACCGAACGGAATCCGACCGCATGTGCCAGGGCTTCCTCCATCCTGCCTTCCCGGCCGCTGGCCAAAAACCATCTATCCGATGCGGGCGCCATCTAACAGCCCTGCGGCAGGAGCGGTCTCTATCACTGAAACGAACACGCCGAGTGCATATGCAAGCCAAAGACTTCTATGCAAATCTATTCCGGCCGTTTTGCCCAGGTAGCACTCCCCCGCTCGATTGCAGAGGCGATTCACGATTGCTCTATCGCTCGTGCGCAATACCACATTGCTTCTCGCTACTTGGTGAGATCTTCGAAAACCGGAAAATCCGAATGCTGAAACCCGGAAACCGCGGAATATTCACC
>JBIQLF010000159.1:0-2978 GCA_044464585.1 Thermomicrobia bacterium
CTCCCCGTCGTCCCGACCGAAGTGGAGGGACCTCTCGTTCCCCACAACCCCCTCCCCGCCAAACACCCCCCGACCGTAGCGCACGTGCCTCTGTGCCGTGTGCCCCGCTCGGGAGGCCGCCGGCCGATAACCCACCGCACCCACCCTCTCCCAAACCAACGACAATCCCCCTTCGACACGAAGAGAACTAATACTCTGTCATCCGATTCAAGCGGCACGTTCGGCACGAGCGCATGACCTGGGCAGCCACGGATCGTGCTCGGGCTGGTTACCCGTCACCCACACTCGGTGCTGGATCCCGGCTCCACTGACTACCTTAGGCAGGCGGAGCGTCTCGGTCGATCCCACCGTACTCCATGAGAACCCCTAATCGATCCAAAGATCAGCAAATCATCGACAACCAACGCGATGAGGGTTGACACCGATCCGGTCGCCCGGTCGCGGTACCATCTCGCCATCACGAAGTCGGTGTGTTCCTCCGGATATGGAATCCGGGATTGGGGGCGACAGGGTGCCGGCGGTCATTTCCATCGAGTCGACTGGCAAGGTCGACCGGTCGTTGACGCTGAACGACCTTGCCAGTCTCAAAGACAAACCGGATGTCATGCTCTGGGTCGATTTCGTGGGAACGCCGGCCCAGACTGAGCTCGACCAGCTCCAGCAAATCTTCGATCTCTATCCGCGCACACTGGCGCACCTGACCAAAGCCCATCGCGGTCCGCGGGCGGTGCGATTTCTCCGCTGCCGACTGGTGGTGATCTACGATGTCGCGCTCGATCCGGCCAACGGCGGCATCCGCTCGTACGAACTGGTTCATCTCATTGGCGAGCGCTTTCTGATCACCTCCCACCCCAGCGCCTCGAATGTGATTCCGCTCGTGTCGGCGGATATCGATACCGATATCGCCACCTTTGGGTTTTCGGTCAGCACCCTGACCTACGGCATCCTGAATGCGCTGGTGGATCGATATGATGCGGTCATCACCCAGGTTCAGACGCAAGTCGACCAGCTCCGGGAGCGCATTCTGGGTCAGCACGAGGCAGAAGGGGTCGACGATGTCTACCGCCTGACCAAGCTGCTGGGCGATCTGCGGCAAGTGATGTCGCCCGAAGAAGAGCTGATCTCCAGCATGCATTCGCCCGATTCGACCTCGGAAAGCCCCGAGCTGACCGATGCGTTTCAGGACGTTTCCATCGATCTGCAAAGCGCCATCGGCACCATCGACCAGTCATCCAATCTGGTGTCTGGCTTGCTCGATACCTACGAATCGCTGAAATCGGACGCACTCAACGATCTGGTCAAGCGCCTGACCGTGCTCTCGATCATGCTGGCGCTGGTGGCGCTGATCCCGTCGGTCTTCGGCATCAGTCTCAATGTCTCCCCATTCCGAAACGGCTATCAGGGCTATCTGATCTCGGTCTTTCTGATGGCCTTGCTCGGCTGGCTGGTCTGGGGTGTGGCGCGCCGGATCGGTTGGTTGAAATAATCACGTTCAGTCGAACATCACCGCGACGGCTGCCAGGACGATCGCCACACTGCCCAATGCCAGGCCGAACCGTACTCGCCGCATGGTGGTGTAATACGGAATCCGGATGCTTCCTCAGGGGTATTCGCCCAGCGTTTCAATGGTGGGACCGTGCCGGAGCGATGGTGGCTATCCCGCAGAGTCCAAGCGGATTCCGTATAATCCGCCCAAAGCCAACCGATGATGAACAGAAAAACGAACGCCATCGCGTTCATCGCCACGATACCGGTTTCGGGATCGTCGATCAGAGAGAGCGGAATCGTAAGCGGCAATGTGGCCGAGAACATGAGCGCCGCCGTCGATCCAGCGCCGATCAAATCGTCCCGATACAACGGCCGCCCGCCCGCGGGAGACCTGTGGCGCGCCCGTTCCACGAGATGTTCGACCAGCGCATCGTGCTGTTCCGGCTCCGCCAGATCGACTGGCCAAACAACATCCCCATGCGCGAATCATGGCCCGGGACCGCTCAAACCGGAATGACCTCGAGCGCGTCCACGCCACCGGATATGACGTGAGCGGGGATCCTCCGATCGAACGTCGCTAGCTTGCCACCATGCGCGATGGCGAGCGCCAAGAGGTAAAGGTCGGTGATCTGTGCTGCTGTCGCGTTGATACCCTCGATGAGGACATCTCGCAATGAGATATCGTCTGGCCAGAAATGATGCTGTCCAATGCTGCACAGCCCGCCAAGCGCCCGAGCATGATCGCCTGAATTTGGGCTCGGGGCGGGGAAGCTTGGCGAACTCATGATCCGGATGAGACCGTTCTCGACTATTGGGCACGTCGCCCAACCGTCGTCGCGGATACTATCGAACCATTGGCTGGCCGGAGATGCAGCCGAATGTGACGGATTGAGCAATGCAATGAGGACATTGACGTCCAGTAAATAGACCGTCAATCCAGGAAGTCCTCGAGCTCTGTTTCATTCTGGAGATATTTGACGTACTCGGTGGTAACAACGGGCGTGCCGTCGGAACGACGCAGCGGCTCGAGTTGTCCGTCCCGGGAAGGCCATTTCCGCTGCGAAATGAGCGATTCCTCGACGTACTGAATTGCCGCCTTCCCAATTGGCAGATTCCATCGGGATGCAACCCGCTCGATGCATTCCATCGTGGCCGGTGGGATGATGAGCGGGCGGCCCAGATCGTTCTGCAACTCCACCCGCTGCAGAAGATCCAGAATCGACTCCGAAGACGGAACGAACGTTGGATCGAAGCTAACCTGCGGACAACCGTCACGCAACGGTTCCAGCTCCGATTGCGCTATACCCAGTCCTTGTCGCAACACTTCGTAAATCACCGCGCTTGCTGTGCGTCCAGTGAACCGGGCGCGTTCCTCAGCGGCCTTCAAAATGTCTTCGTCGATATCGATGGTTGTTTGCATGAGTGCCATCCACATGTCCAATGAATGCTCATCGTAATGATACGCCGTGGGTTCATGCCGCCCTGACTCA
>JBIQLF010000159.1:3078-5595 GCA_044464585.1 Thermomicrobia bacterium
GCGCGTTCCTCGGCGGCTTGCAGAATGTCTTGGTCGATTTCAAGGGTCGTTTGCATGGTCGCTGCCTGGGTACGATGGGAAAACCTAAAACAATCATACGTCTTGTCCCGGACAGATTCATGCGCTCGAAACGCGAAATGCAACTGGATTGTTGCATTTACGGGATCAGGCTGCTAACGTAATACGCAACTCATGAGTTGCGTATTTAGTGTTTCACAATGAGGAGGAGCGAGATGAATGCCGCCATAGACAAGACCATCGAGCGACAGCTTGTCATCGCTCTAGTTCTGGAGCGGGCCAGGCAATGATCGCGCCGGTTGCTGAGCGCTCCCGGGGTGCGGGGGATGTCTTTGTGGCGCTCGCCGATCCGACCCGCCGCAAGATGATCGAGCAGCTCTCGGTGCTGGGGCCGTTGACCATTACCCGACTCACCGAGGTCTTCCCGATCAGCCGTCAGGCGGTGACCAAGCATCTCGACACCCTGTACGACGCGGGACTGGTCGAAACCGAGCGGCGCGGCCGCGAACGGATCGTGACCTTTCGACCCGAGCCGTTGCAGGAGGCGATCGACTGGGTCGCCGCGGTCGAAGCCCGCTGGGATCGGCGCCTGAACGCGCTGGCAAGCTTCCTGGCTACCGAGACCAGTGAATCGGCACCATCTATGGAATCGACAACCGAACCGACACAGGAAGGAACAGGATCATGACCGCAACCATTCAGGATACGATCGAGCGCACCATCGAGCTTCCGGTTTCTCGTGAGCGCGCCTGGGCGGCTATCACCACCCCGCAACAAATCTCGCAATGGTTCCAGCACCGCTGGGAGTTCGAGCTCATGCCCGGAGCGCCGATTCATTTCGATTTCGGTGAGTGGGGAATCCATCGTGGCCGGGTCGAGGTTGTCGAGCCGATGGATCGGGTCGTCTATCGCTGGACACACGGTGAGGATGCCGATTACCGCATTCCCATCGACCAGGTGCCGAGCACCCTCATGGAATTCCGGCTCGATGACACCAATGCCGGCACCCGCCTGACCGTGGTGGAATCGGGATTTGCCGCTCTGCCGGACGACATCCGCGTAAGCTCCCTGCGCGACAACACCCAAGGTTGGGACGAGCAGATGGCGAACATCCGCCGCTTCCTGGAAACCGCCTGACCTTCTCTGGCATCCCGGCGGCCCGCCATCCTAAGCGCCCGTCATCCCGACCGGAGCGAAGCTCATACATTCCGTCATCCCGACCGGAGCGAAGCGGAGTGGAGGGACCTCTTCTTCTCCACAATTCATTGACCAGGGGCGTGCCCGCAGCCAATTCGGCTGCGGGCAACAAGAGCCCCCGCGTCAGGCGCTACCCGATCCGGACCGCCCCCCAATAACGAGGACCGTAATAGTCGGAATAGATGCTGTCGATCGTCACGCCCGACGTCTCGTTCTCGGCGTGGACGATCATGCCATCGCCGATATAGACGGCGGCATGAGAAATACCCGCCCGGTAGGTGTTCTGGAAGAAGATCAGATCGCCCGGTTGCCAGGTTCCATAATCGACCCAGCGGCCTGTGGCATAGGGCTGGGCTTCGACCGCGTGAGAAATCCAGATGCCAGTCGCCATCCCGATCACCCATTGGGTAAAACCGGAGCAATCGAACCCGCCCGGCCCCGCGCCGCCCGCAACATAGGGATAGCCGAGATACGACATGGCGACACTGACGATGTTGGGACCGACAGCCGGAGCGGCCAGGATTTCTCCGTAGGGCAGGGCATCCGGATCGACGGCAACCGGGGCGAACCCGATTGGGATGGAGCCGTCCGGTCCGCTGACCGGAATCGACCGTGACGGCAGCTCCAGGGATGTGGTGGAGGCGGACTCACTGGAAACTGGGACAGGGAGCTCGCGAGCGAATGCGGGGAGCGCGGAGGAGAACAGCAGGAGCGCTCCTGCTGCAACGGCAACGATCGCGCGACGTGCATGCTGCAACATGCATCGCCGCGCCTCGGCGCGGTCGGCCATCTATTCGGTTCCTTCCCTCGTCGTGAAGCGGCGGACCGGTCGATGTGCGGATCGTCCGGCTGACCCCCGCGGAGCCCCACGATTCGTCAGCGCCAACCGCGTCCGCCCCCCGGCGAACGACCAGCCTGCTGGCGCATTCGATGGTATGCACCATTTCGCTGAGCGGCAGGCGTACGAGCGAATGACGACTGCAACGTCATTTTTCTACGCTAACCACGAAACTGTGCGGACAAGAGCGTAGCATGCGACAACATGTCACGGCAAGAAGGGAGTTTTTTGGGTCTGGAGCCCGGAGCCCGGAGTCCGGAGTGCAAAGGCGACGAAACCCTGACCGATGGCATCGACGGCAGACCGCGGCCGACTATGCTGCTCAGGACTCAGGACTCAGGACTCAGGACCCAAGCCTCAACGCTATGCCCGCCCCAAAGCAACGCACCCAGTACAGTACAATCGGTACCTGACAGAATGCCCGATTTTGGACCGCGTTTCCGGGCGGTCAGGCAGCACGAGGG
>JBIQLF010000160.1:0-5581 GCA_044464585.1 Thermomicrobia bacterium
GGCCGATAGCGCGGCTGGCCGTCCTGGGGACGCATGCGTTCGAGCAGCGATTCGGCTTCGGCGGGAGGAATGCCACGAATGCGCAACCGCCCATCGAACACCGGCCAGCCCGATTTCACGAATGCCTTGCCCACCCCATCGACTTTCCCCGATGCCGCCACATAGCCCACCACCGTGGCATGAGTGGCGTTGCGCCCAGGAAGCCTGAGCTGGGTTATCCCACTCCATTGCAATCGATCGGCCGGGCACATGATCGTGCGGCGGTTGATATGCCGCTCGCGCACGATCAATTCACGTTTGTCATCGAGCAACCAGGCGGCATCGTCGAACTGCCTGCGGCCATAGAAATATCCCGGAATCACCAGCAGAAACACCCCGAGCACTACCAGATTCTGGAAACGGATCGCCGGGGTTACCCAATCGACGAGCACCAGCGCCACCGTCAATCCGGCGATCCGGTAGACCCAGAAGAGCGAATACATCCGCTTCGAGGTCGCCGGTAATCGCTGGATCTGATCGAGCTGTTGGGCAATAGTGTCGAAGAATGCGCCACCGAAGAGCCGTTCCAGGGTGGCCAGCGCCTGTGCCCGGGGCAGTGACGGCAGCAACATCTTGCGATCGAGCGATTTCTGATGCGAGCCGGCCAGCTCCATACGCAGCGATCCGGTTCTGCGCCATTCCTGCACCGGGGTCTCGACGAACGCGACCGCCTGCACCCGCGGCAGCAAAACGGCTCGCCACCGCCGCGTCACCAAACCATGTTCGATCAATGCCAGCGAGCCCAGCCGCTGCAGGCGAAACCGGCTGAAGGTCGCGACGAATGTCACGATCGAGAGCATCCAGAAAACCAGCAGGAGCAGGAGCGTGGCATCGACCATATCGGCAAACGCGTGTTTGCGTTCGATGGTGCTAATGAACCAACGGATGAAATCGTTGCGCCAGGTTTTGAGAAACGATTTGCTGAACAAGTGAAAGGCGGCAATCGCGCCGACGAAGCTCAGGCGAACCTCGAAGCTGGTGATCCCCGCGGCGAACAGCTGGGAGGTCGTAATGCTCGCGAGCTGCACTCCGGTCCGGTCGTTTTCGAATGCGGCATAGCTGGGATCGTCGGCGGTTTTGGTTGCACCCAGAACGATCCGCTGGATTTGGATGGCGTCGATCGTCGGAATAGCGGCCAGCCGGATATTTGCCGCGTTCTTTTCCGGAGGCGCCGAGGTGAATTCGACCGCACGGAGATCGAGCAACCGGTGGAGCCAATTGGCATGGAGTTCGAGCGATTGCAACCGCTCCATCGGCAGGCGGCGTTCCCAACGCCAGATCAGACCGCCCCGGATCCAGATATGGTCGGCATCGACGCCATAGCGAGTGGCCCGCCATTCGAGCGTCCGCGCAACGATCCAACTGACTGCCACCGCGCCGAGGATGATGGTGAGTTCCGGATGATACCGGTTATGCCGCAATTGCCGCAGAATCGGTCCGGCGCCCTGCAATTCGTATTCGACGACGCCCTGCAGCACCGTGCCCTTGAAGAACTCGGGCAGCTCCGCGCCGAACTCGTAGAAGAGCCCGAACCCGGTGACGATCAGCAGGGCCATCACTCCGGGCAGGAGCGAGATCAGCGTCACCAATCCGATCGTGATCGGAAGGGTCTTCCAATAGGTATAGAGCGCAAACCAATGCAGTTTGCGGTCGACGATCGGCTCGACCGCATCGGTATCCGCGGTAACGAGCGTCGGTTCGGTTCGCCGCAGATATGCCCGGAGTCTCATTTCGGCATGGACGGAATGGCGGGCTGGCCAAGCCGCACCCGCGACGCGATCAGCTCGGCATCGATCGGGTCGAGCGCATAGACGCGCACCCCGCCGGCCGCGCTGTGCAACACCATCTCGGTCAGACCGAGCCGGTTCATCACCGGAGTCGAAACATAGTCGATTTGTTGCACGCGGTCATAGGCAATGAACACGCGGGTGAGCCGGATGATGCCGCGTTCGACCATCACCTCCCGCTCGCCGATCGCGACCAGCCAGTTTCGGGGAAATACGACCCCCCACAGAATGTGGAGCAGCAGACTGGCGATCCCTGCCAGCAACACCCCCAGCGGAACTCGGTCCCGCAACGGCACTTCGAACCAAAACACCCAGAGCAATGCGACGACGGCGAATGGAATGAGCCAAAAGAGCCCGCGAATCAGCCCATGCAGGATGAACCAGCGACGCTCGCGCGAACCCGGCCGGCGGTTCAGCCAGCCGTCGCTCGCTTCGTGCGCGGCCTCCGGTTCACGGGAGGTGCGGCTCATTCCATCGCTCCGCTGTCATGCCTGTCCGGGGTCGATCAGTCCAGAAGTGTATACGCCGGAATCGTCAGGAACGGGATGAAATCGTCGGAATCGATCAACAGGTCGAGCACCCCCGCGGCCGATTCCAGCGTGGGCGTGCGGCCGAGCTTGTCGAGCTCTTCGTCCCGCACGGTGCGGTACCGCTCGATCGTGATCGGCGCGCCATCGTCGGTGCGGCTGCCGGTGCGAATCCATTGCCAGATTTGCGCGCGCGAAATCTCGGCGGTGGCGGCATCTTCCATCAGGTTGTAGATGGCGGCCGCGCCATTGCCGCGCAACCACGAATCGATATATTGCAATCCAACGCTGACATTCATGCGCAATCCAGCCTCGGTGATCGTTCCGCCCGGAATGGCGGTGTCGACCAACTGGCTGGGCTCGACCACCACATCCTCGCGCAGCCGGTCTTTCTGGTTCGGGTTCTGGCCCAACACCGCATCGAACACCTCGGCCGCGATGGGCACCAGATCGGGGTGCGCCAGCCAGGTGCCGTCGAATCCGGCGTTGGCTTCGCGCTCCTTGTCTTCGCGCACCTTCGCCAGGGCAACCTTGTTCACCTCCGGATCGCGGCGGCTGGGGATGAACGCCGCCATGCCCCCGATGGCATGCGCGCCGCGCTTGTGGCAGGTGCGCACCAGCAATTCGGTGTATGCCCGCATGAACGGCACCGCCATGGTCACCTGCGCGCGATCGGGCAGCACATGCCCCGAGCTGGTGCGGAACGCCTTGATGACGCTGAAGATGTAATCCCAGCGACCGGCGTTCAATCCGGCGGAATGCTCGCGCAGCTCGTAGAGGATCTCCTCCATCTGGAACGCGGCCAGAATCGTTTCGATCAACACCGTCGCGCGCACCGACCCCTGGGGCACCCCGAGCGCATCCTGCGCCGCGACGAAGACATCATTCCAAAGTCGTGCTTCGAGATAGCTCTCCATCTTCGGCAGGTAATAGAACGGACCGGTGCCGCGAGCGAGCTGTTCCGTTGCATTGTGGAAGAACGCCAATCCGAAATCGAAGAGACTGGCCGAGATCGGTTCGCCGTCCACGGTCAGATGCCGCTCCACCAGATGCCAGCCGCGCGGTCGGATCACCAGGGTCGCGATCTCGTCGTTCAATTCGTAGGTGCGGCCATCTGGATTCTGAAACGAGATCGTGCGGCGCACGGCGTCCATCACATTGCGCTGGCCATCGAGCACATTCCACCAGGTGGGCGAAAGCGAATCCTCGAAATCGACCATGAAGACCTTCGCGCCGGAATTCAGCGCATTGATCATCATCTTGCGATCGGTCGGCCCGGTGATCTCGGTACGGCGATCGTTCAGCGCCGGAGCAGCCGGCGCAACCTGCCAGTCCCCTTCGCGCACGACCGGATCCTGATTCTGCAACGCGGCATACTCGCCGGCCACCAGCGCCGCCGACCGCGCGGGCCGCATCTCCAGCAATGCGTTCCGGCGTCCTTCGAACTGCCGGTGCAGATCCGCGATGAAACCCAGAGCCTCGGGGGACAACACATGGGAAAGATCATCGGGAACCGTTCCCAGAATCTGCACACCCTCGACCGTCATGGAGCTCGACCTTTCTCGTTTCGACCATACACCAATCGATAGAGATCATCGCATGGTTGCCCGATAGCTGCGCTATGATCCTCGCGCGGGAATCACGATCGACCGTTTCGTTGCGAATTCCGGTCTTCATTCGCCTATGCAGCACCTGCAACTCCCGAGAATGAATCGCTCCGAGCAAACCCCTCGGACGGCGCCCGCAGGCGACCGGCTGGAGGCCTATCGCCGCAAGGCCGATCCGCTGGTCGCGCTGATCGGCGCGTTCTATCTCGTGTTGCTGCTCATTCCCCACGCGGTGATCACCTCGTGGAATTCCTCGGCGGTCATCACCGCGCTGGACATCGTCTTCTGGACGATCATCACCTTCGATGTTGGCTTCCGGTGCTGGCTGGCATCCACCTATCGCCAGCGGCTGCCATTGTTGCTCGCGCTGGTGGTCCTGCTTTCCGGATTGTTCATCTTTTTGTCTATTACGACCGAGGCGCGCCTGCTCATCCGGATGGCGCTGATCGCCGTCGTCTCACTCCGCGCCATTCACAGCGTCGCCTATTTCTTTCGCCTGCGCTCGATCATCTATATCGTCGCGGCGGTCGTGCTCATCGTCATCGTTTTTGGGGTGGCGATGGTGGCGGTGGAGCGCAACGCCCCCCACGCGAATATCACCTCGCTCGGTCTCGGATTGTGGTGGGCGGTGGTGACCGTCTCGACGGTTGGTTATGGCGACACATTCCCGGTGACGAATGCCGGGCGGGTGATCGGCACCGGGTTGATGTTCTTCGGTGTGGCGATGTTCAGTATCCTGACCGCAACGCTGGCACATTCGTTTGCCATGCGGGAGGAAGAAGGTCCCACGGGCGAATTCGCCGCGCTCCAGGAGCGCCTCGAGCGCATCGAGCAAAACCAGCAGCGGATGCGGCCGGTCCGGCGCACGCGCTCCCCGCGGCGGCCGCCCCGAACCATGGCTCCGCCACGCAGCGGCGGTAGAACGCCAGACCAGAAGGAGTAATCACCGGGTGATCGATGCGGTCATTTTCGATATGGACGGGCTCTTGATCGATTCGGAGCCGCTCTGGCGCATTGCCGAAACCCAGGCCATGAATGCGGTCGGTGTGCCTATGGTCGAAGAAGACGGGTTCGAGACCATGGGCCTGCGCACCGACGAAGTGGTCGAATACTGGTATGCCAGGTATCCCTGGAAGACCCCATCCAAAACCGAAGTCGGTGCAACGATCGTCCGCAATGTCATTGCGCTGATCGACGAACGCGGCGAAGCGCTGCCTGGCGCGATTGCGGCCGTGCGGGGCGTGCGCGCGGCGGGATATCGCGTGGGGCTTGCATCCTCCTCTTCGATGGACATCATCGAATCCGTACTGCAGAAGATGGACCTGCGGAGCGATTTCCAGGTGCTGCAATCGGCCGAGCACGAACCGTATGGCAAACCGCACCCGGCCGTGTATATCGAATGCGCGCGAGCGCTCGGGGTCGATCCGACGCGCTGCCTGGCATTGGAGGATTCTCCCGCCGGCGTGCTGGCCGCCAAGGCCGCGAAGATGGCCTGCATCGCCGTCCCGCCCCAGGAACTCGAATCGGACCATCGCTATTGCATCGCCGATCTGCAGCTCGATTCGCTGGAGCAGTTCGGCGCCGGGACGGTGGCGGAGCTGGCCGGGTCCCGGTAGCCGGG
>JBIQLF010000161.1:0-5571 GCA_044464585.1 Thermomicrobia bacterium
CGTCCATGGGCAGTGCCGAGGCGGCCCGGCGGCCCGCCAAGCCGGATCCGAAACCAGTGGGTTGTCCTGGTATCCAGATCCCAGTCGATGGAACGTGTCTCTGTCCAGAGGGACTTGCCGATTGCGGGCCGGATTGCTGCAACCCGGGTGGCAGCGGGCCGGACTACAGTGAGTGCTGCGATGGCGCCTGCTGCCACGGCACTTGTTATGGCGAAGAATTGTGCTGTCCGTATCCGAACGAATGGTGTGGCGAAGCGTGGGAATGCTGTCCCGTAGGTACCCACTGCTGCGGCGAGGCTGGGTGCATCGATGCCAGCGTATGCTGCTCCGATGCTCATTGCACCGACTACCCGAAGAGCTACTGTGATCTGGCGACCGGAATGTGCGCGTGCAATCCCTCGACCTGCGACGAGCTTGGCGCCTGCGGCACCGTGTCGGACGGGTGCGATGGAACGCTCGAATGCGGTGGCTGCAGCAACGGGTTTATCTGCTCCGAGGGTCAGTGTGTAGACGATCCGGACATCTGCGTCGCGGGGGAATCGTATTGCGAGGGTATCGGAGGCCGGTGCGGGGGTGGCGAGCATATTTGCGTCCCCGGTCTCGACGGCCAGACCTATTGCATCCAGGCGTATTTTCGGCTCGGCGCCTTCAATTGCGGTCAGTGCTACTCGAACGGAGAGTGCGTCGCGAAGACCGGTAACAGTGCTGCAGTCTGCGTGAAATTCGACAGTATGCTCGGCTGCATGCAATGCGAAGAAAAGGGCGCGTGCGCTCTCCCCGCATGACGCGATGACACGGGTCACCCGGGCCTGGTAGTGCTCGTTGGCGCGATGATCGTGGGGCGACGAACGGCGACCGAGACCGGAACCGCGTCGCTCCACGGGGTCCGCTCGAGGGTATCGAGAAGGAAATGGACGACCATCGATTCGACCTGTTGACCAAATCCCTTAGTGCTGGAGGGAGCCGGCGCGCAGTGCTCAAAGGGCTCCTGGGTCTTGGTGGTGCTGCGGCGGCTGCGGGTATCCCCGCAAACACGCAGGCGGCCCGGCGGCCCGCCAAGCCGGATCCGAAACCGGTGGGTTGTCCTGGTATCCAGATCCCAGTCGATGGAACGTGTCTCTGCCCAGAGGGGCTTGCCGATTGCGGGCCGGATTGCTGCAACCCCGGTGGCCGAGGCGCCGACTACAGCGAATGCTGTGACGGCGCCTGTTGCCACGGCGCCTGCACTGGCGAGGAGGTGTGTTGTCCATATCCCCGGGAATGGTGTGAGTCGACTCAGGAGTGCTGCCCGCAGGGGAACTATTGTTGCGGGGAGTCCGGATGCATGGGCGACGGTCGTTGCTGCGATGACGATCAGTGCAGGGATTGGCCCAATAGCTATTGCGATCTCGAAACGCAGTTCTGCGCCTGCGCCCCCGGTACCTGCGCCGCGGCCCAGTGTGGAGCCATTCCCGATGGTTGCGGCGGTCTGCTCGATTGCGGTCCCTGCACCGAATGGCCCAACAGCTATTGCGATTCCGCGCGTTCCGAGTGCGACTGCGCTCCCGGAGCGTGTCTGGACGGACAATGCGGGGATGTGCCCGACGGATGTGGCATCACCTTGTACTGTGGCGAATGCACCGCATTCGAGAACAGCTCTTGCGATGCCGAGACGCACCAATGTACCTGCACCCCCTGGACATGTGAAGCGGATTTCCCCGGGTACTGCGCCAACAATGTTCCGGATGGCTGTGGGGGGCTCATGCACTGCAGCTGCCCGGAGGGATTCAATTGCAGGAACAGCCGCTGTGAGGATGACCTCGACTCATGCCATGCCGGGGAGAACTGGTGCGATACAAAACGCATGGGATGCTCGGGCGGCAATTGCGCCTGTCTGCCCGGGATGGACGGAAATACCTATTGCACCTGGTTCATGGGTGGCTGGAATGCATGCGAGCACTGCACGACCAACGACGACTGCAAGCAGCTCCTGAACAATGAGCATGCGGTCTGTCTCGCGGTGGCGAGGACCGTCGACGGCGGGAGCTGTCTACCCTGCACGACGCACGGTGCGTGCGCCGTGAGCTGCGTGTTCTAGCCCCAGTGAACATCCGATCAGCAGGCGGCCAGCGTCGCTACTCGTTCCTGGTCGAGATCGAGCGTGCGGATCGCGTGATTGTGCGTATCGGCGATATAGAGGGTGCGTCCGGCCAGCGCCAGCCCTGACGGTTCGCGGAATTCCGCATCGAGCGCATCACCATCGGCATCGCCTTGTTCGCCGGTGCCCGCAATGGTGACCGCTTCCCGGCGCACCGGATCGATCCGCTTGATCTTGTTGTTGAACGTATCGGCCAGATAGAGCACCGGTTTGCCATTCTCCTCGGTGGCCACGACACCCTGCGGATGCTGCAAGCGCGCGCTGTCGCCGATGGCGTCGAGATCGCCAAAATAGAAGAGTCCCCGGCCCAGGATGCGGCGTACCCGGCCGGTATCGAAATCGAGCGCCCGTATGGCGGACGATTCGGCATCGGCCACATAGACGGTGCGTCCAAGAGCGGCCAGTCCCATCGGCTGGGCGAAGGTGGCCGCCGCAAACCGATCGTCATGAATCGATTCGACCCCAGTGCCCGCGACGAGTTCCAGACGTCCGGCGACCGGATCGTACGCCCAGATCTGGTGGGCGCCGGCCATGGCGATCAGATAGCGACCCTCGAACCGGATGACATCGGCGGGAGAGGCGATCGCCGTTTCCCGCGCCGGACCGTTCCGCATTCGAAACCCGCGTTCGCCGGTGCCGGCGATCGTTGTGACGGTGCGCGCATCGAGATCGACCCGGCGCAGGAGATGGTTTCCCATATCGGCGACGATCAGCGAGCGGCCATCCGGGGTCGAGACGAGTCCCTGGGGAGCATGGAACGTGGCCGCTTCGAACGAGCCATCGGCGGCCCCGGGGATCGAAGATCCGATGATGGTCTCGGATCGTCCATCCAGCGAGGTGATGAGGATGCGGTGGTTGCCGGTATCGGCGATCGCAAGACGGGTTTGGGTTGGGTCGACGGTGAGCTTGGCGGGAAACCGGAGGCGGGCATCCGAGGAGCGGGATCGCCTCATCCCCGATCCCGTTCCCTTCGGGGAGAAGGAAGAACGGCGCGGAGTCGTTCCAGTGAGCTGGGCGCTGAAAGATTCGACCCGTTCGTAGTCGAATTCGCCGGCGTGGCGGGCGACGACGCGGCCGCGCTGGTCGATGAACACGAGTGTGGGCCAGGCATCGACGGCAAAGGCTTGCCAGATGGCGTAATCCGGATCGGAGACGACCGGATGCTCGATCCCCAAGCGCTGGACCGCGAGCGCCAGGCGTTCGGGGTCCTTTTCCGCGGCGAACTTGGGCGTATGCACCCCGATGATCCGCAACCGGTCGGGAAATGCCTCGTGCAGGCGATGGAGATTCGGCAGGATATGGATGCAATTGATGCATCCGGAGGTCCAGAAATCGAGCAACACGATCTTGCCATGCAGATCGGCGAGCCGAATCGGCGGAGAACCGATCCAGTCGAGACCGGGCGGAAACTCGGGAGCGCGGACAGCGCCATCATAGGGAGCGGGATCGCGATTCATCTCGGCGCCTCGGGAATGCGGGGGAGCGTACAATTGACCGGAGAACGTCGCTGGCATCGGTGTGGGATGCGACGTGCGCGTCGTTCCAGTCTACCCACGGATCATCCAAAATGGCAGCACAAACCGGCAGATTTCGCTCATTTCTCGATGGACTGGTCGAACCGCAACCGACCGATGCGTCGTTGCGCACGCGGCTGGACCGCACACCTCCGGTACCCGAGGCGCCCACGCGCGAACCGGTCGAGGCGGCCGCCAGGATTCCGTGGCGGCGACAGGTCAACAACTATATTGCGCTCACGAAACCGGGCATCCTGACCCTGCTGGTGGCGACCGAGCTGGCGGCGGTGATGGTGGCCGCGCAAGGGCTGCCATCGTTTCGAATCGTGGTCGCGGCGACGCTCGGTGGCTTGCTGGCCGCGGGCGGCGCCAATGCGCTCAACTGCTATATCGACCGCAATATCGACAAGGTGATGCCGCGCACCCAGCATCGCGGCACTGCATCCGGGGAGATTGCGCCCCGGAATGCGCTGATCTATGGACTGGTCCTGAATGTGCTGGCCGTGCTGATCCTCGGGTTCGGCGCCAACTGGTTCGCGGCCAGTCTGGCGGCCCTCGGCAGCTTCTATTATGTCGTGGTCTATTCCTGGTATCTGAAGCGCCGGACGGAACAGAATATCGTCATCGGCGGTACCGCCGGGGCGATTCCGCCGCTGGTCGGCTGGGCGGCGGTCACCGGGTCGCTGTCGATTGCGCCGGTGATGATGTTCGCCATCATCTATTACTGGACCCCACCGCATTCCTGGGCGCTGGCATTGCTGAAACAGGGTGAATACGACCGGGCCGGGGTGCCGATGATGCCGGTCAAGGAAGGACCGGACGAAACCCGGCGGCAGGTGCTGCTCTATACCGTTTTGCTGGCGTCGGTGGCGTTGCTGATCACACCGTTCGGATTCGGAGAGATCTATCTGGTCTCCGCCATCGTGCTGAACGGCATCTTCCTCGGGCTTGCCTATGCACTCTATCGCAAAGGCACCAAGAAGCTGGCCCGGCAAACCTTCTTCTATTCCATGTGGTATCTGGCGCTGCTCTTTGCGGCGATGGTGCTCGACCGGATGGTACTCGGTGGCTGACCGGCCGCGGCCGGGTCGCTGATGATTTCCGGTCGCGCAATCCCCATGCCCTACTATTCGTCTGACTTTGCCAGCGGCCGCCCGAGCCATCCCGCCCCCGGCGCGCTCCACGTCTGGACCTTCGATGGAAACTGAGTTCATAGCCAAAATCGCCAGCATCGTGTTGATCGATCTGGTGCTCTCTGGCGATAACGCGGTCGTCATTGGGATGGCCGCCCGGCGGTTGCCGCCGGATGCGCGCAAACGGGCCATCATCTTCGGTGGAATCGGCGCGGTGGTGCTGCGCGTAACGTTCACCATCCTGGCGGCATTGCTGCTCGACATCCCGTTGCTGCGGGCAATCGGCGGGATGCTGCTGCTCTGGATCGCCTACAAGCTGGTGCGCCCTCATGCGGATACGCACAATGTGTCGGCGGCCGATTCGCTTTCCCAAGCCGTGAAAACGATCATCCTGGCCGATTTCGTGATGAGTCTGGACAACATCCTGGCGGTCGGCGGAGCCGCCGCGGGCCATCTCGGATTGCTGATCTTCGGGTTGCTCTTTTCGATCCCGATCCTGATGCTCGGCAGCGAACTGGTCGCCCGGGTGCTGGGACGATTGCCGGTTCTGCTCTATGTGGGTGTAGTGGTGCTAGTGATCACCGCCACCCGCATGATCTTCCATGACGACATCGTGCGCGATTTCTATCGTGCCGGGCATCTGGAAGTCGGCATCGCGGCGGCGCTCTTCTCGGGGATCATCATCTGGCTCGGCTGGCGGGCGAGCAAGCATATGCCGACGCCAGTGGCGTAGCGGCAGGCGGCAGGCGGCAGGCGGCAGGCGGCAGGCGGCAGGCGGCAGGCGGCA
>JBIQLF010000162.1:0-5548 GCA_044464585.1 Thermomicrobia bacterium
TCAAGCCTCAAGCCTCAAGCCTCAAGCCTCAAGCCTCAAGCCTCAAGCCTCAAGCCTCAAGCCTCAAGCCTCAAGCCTCAAGCCTCAAGCCTCAAGCCTCAAGCCTCAAGCCTCAAGCCTCAAGCCTCAAGTCCCGAGCGCGTCGCACCCCTTGTAGAAGAAGAATTCGAGATCGACGCGGCCGGGCGGATCTTGCAGGCTGGCGAAATCCTCGAGCGCGGCGTCCCCGAAGATAGCGGGAAAATCATCGGCCAGGATCTGGTTGACGGATTGCGCCACCGCGATACCGGTTTGCAGATCCGAGCTCCAACCGAAGGTGAGCGAGAGTCCGACCCGGCATCCCTCGTACGGAGCGAGCACGTCGGCCAGCGCGTTACTGGCTTCGTCGATGGCGTCCTGATCGCCATTGATGAGTCCCTGGTAGTCGACATCGATCGAGAGTTCGACCTTGGAAGGGTCGATCGATCCCTGCGCGGCTTGCTGGGCCAGCACGGTGGCGGTGGCGTTCGAGGCCGCCTGCTGGGTGCTGAGCGCCGCGATCGTCGATTGCACCTGGGCGGCCGCGGCCTGGGCCGTGACAATGTCGGCATCGCTGGATGAGTTCGCCAGCGCCAATGCCTCGGCGGTGGCTTGGGCCGCGGCGGCGGCGGCCTGCGCGGTCGCCAGATCGTTCGCCCCCGATTCGGCATTCTGGGTGGCGATCTGGGCGACGACGGCCGCTTCGGTTTGCTGGGCCTCGATCGTCTGCTGGGCGCTGATGGCGTTTTCGGTGGCCTGAGCCGCCGCAGTGGCAAGCTGACCGGTCAACTCCTCATTGCTGAGGGCCGAATCGGCAACCTGGGTCTGGAACGCCGCCAGGGTGGCCTGCGCTTCGATCGCTTGCTGGGTCGACTCCGCGTTGGCGGTTGCCCGTTGCGCATCGGTCAGCGCGGCCTGGGTCAGTTGCACGAGCGCGGCCTCGGTGGCCCGCTGGGCGAGCACGGCTTGTTCGGTGGCCCGGGCAGCCGCGGTCGCGGCGGCGTGCTGATCGACCGCGGTTGCGGTGATGTTGAGCGCATCCAGTTCTGCTTGCTGCGCGGTGGCGGTCTTCGCGGCATTGGCCGCCATGGTGGCATAGGAATTCGGCGAAGGCGTCGGAGTGGGGGTTGGCGGGGGGGTGCCGACCGTGTTCGCGGTCAGAAAGAGCATGGCCAGTCCGAGCAAGAGGTCGGCAAAGAGCCACCCGCCGAGCAAGATCATGTCGCGTTGTTCGCGTCGCCGCCGGTGTCTCATCGAGGAGCGCTCCCAGCACGCGTGGGTTGGGGATGATGCTCAGGTGTCCGCATCCAGGGCAACGTGTGGCCCCACCAGCCGCCCGCCCCCGGACTGCGGACATCGGACTCCAGGCCCGTCGTCGTCTGCATGCTGGGGCGCGCTAGCGGTTGCCGGGCCATGGGGATTTGCGGGGCCGGGCCGGTTGGGCTTCTTCGGCGTAGCTGGAACCGCTGCCCTGGAGCCAGGCGGCGTCACTGCCGCTGGCAAGATGCGAAAGCGTGCCGGTGAGCGAATCGAGCCGCCGGACCAGCGACAGCAATTCGTCGTTCATCTCGCGCTGGCGAAGCGAAGTCGAGACCCCGGCGGCGCTCAGGTCGCGCGCGACCTCGGACAGACTGGACGCCATGGTGTTCTGCTCGGAAAGCAACCGGGACAAGGTCATCGTCTGTTCTTCCGCGAGTTGGGCCATGCGATTGAATTCTTCGCGCAGCTGCGCCAGCGCCATCGAGATATCCCCGAGACTGCGGGACGATGCGCTGACGCCGCCCATTCCGGACCGTAGGGAGTCGGCCAGTTTGGCATTGGCTTCGGTCTGCTCGGCCAGCGCGTGTTCCAGGCGCGCTTGGCCGCCGGACAGGGACGCGGTCAGATCGACGATGCCATGCACGGCATCGGTGGCCAAGCGACCCGCCTGCGATGCGGTTTCAGCGCCAGCCAGGGAGCGGTCGGCGGCATCTGCCAGGGCCTCGGCTGCTTCCGCGATCTTGCGGGTGAGCGCGGCATCGCTTTGCATGCCGGCGCCCATCGAACGTTCCAACGAGGCGACCGATTTCTGCAAGGCCCGCTGATTTTCGCCCGATGCGCTGACTTCGCTGGCCAGATCTTCCAGCGCTTCCTGGAGACCGGTGGAGAGCTGCTTCATTTCCAGCAGCACGCGGTGGGTTTCCTCGGCGCCGGCCCGCATGCCGCTGGCGAAAACCCCGAAATCGGCGATTTCCCGTTCGCGCCGGTTGGCGATCGAAGCGAGCCGGTCGTGTTCGGCCTTGAGGCGAGTGAGCAGCTCCTGGCTGGAGTTGTCGAACCGGTCGGCCAGGCGGTGGACACTGCGCGCCAGCATCGCGGGGCGTCCGGCCCGGTCCGGCGCCAGGGCCACGGTGGCTTCGGCAAGCACATTGTCGAGCTCGGTCTGGAAGGCGACCGCGCTTTTGTCGATAGCTTCTTCGCGGGTCTCGCGGCGACCGTGCGAATAGAACGTCAGGAAGATGATGAACGCGATGATGGCGGCATCGGTGAGCGCCAGCACCGAGAAGGACGGCGACCAGAACGAGGCCGTGCCCCGGAAATTCTCCTCCCAGAGGAGGAGGAACGGTTTGCTGATCTCGTCCGGATTCGCCTCGATATAGCGCGCATAGTTGCGACTTGCTTCGAAGAGGGCGAACCAGGTCAGCAGAATCGGCAACAGGATCAGCATATTGCGGAGACGATCGACCCGGTCGACGATCTCCGGCACATAGCCGCCCTCACGTTTGACCGCGTAGGCATGCGCGATCTGCTCGGTATTGAACGCCTGCCGCATATCGACATCGGCCCAGCGCAGGCGGCTCTCGTCGGTTTCCAGCGATGCCGCCAGATCTTCGAGTCGTTCCGCCGATTTGGAATCGACCTCACCGACCGACGACGCCATCGTTTGCAGCTCGCGGGTGAGCTCATTGGTCGTCGCTGGACGATGACGCGCCGAAAAGAGGTCCAGCCCAGGTGTCGAGGGCCAAGCCGGACTCGTTCCGGTTGTGCTGCCGGAGGCGCTGGGTGGAGGTGTTTCGGACGATTTCGAGCGAAGTCGCATGCCGTTCGTGGCCTGTTCTTCTCGCTAAACGGGGGCCGGACAAGGAATCCGTGGCGGGTTTGGGTACGGTGCGCTTCCCTCTGCGCACGGACAATGTACCATTCCCGGTATCCCTGCTGGTACCCCATTCTTAGCGAACGTACAGGGATCGAGCGCGCAACCGACTATGCCAACCCTCGCCACTTTCGATCATGCCATGCTCCGGCCGGGGCGAAATCTCGCGGCCTTTCGCGCGTTGGGCGGTGGTTCCATCACCATGGCCGGGGCGAATCAACCATTCCGGATTGCCGGAAACCAGGCGGTCGTCTACCGGCTGGAAAATGCCGCGCCGGGGTATATCGCGCTGCGCTGCTTTCTGGGCGACACGCTCGACAATGCGGTGCTGGCGCGTTATCAGCGCCTGTCGAAAGACGCGACGCTGCGGAGATTGCGTTCCTCGGAACACTCGCCGCTGGTGCAATTCGTCCATCTCTTTCCGGAGGGGCTGCTGCTTCCCGGTCCGGATTTTCGGTCGCTGAGCGAACCCGTCATCGCGATGGAATGGATCGACGGTCCGACCCTGATCGAAGCGGTCGATCGCGCGGCCCGCCAGCGGGAGCAGCGTGTGTTGACCGCGTTGGCGAATTCGTGGTTGCGTGCGGTTGCGGCCAGTCGCGAGGTCGAGTTTTCCCATGGGGCCCTGACTGGTCAGAATGTGATGATCGATCTGGAGCGGGGTCCGGTCTTCGTCGATTACGACACTGCCTGGTGGCCAGGCGCGATATCCGTTTCGAAGCAGAAACCGCCCGCCGCGTATGCGCATCCACGCGGGGTGGCATCGGCCCCGGAACGCCGGGATGATTTCGCGGCATTGTTGATCTTCGTCTCGTTGCGCGCGCTGGCGATCGATCCAGCGTTGCGTGACGAATTCGGCGATCCGCCGGCCCGCATCGATGGCGCGATGCTCTTCACGGCCGCCGATCTGGCCGCACCGGGCAAATCCGACGTATTCGAGCGATTGCGCCATTTGGACGACGAGGAATTCCAGTCGTTGCTGGGAATCCTGCGAGAAGCCTGCCAGTCACCGGTCGATGCCGTTCCGCCGATCGACGATGCCTGGCAAGCGGCCCGGGCGGCCATCGAGGATCGACGCAAACCGCCCACACCGGCTCCTGCTCCTCCATCCCCGCAACCAGCGCCGGCGGCTGCCGCGGCGAGCTGGTTCGGGGTTGCGGTCGAAACCGACCAGGAGCGGCGCACCGAGGCGTTCATCCATGCGGTCGTCGAACGCGATGGGGCGGCGGTGGTCGAGCTCTGGCCCGCGGTGCGGCAGGTGCCGGAAATCGTGCCCTATGCGATCCAGGCGACCAATCTGGCCAGCCAGCATGTGCAACAGCGGATCACCCGCGCGATGGATGCGGGCGATGATAGCGAATTGGTGGCCGCGGTCGAGCAAGCCCAGGAGCTGACGATCGCGGTGCCGCCCGCAGCCCGCCGGGCCTATCGTCGCGCATTGCGGCAGGTCGATCTGCGCGCGCGATTGATCGACGCGCTCGAAGACGACGATCGTCAGGAGCTTTCGGATATGGCGATCAGCGGTCAGCTCGATGAGTTGCGCGGCGTTTCCCGTTCGGCCGAGCACGCGGTCCGGCTGGCGATCAAATGGCAGCATCTGCAACAGGCGATCGATACCGATGACGACGAGCAAATCCTGGCGTGCTCGCTGGACGATCTGCTGGCGGAATCCGGCTATCTGAGTCAGGAAGACAAGGATCGCATCGCGCTGGCGCGGGGGCGGAAGCGCTGGTCCGAACGCGTACGGAAGGCGCTGGCGGAGCGCGACGCCATCGCGCTGGCCGAGCAATTCGCTGCCAAACCCGCCCGCGCCGACGATCTGCTCGGGGTTTCCGAGAAACGACGGGCGTCACGCCTGATTGCGCAGCGGCGCGCCGGAATCCGCCTACAGGAAGCGTTGGCGGCGCATGACGATCGCAAGCTCGTCGATGCCATGAACGATATGGAAACGACTGGAGCCCGGCTGCCCGTCGATCTCGATTGGGGCAGTATCCAGGGGGTGGCTGATCGCTTGAGTATCGTGGCCACGATTCGCCGGGCCGCGAATGCGAATCCGCCGGACTATGCCCGGCTCGGACGTATGTTGCCAGCCGCGCGCGAAGCGTTCGGGTCGGCAACACCGTATCTGGGACATGGGCTCGATTTCGCGGCGCTGGAATTGGATGTGCGCCGGGCTGCCCACCGGGAGCGACTACGCGAAGCCCTGCGCGGCGGCGACTACCAGTCGATTCTCACTGCCGCCTCCCCCGACCCGTATGGCGCCATCGCCACCCTCGACGCCCGGGAACAGGAACAGGTCGCCTCGGTGCTGTCCAAAGCGCACGCGGCCAATCCGCTGAAGCCGGCGGAATCACCGGAGATCCGGAGTCCCGCGGGGACTTCAAGTTCATAGCGACG
>JBIQLF010000163.1:0-5491 GCA_044464585.1 Thermomicrobia bacterium
TGACCCGCACCAGCCAACACGATTTCCCCCTCCTATTTCTATGCCCACTTGCCACCAAGGGAACGTATGTCCTGCATTGCTTTCAAGCGGCACGTTCGACGAGAGCGCGGGCCTGGGCAACAGATCATCGTGCCCGGGCTGGTTTCCCGTCATCCCCACTTCCCCACTCGGTGCTGGACTCCGGCGACGAGAACGGCGAGCAATCCCGGCGTGCTGCCTGCTGCCTACCGCCTGCTGCCTGCTTCCCCCGCTAAACCGCTTTCCGCTCCAAATCCTTCACCGCCGGTCCATGGATCACCCGCCCCTCCCGGTCGAACCGGGAACCGTGGCATGGGCAATCCCAGGTGAGCTCGGCGGTATTCCAGGAAATCCGGCATCCGAGATGCGTGCAGTCGGGCGAAACCGCTACGGCCGTCCCCTCGGCATCGCGCGAGACCGCCACCGTCTCGCCATCGATATCCGCCATGCCGCCTTCTCCGGGACCGAACGCGTCCAGCGATGTCGCGTTCGGTGATTCGATCCGGTCGCCGATCAGGTGCTTGGCCGAATCGACCGCCCCTTCGAACAATCGCTTCGCCGAGTTGGACAAATCGAGCCGGGTCGCATCGTAGACCGAAGCCCAGGGATTGGAACGGTCGAGCACCGCATCCGACAAGATCATGCCAGCGACCGTCCCGAGACTCAGTCCCCATTTCTTCAGCCCGGTGGCCGTAAAGAGCCGCTGCGTGTGCGAGGTCATCCGGCCGATATAGGGCACATGATCGGCGGGCATATAGTCCTCGGCCGACCAGCGGTAGTCGATCGCCTGCACCGGAAACTGTTCCCGGGTCCAGCTCTCCAGCGCCGCATACCGCTTTCGGGTATCGGGATCCTCGCCCACCCGGTGATCCTCGCCAACTACGATCAGATACGCCCGGTCGCCCGTGCGATAGGGACGCAGCGAGTGCCCACCCGCGCCGACACCGAGATAGAGCGCATTGGGCAGCGGACCATCGATCCGGGCCGCCAGCCCATAGGAGCGCGAGGGAAAGGTCTTCGCGAAGAACTCACCATCGTTCACGATCGGAAGCTGGGTCGCAATCACCACGCGCCCGGCCCGCACCATCCCTCGTTCGGTCGTCACCAGACACGGCGAGGCATCATCCACCTCGACCACGCGGGTCTGCTCGAACAGATGGCTCCCATCCCCGGGAATGGCCTCGGCCAGCCCGAGGCAGTATTTGCGCGGGTTGAACGCGAGCTGATTTCCGAACCGCACCGCTCCCAGCACGGAAAACGGCAGATCGGTGTGCTCCGTGAAACTGGCGGGCAATCCCAGTTTTTCGCTCGATTCCACCTCCGCCTCGATATCGCCCAGGCGGGATCGATCCGCGGTGTAGGTCATGGCTGGCGCGCGGACCAGATCGCATTCGGTTTTGGAATCCTGCACGAACCGGGCCACCCATTCGATCGCGGCCTCATTCGAATCCCCATAGATCTTCGCCGGTTCGTCACCGAGCTCCTTCCGCAAGTCCGCGTAGATGAGGGTATGAAGGGAGGTCACCTTGCCCGTGTTGTATCCCGAGGTTCCCGCGGCCACCCGGCCCGATTCGATCACGGCCACCCGCGCACCAGCGCGTTTCAGCAGAACCGCGGTCGTCAATCCCACGATGCCAGCGCCGACGATCGCAACATCGACCTCGAGTGCGCCCGGGAGAACGGGATAGTCGGTTGCCGGTGCGGTCCCGACCCAGACCGATGGATTCTGCTCGTGCAAATTGCCCACGTCGTGCTCCAATGCCGTAGTGCGATGCGTCTGAAGGAACGAAATCCGCTCCAGGCCCGGAGCCCGGCGGATATCCCCTCCTTCCTATGCTAGGCGGAGACCAATGACATTAGCGGAATCGATCAGCACGCAAACCATCCGCCGGGGAGGGTTTCGCAAAACCCGCGGATGCCTAGGCTGCTGATGAGTCCGGCAACAACCCCGCGGCCACCGCCGCCAACCGCGCGATCTCGCCCATGACCGGTTCGGCATCGTGCAACACCGGGAATCCCTGGGTAAAGATCGTCACGATCAGATCGCCGTCCGGCCCGCGCACGAACCCGGCATCGTGCGAGACATCTCCCACGGTGCCGGTCTTGGAACCCCAGGGCAGGGTGTCTTCGGGGAAATACCGCCCGATCCGGCGGGCGTTCTGCTGCAAGGTGAGCATCTCGATCATACCGTCACAGCTCTCGCGGGAAGCCGCCGTTCCGGTCAGAATGGCCGCGATGACCGCGCGGAAGTCATTGGGGGTCGCCCAGTTTTCCGGCGAACCATCCGCGGCCGGAACCCCACGCATCTTCCGGCCCAGCGCCGAATGCGCCATACCCAGCGACGCAATCGTCGCATTCACGTTTTCCATTCCGGCCAGATCGATGAGCATATTGGTGGCGGTGTTGTCGCTGATGCTCATCATCAGATAGACGATATCGCGCAGGGTCAGCTCGATCCCGGGATGCAGTTGCAGCAACACCCCGCTCCCAGGACAGATATCGTCTTTGGTCAAGGTGAAGAGATCGTCGAGCGCCAGCGTACCCCGGTCGATCTGACGGTAGATCTCGACCATGATCGGGATCTTGATCGTACTGGCGGATATGAACCGCTCATCTCCGCGGAGGGAGAACCGGTCCCCATCCGGCGCCTGCACCGCCACTCCGATCCGGACACCGCCGGTCTCGTTGCCGGCAGCATAGTCGGCCATCGGTTGCCAGCGGGTTGGAACGGCGGTGCTCATCGGATCTTCTCCAGTTGGAATACGGGCGGACGAAACGATGCACACATTGTTGCCCGGAGTCCGGACGTTGTGCCGGCCGTCATGCGGCTACCCGGAGAGCGCTGACGGCCGGCATGGTTCCGTTCCAGGGGTTCTATTGCAGTCTGCTGGCCTCCACGTACCCGATGATTTGCGAACGGGGATCGACGATGGGATACCAAACCCCCGAAGCGTTTTCCACCGGGCCGGCCAGCACCTGCACCATATGACCGGGTGGCAGCGTTGCCACGATCGCTGCGCCGGGGTCTGGACCGGCGAACACCGGCGCGATCCCGGTCGTCACCACGTCCGCCCCTACGGTGAGCGCGCCGGTGTTCGCCGGCGCGACGGGCGATGCGCTATCCGGCCGGGAAGGCGCCGGGATTCCCGTGCCGGCGATCGAGAAGAAATACGCGCCGACAACGTTATAGGCCACGAAAACGGTACCGTTCGAACCCCAAACCGGTCCGAGCGCATAGTCGATCGGTACGGCCCGATCCAGCTCGCTGGCAACCTCGGTCGACTCGCCCGTGGAAAGATCGGTCACCCAGACATCACGCGATCCCGGATCGATCCCCACGAACTGCAGGATATACCGGCCGTCGGGCGAGAAGGTGGCGATCCAGGTACCCGCAAAGAGCGGGTCGTTCGCCCCCGGATCCGGCTCGGGCACGGGGCTCACCGCGCCCGTGCCCGGATCGACGAAGCGCAGCATCGATGTGTGCGGAAAGCCTGTTTGGTTGAGACCCACCGGGTAGTAGGCGAGCAGCCGGTCCCCCGCGGGGGAAACCGCTCTCAGCGCCAGCGGTCCTGCCTGCGGATCGTCGGAAACCGCCAGCTGGCGCGTCGCGCCGGTCGCTTTGTCGTAAACCCAGATACCGTTTTCGGGATCGTCCAGGGACGTATGGATGAGCGTGTAATAAAACGATGCGCCATCGGGCGACCAGCCAGTACCCCGGTAGACGACTCCCGGCTCCTCTGGTGTAACCCGCGCCAGGATTTCCATATCCTCACTGCCGTCCGCCGGAATCTGGCCGATCACGTTGCCGCGCCATTTGCCTTCGACGATCTGGGAGCTCGAGAAGGTGATGGACCGCCCGTCCGGGGTCCAGGCGGGCGACACCTCGACCGAAGCGGTCACATCGGCGTCGCCGCCACTCAGCGCCATGAGCGCACCTTCGTAGCCATCGTCGGTGAGATTGGCAAGCGCGCCGGTCTGGGCGTCCATCACCCAGAGATCGCCGTCGTCGAGGGTCAGGAAGCTGTTCTCGCCAAACGCCAGCCGGGTGCTGTCGGGCGACCAGACGACATCCTCGGTGCGAATCCCGGAATTCAGCACCGCCAAATCGGCGCAGCTGATCTCTGCCTCGGTAGCCACATCGTAGATACAGAGCGAGGTGGACGGCGGCACGACCACGGCCAGTTTCGTGCCATCGGGCGACATACTGACCGCGCGCCCTTCGGGCAGCTCGAACAGGCGCACCTCACCGGCGGTTGGAATCGCTCGCGCATCCGTCCCCGTCGCACCATATCCCGCGAGCATCATCAGCCCGGCCACGATCGACACCACCAATACGCGTACGTTCATCGTCTCTCCATTATCTTCCGCCGAATAACCGACCCGCGTTTCCACGATCGATCACATCGAATCGATCGACTATCGCTCGATGACTATCCCAGTAGCGATATGGGGATGCTTGTACCGACACCGTAAAACGGGTGGGATTGCGCACGCGTGCTTCGATCGAGCTCCCCTCCACGAACGGTTATTGCCGGCATACCGGAGCCAGTTCGGAAGCATTCCCGCTCGATCCAGAGATAACGCCCGAGGCTACCCCGTGATGCGCGCAGCCCGGACGACGATGCGCGATTCGTATTCGCCGGTGGTGTAATCGAACGTACCGCCGCACGTGATCAGGGTCAGGCTTTCGTTTTGGGTTGGACCGATGATCTCCTGGATGGTCGCGGTATCCAGATCGGCGATCATGAATTCTTTGACCCACTCGACCTTGTAGACGAACGTCGAAGCATTCTTGCCGGTCACATCGATCTTGTTGCCAGATTCCAGCTTCCAGATGTCGTAGAAGACAGCGGGCCCGACGTCCCAATAGTCGAGATGTCCCGCCAGCACGACATTGTTGTGTTGCTCACCGAGACGGCCGGTTTCCTTGTACCAGGCCACCACGAACGGACCGGATGGGTTGAGCATGACCCCATTTTCGATCTGCTGCTGCTCGATACTGGCATCGAGATCGATCGCCTCGATTCGCAGTCCCACCGGCAGCACCCCCGGCGAGCGCAATCCTGGCACCGCATCGACCGGACCGGGGCGGGCACCGCCACTGGTCGGCTGCTCACCCAGCTCGCGCGGGGAGACCGATTGTTGCGCCAGCCAGGGCGCTGGCAATGCCGCCACCCGCGGCGCCAGCGGCAATCGAACACCAATCAGGGATGATCTGGAACCCATCGAATACGAACCCCCTGCCCGGCGCCGGTATCCCCGCACCCCGGAGCGAACCAGCCAAGAGTATAGGCGGTTGGGGTTGTGAGTTCTGGGTCTTGGGGCTTGGGGCTTGAGTCTTGAGTCTTGAGTGGGGTTTGGGGTTTGGGAAAGACTCACGGCGTTCCCAACCTTGAAAGGCTGGGCTAACACTCCTGCGTCATCAGCCGGATTTCGTATCAGGCCTCAGGGCTCACAACTCAAGACTCAAGGC
>JBIQLF010000164.1:0-5431 GCA_044464585.1 Thermomicrobia bacterium
TCCTGGTGGGCGCTCTTGCGCTCATTGGATCAGTCGCGGGGGCCGGGCCCGATCGGTTTCGACCGGGATCTTCACCGGTCAGACACGAAAACGAGGGGCGGCCAGTTGCCGCCCCTCGTTGCTGTTTGCTGCGATCGAGTGCTTATCCTTCGAGCGGATTCAGCATCGCGATGAAAACGCCGCTGCCCGGGGTGCTGCGCGACAGGAAGGTCACGGTGCCCGAGCGGTCCTTGTACGGTCCCGCGGTCGCCACCACGGCAATCACCAGGGTCGCAGGACGCAGGCTCGCATCGCCCCCGTAATAGATCCAGTTGAAAATGGTGTCCGGATCGCCCGCGATCATTTCCACGCCATCGAGCTCCGTCTCACCGAGCGTGATGCGCGGTAGCCCGTCGTTGTCCGGGCTCTCGAGATCAGCCCGGCCGGTCAGTGTGCTGGTCGGATCGCCAGGCCCGGCGACCAACTGATCGCTAGTCTGGATCGGTCCGATCTCGATGAAGCTGCCCGTCGGGTCGTTCTGGTACCACCCGACCAGCGTCACCACGCGGACCGGTTCGGCCACCGGCGTTGCGGCGGTTTCGACCACCGGTGTGGCGCTGGTCTCGCCCAGCGGGGTCGTGGCCGGTTCGGCCGTCTCGGTGGCAGCCGGCTGGCTCGCTGGCGTCTTGGCCGCCGGTGTGCCTGTTTGCGCCAATACCTGCGGCGCTCCCAGGGAATATCCCAACAAACCAAGAACCATGGCCATCGCGGCCACGATCCCAAAGAATCGAATACGCATCATATCTCCTCCACGCCAACAGGCGAGCTCGAAACCAGTTCTTCGAACGATGGGCGGGAGGAGTACCGTACGTCGGGGTGTACGTTCAGATCGTAGCAGATTTTCCCGGCGAAGCCTAGTCCCCCGCGATCGCTCCCGATGGCTGTGCGAGCAGGTGGCTTGCGATCAATTCTGTCACCCGCCGCTCCACCAAGTCTGCCTCACCGGGCCGCAACAGGTGCGGACTGAACGCAATGGTCGATTCGTCTTCGACGACCACCTCGATCGGAGGGGTGCCAGCGCGCAAATCGGCGATCACATCATCGCGCGAAAGCGGAGCGTCGAGCGATACCCGCACGAGCACACGAGGAATCGGTTCTCCCGCTTCGCCCACCTCGACTCGCTCGATCGCGAGCCAGCGGGGCGCCAGCTTCTGCCAGGCAGTGAGCCAGCTGGCCACCGTTCGCTCCCATTCCAACGCATTGGCCTCGTGGTCGGTTTCGAGAAAGTGCTCGACCGCGGCCAGCAATCCGATCATCGCTTCCTTGGAGACTTTCATCGGGCGGCCGATCCGCTGCACCGGCGGTCCGTTGAGCCGCATCGCCTCGATCATCGCTTCGGTGCCCACCGCCAGCCCGCTGTTCTGCGGTCCGTGCAATCCCTTCCCACCGGAAAAGATTGCCACGTCGGCTCCCAGATTTCGGGTGAAATGCCAGAGATTGGACACCGGCGGCAATTGAGCCGCGGCATCGACGATCACCGGCACACCGCGCGCATGCGCACGCTCGATCACGAATTCGAGCGGCAACGTGTTGCGATTGAGATGACTTCCCGCGAAATAGACCACCGCCGCGGTGCGTTCGTCGATGGCGTCGTCGAGCTCCCAGGGATAGGTTTCCATGATGTGCCCGATTTCGACTAGCTCGACCCCAGTCATGCGCACGGCAATGTCATACCAATTGCGCTGGGTGCGGTGGACGACGACCCGATTCTTGAGTCCATCCAGATTGTTCGGAAGCCGGGCCATCAATGCCACATCATTCCCGGTGATAGCGCCCGCCGTGGCCAGCGCCAGCGCGGCGGCCGCGCCGTTACTGACATAGGCGGCCTCGTTGCCGGTCAATTTGGCCAATCGTTTGCCGACCGCTTCCTGCAACTCGAACAAGTCGACGAATGCCCCGGCGCTGTCGGCCATCGCCTGGGCGACATGTGGCGCCATGATGCTCCCGCCCAACCGAGTGTAGGTGGTGGCGCAATTGATGAGCGGCCGAATGCCGAGTTTCTCGTAAATCTCCATGGTGCAGACCATCTCCTCCTCGAAACGGATACCGCTGCGAACATAGTAAGCAAATCACGCTCCGGCTTGCTGGCGTTGACACGATAGCCGGATCATTCCAAAATCTGCGATACCCATGCGGTATCCACCGCTTTTGGAATCGATGGCGCATTTGCGCATCGTAATCAGGAGAAAGGATCGAGGCATATGCCAGAGAACCGGATCCCAGGTCTCACGAGCCGCCGCTCGCTCATTTCGCGCGGGGCGCTCATCGGAGGAGCCGCGGCCGCGGTTTCCCTCCCCAGCCTGCACGCCATGGCGCAGGACGCGACATCCGATAGTCTGCTCGGCAAGATTCTCGACCGGGGCAAGGTCGTGGTCGGCACCGGCAGCACCAACCCACCGTGGCACTTCGAGGACGAAAACGGCAATCTGGTCGGATTCGATATCACGCTTGCCACGATTCTGGCCGGTGGTATCTTCGGACTCGATCAGGAACAGGTCATGGCCGGTGAGGAACCGCGCAAATACATCGACTTCGTGGTGCACGAAGCCGACGCGCGCATCCCCGACCTGCTTTCCGACAAGGTCGATATCAACTTCCAGTTCATGACCATCACCGCATCCCGCGCGCTGCAGGTGGCGTTCACGGTGCCGTACTACCGGGAAGGCGTCTCCGTCCTCCTGCCGATCGACTCGGAATTCAACTCGCTGGCCGACCTGCAGGACAAGGGTCTGACCGTCGCCATCCTGGCCAATGTCTTCGCTGAGGACATGGTTCATCGAGGAGTCAACGACGCCAAGGTCGAGCAGTTCGATTCGGTCGCGGCCACGGTCGCCGCGCTCGATGCCGGCCGGGTGGACGCGGTCGCGATCGATCAGTCGACCGCCCGCTGGATGGTCGCCCAGAATCCGGATAAGTACAAGACGACCCCGGAAGGCTGGGATGCGCAGTCGTACGCCGCTTCGGTCAAACCGGGCGATCAGATCTGGCTCAACTTCGTCAATCAGGTGCTGATGCAAGCCATGGTCGGACTCGATTTCCCGATCTACCAGGCCGCATTCAAGACCTATTTCGGCGAGGAATTGCCGAATCCGCCGATCGGGTTCCCGGTCGAGTTCAAGTAGTCCTTCACGAGTCCGGCAGGAGCGTGCACTGGCGCGCTCCTGCCGGACCATGCTCGATACATGTACAAACTTCGCTGGGAATACATCACCAACAATAAGGACCTGTTCATCGACGGGCTCACGCTCGGCTTGAAGATGGCCATCCTCGGTCTGCTGATCGGCACGGTCATCGGTCTGCTGCTGGCCTTTGCGCGTCAATACGGACCGCGCCCCCTCCGTTGGGTGGTCACCGCCTATGTCGAGCTGATCCGCAATATTCCGCTGCTGCTTATCGTTTCGCTGCTCTATTTCGGATTACCACAAGTCTTTCCACGCGGCAGCACAGGACGGGATATCGTTCTGACGATCCTGCCGGACGCCGAAACGACATTCATCGTGGCGCTGGCGATCTATTCGGCCGCCTATCTGACCGAAATCTTCTCGGCCGGTATCGTTTCTGTTGGCAAGCGCTATCTGGAAGCCGGCCGATCGCTCGGGCTGAGCCGCACCCAGACGGCCGTCTCCATCACCCTGCCGATCATGCTGCGCACGGTGTTGCCCTCGCTCGGCAATACCTTCATCGGCCTCTTCAAGGACACATCGATCGCGGTCGCCATCGCCGTGCCCGAGCTGACCTGGGCGGCGCGCAAGATCAGCACCGACTATTTCCGCTATATCGAGGCGTGGGCGGCAGCCGGGTTGATCTATCTGGTGACCTGCTATGCGATCGCGCTGGCATTGCGCGTGATCGAACGACGCATCAAATGGACGGTGGCATGAACGAGGTCTGGGAAAGCCGCCATTTGATCTGGCTGGGACTGAAGCTGACCTTGCAGCTTTCGGCGGTCGCCATCGTGGCCAGCTCGATCATCGGATTATTCGTCGGCGTGGGATTGCTCTATGGCAACCGGGTGGTGCGCACCCTGTTGCGGCTCTATGTCGATATCATCCGCGGTCTGCCGATTCTGGTCGTTCTGTTCATCATCTATTACATCCTGCCCGCGGTGGACATCGATCTCTTCGGCTGGCATGTGCCAACCAATGTCGGGCGGTTCGAAGCCGCGTCGATCGGGTTGAGTCTCTTTGGCGCGGCGCAGGTGGGCGAAGTAGTGCGGGGCGCGCTCGCCTCGGTGCCGAAGGGGCAGATCGATGCTGGCAAGGCGATCGGACTCACCTTCTGGCCGCGGCTCTTTTCGATTTCGTTGCCGCAATCGTTGCCCGTCATCATCCCACCGTGGACCAATACCGCCGCCGAGCTGGTCAAGGGCACCTCGCTCGCATCGTTGCTGGCCATGAGCGAATTGCTCTTCGCCACCCGCAAGATCGTCGAGCGCACCGGGGATGTGCTGCCGTTCTATATCGCCGCGGCGGCGATCTATTTCGTCATCTGCTTTGGAATTTCCCGCGCGGGCGCCGTGATCGCCCAGCGCTATCGTTTTGGGGTCGCTCGATGAGTCAGAACCTGACACCGAATCCGAACGCCATGGTGTCGATCCGGAATCTGCGCAAGCACTATGGCGACCTGGACGTCCTGAAAGGGGTCGATCTCGATATCGAACCGGGCGAAGTCGTGTGCATCATCGGACCGAGCGGTTCCGGCAAAACCACATTGCTGCGCTGCGTGAACTTTCTGGAGACCTATCAGGACGGCCGGATCTATGTCGATGGCCAACTGGTCGGATACCGGGAACAAAACGGCCATCTGAAACCCGCCCCGGAAAAAGAAGTCGCCAAACTCCGCACCGAAACCTCGATGGTCTTCCAGCAGTTCAATCTCTTTCCGCATATGACCGCCCTGCGCAATGTGACCTTCGGACCGATGAAGGTGCGCAAGATCGGCAAGACCGAAGCGGAAGCAAACGCCCGGCGCTTGCTGGCACGGGTCGGTTTGGCGGAAAAAGCCGATTCCTATCCTTCGCAGCTTTCGGGCGGCCAACAACAGCGGGTCGCCATCGCCCGCGCGCTGGCGATGGAACCCAAAGTGATCCTCTTCGACGAGGTAACCTCCGCGCTCGACCCGGAGCTGGTCGGCGAAGTGCTGGCCGTGATGACCGATCTGGCCGAATCTCATGGGGTCACGATGATCGTCGTCACCCACGAAATGGGATTCGCGCGCGATGTGGCCGACCGCATCGTTTTCATGGACGGCGGCGTGGTGGTCGAGCAAGGGCCGCCCGCCCAAGTGCTGGAACATCCCGAGAGCGAACGCCTGCAGTCGTTCCTGCGAAGGCTGCGGTGAGTCCTGAGTCCTGAGTCCTGAGACGTCTGATGCGTAATTGATTCCCAGATTT
>JBIQLF010000165.1:0-5410 GCA_044464585.1 Thermomicrobia bacterium
GGTGGCAGGATTCCGTATGAGGGGTCCTCCGGTGGACAGATGCGGGGACGGCAGCCCCCGACGATACCCCCGCGCATGCGCTCGACCCTGGCTTTCGTTATGTGGTGAATCCCAATACCAAGGTGATCGCCAGCCATTGCGTCATCGGCGCCGGCAATGTCCCCCCGGGCCAGCGGCGCAATCCCCGGCAGGCGAGCGCGACCACCAGCCCGACGATCAGGCCAGCGGCAAAGGCCAGCGGCAGGCTGCCTCCCGCGCTGCTCGAACCAACCTGCAGGATGTCGCCCAATGCCCAGGAAACCGCGAAGAGTAGCGTGCCGATATCGAGACCGCGCGCTCCATGCGGGAACCCGAGCGGCACGATCCAGAAGGAGATCGCGTGAAATGCCGCGACGGTGAAGAGACCGAGCAACGCGATGCGGATCACCGCATCGAACGGTCCCACGAGCAGGCGAACGATGAGCACCATGACCGGCAGACCGATCAAGAGATAGCGCGCTTGTTGGGCGATGCGACCCGGCGCATCCGGGACATGGACCGACGGCAACGCGGTCGATTCGATCCCTCGCGCGACCGCTCGCCGGATATATCCCATGGCCAGGACGAAGGCCAGCAGCGGCCCCGCGGCCCGGCCCAGATACCAATCCCAGGGGGTATCCGCCACTGCCACCTGCGGTGCGGCAAACAATGCCACCAGCACCGGCCAGACCGCATGCTGGATCACGGTCAGATTGAACCAGCGATAGATCTTGCGGAGAAAGGCGAGACTGCCCCCTTGCAGCGCCCGCCCGAAAATCCCCGGTTCGTTTGGGGGCGGATGGTTCATCCGCCACCCCAACGCAACCCGGTGCGGGCATCCCACCGGTGGGGCCCCCGCTGCCGCCGCACCTGCTGCTCCTCTTCGGTACGGGCGCCCACCTGTAGGCACCCTTGTCGCCACCACACGGGCCGCCAAAGAAACGCGTCGCCCCCGGTAGGGACGCCTCCCTGTGGGTGCCCATGTCGCCAAAGCGCCCACCGTGGAAGAAACGGATCGCCCCAACAGCAAAACGCAATCGAGCCCGCGCCGGCATACCTGATCGGGCGTCCCAGCGACGAGGGCGCCCACAGGGGGGCGCCCGTACCGGAATGCGCGCGTGGGCTATTCCGGGCACAGAATGGGGCAGCCCCGAGTGACCAAGACTGCCCCACCGAATACATCATGCTGACTGCTGGCTGCTGGCTAGAGCACCAACCGCAATGGTTTTTCCAGATACCCCTTGACGGCCTGCAGGAAGCGGGCGGCCTCGGCGCCGTCGCTGATGCGATGGTCGACCGAAAGGGTGATCTTCATCTTGTGCGCGACCGCCAGCTCGCCATCCCGCAGGACGGGGGTTTCGGAGATCGAGCCGATCGCCAGAATCGCGGCCTGCGGCGGATTGATGATGGCGACGAACTCGGAAACATCGTACATCCCGAGGTTGCTGATCGTGAAGGTGCCGCCCTGGTATTCCTCGGGAACCAGACCGCCATTGCGGGCGCGCCCGGCCAAGTCCTTCGTCATCCGCGCGATCGTGCCGAGCGAGAGCTTGTCGGTATCGGGCAAGAAGGGCGCGATCAACCCGTTTTCGATGGCGACCGCGATATTGATGTCGATATTGGGATGGTCGTAGAGCTGGTCGCCTTCGAGACTCGCATTCAGATTCGGGAAGTCGCGCAATGCCAGTGCGGCCGCCTTGACCACCAGATCGTTGAACGAGACCTTCGATTCCTTTTCCTCGATCTCGCCATTGATCGTCTCGCGGAATGCGCGCGCCTCGGTCATATCGACCTCGGACACCACATAGAAATGGGGAATCGTCTCCTTGGCCTCGGACATGCGTTTGCCGGTGGTGCGGCGAATCCGGCTCATCTCGCGCGCGATGCCGGCCGGGCGGGTTCCCGCGGTGGCGGGCGCGGCAACCGGCGATGCCGCCGGTTGCGCGGCTGGAACCGGTTGTGCGGCCGGGGCTGGTTTCGGTTTGGCGCCGGTCAGATAGGGCGCCAGATCGTCCTTGACGATCCGGCCACCTGGACCGGTGCCGGGAATGCCGGAGAGGTCGATATCGTGTTCGGCGGCCAGTCGTTTGACCAGCGGAGAGGCGCGCAGTTTTTCCCCCTCGGCGCGGACCGGCGCTGCGGGAGCCGATTCCGAGGAAGCGACCGGCGCGGGGGCGCTCGGAGTCACAGCTTCGGGTTCGGCCTCGGCGGCAGGCGCGGTCTGCGCCGCCACTGCCTCGGGCTCGGCCGCCGGAGCGGCAGCTACCGGGGCTTCGCCTTCCGCGCCGATCTGGGCGATTGCCGTGCCGATGGGCACCGTTTCGCCCTCACCGACCATGGTCTGGATCAGATAGCCACTTTCGGCCGCTTCGATTTCGATGGCGACCTTGTCGGTCTCGATCTCGGCAATCGGGTCGCCAGCGTCCACCTGCTCGCCGACATTCTTCAGCCAGCGGAGCAGGGTGCCCTCTTCCATTCCATCGCCCATTTTGGGCATGATCACCGTGGACACGGATCAAGACCTCCGGTAGAGCACGCGGTGCACCGCGCCGATGATGTCGTCTTCGTTCGGGAATGCTGCAATTTCGAGATTGCGCGCATAGGGGGCCGGAACCTCCGCGCCGCTGACCCGCTCGACCGGGGCATCCAAATAGTCGAATGCGTGCTCCTGCAAATGGGCAGCCACCTCGGAGGCGACACTGAACCAGCGCCATTGCTCCTCGACCACCACCGCGCGGTTGGTCTTCTCGACCGATGCCACGATCGTTTCCGTATCGAATGGGCGGATCGAACGCAGATCGACGACCTCGACCTCGATGCCTTCATTCTTCGCCAGCCGGCCGGCAACCTTCAGCAGCAGATTGACCTGGCGGCCATAGCCGATCAGGGTCACATCGGTTCCCTCGCGGGCGATGCGGGATTTGCCGAAGGGAACGGTGTATTCCTCCTCGGGAACCTCGCCCTTGGTGCCGTAGAGCGCGCCAGCCTCCAGAATCAATACCGGGTCCGGATCGCGAATCGCCTCGATCATCATCCCGTGCGCGTCGTACGGGGTTGCCGGAGCGACGACTTTCAGACCGGGGAAATGCCCGTAGAACCCTTCGAGACTGTGGGTATGCTGGGCCGAAAGCTGGACACCGCCGCCATTCGGGCCTCGGATCACCAGCGGCACCGAGGCCTGGCCGCCGGAGAAATAGCGAATCTTGGCGGCATTCTGGATGATCTGGTCGGCTGCCTGGAAGGAAAAGTTCCAGGTCATCATCTCGACGATCGGACGCATCCCAGCCATCGCCATGCCAATGGCCGCGCCGGTGAAGCCGCCCTCGGCAATGGGCGTATCCATCACCCGCTTCGGACCGAAGCGGTCGAGCAGACCGTCGGTCACCAGATGAGTGCCCCCATAGAGGCCAATATCCTCGCCCATGAGCACGACGCGCTCATCGCGTTCCATCTCTTCCGCCATTGCGGACTTGATGGCCTCGCGGTAGGTAATGACAGGCATCGAACAGTGCGTCCTTTCCTGCTACCCGACCGCTTCCGGCTCGGCGTAGACATCGGTGAGCAGCTCGGACAGCGGCGGGTCCGGACTCTCTTCGGCAAATTTCACCGCTTCGGCGGCAACCTGCTTGAACTCCTCGTGAATCTTGGTGAGCTCGTCCTCGGTCGCAATATCGCGTTCGAGCAGCTTGTGCTCGGTCAAGCCGATCGGGTCGCGTTTTCTCGCTTCGCGAACTTCTTCCTTGGAACGATATTTTTCCAGGAAGTCCGCGGCGCCGTGGGGCGGAATCCGGTAGGTCATCGTTTCCAGCGCATAGGGGGCGCCGGTTTCGCGAACTCGTTCGGTCAGCCGCATCGCGGCGTCATAGACCGCTTCGATATCCATACCGTCGACCGATTCGCGCGGGATCGCATAGGAATCGAATTTCGAGATGAGATCCGTATTGGCGGTCGCCCGCTCGATGCTGGTGCCCATCCCGTATTGATTGTTTTCCAGCACGAAGAGACAGGGGTTCAATCCCTGTTTTCCCCAGAGACCGGAAAGATTGGCGCCTTCGTGGAAGGCGCCGTTGTGGATGGCGCCGTCACCGAGATAGAGTTGGGTGATGCCCGTATCGCCCGGCAGATACCGCTGGGCGTAGGCCATTCCGACCCCGAGCGGAATATGACTGCCGACGATCCCGTAGCCACCCCAGAACTGGTTGCGCACGTCGAACAAGTGCATCGACCCGCCCTTGCCCTTGACCAATCCGGTGCCTTTGCCATAGAGCTCGGCCATGACCGCGTTCGGTTCGCTGCCGAGCAGGAGCACATGGGCATGATCCCGATAGGCGGTGATCACCCGGTCGTCCGGCTGGACGGTGGCCAGCAACCCGGTGGCAATCGCTTCCTGCCCGATATAGACGTGCAGGTAGCCGCCGACCTTGCCCTGGCGGAATGCCGCCTGGCAGGCTTCCTCGAAATGCCGCACGAGCACCATCTTGCGATAGAGCTCCAGCAACAGTTCGGGGCCGATCTCGGGTACGTGCGGTTTGTCGCCATTGGTCGAGGCGGCAGAGCGCTTTTTTCTCGTCGTTTCTCGCGATGTCGCCATTCTGCTCTCCGATTGCCCCGGGCACGCTGCGGGTTCGTTCCCGCCGGAACCCGGGGCCGGTCGCGTCCGTCCTCTCGTCGATCGCGTGCGCACCGGGGCACGAACGGCCGGACTGCCAGGTGGTCAGATTGTACCCAACCTGTCGAGCTCGCGTTCAGGCCAGGCAAGCGGCAGCGCGCCGCATTCCGCCAAAATCACCATCATGTTGCCGGGGAAACAGGGTTTCGCGCCAGCAACCGGGATTCTCCCCGCCTATTCGGTTGCCAGGCCCTGCTGGGCGAGCGCCAGCGCTTCCGGCCCCGCTGACAACGCCGGATCGGTCTCGGCGAAGGCGTCGTTGAACGTGAACCAGGCCGTCGGCCGGCGGGGCGGCGTTTGCCACGGCAGAACCTTGCGCATCTCCTCGGGGGAAGCGGGCGCCTGCTCGAAGTCTCCCGGTTCGGCAACCTCATCGAGCGTCGGCAGGAAGTGGCCGAGCTCTTCCGCGGTCAGATATTCCGACGCCGGACGAATGGGCGCGCCAAGCGGCGCGGGCGCCTGGATGAAATGATGTCCGGGAATGGTCGACCGGTCGGGTGTCATCCCTGGTTTCTGCGGGGACTTGAGCCCACCGGGCGCCTCTGGAGTGGTCGTGCTTCGATTTGCCGGTCGTGCCTGTAACATCGCTCACCGCTGGAATGTGCCCGTGTGCGGGCTGCGCTGGGTCAATTGGGTCAATTCTCGCATATCGATGGGGTTCTGGGTCCTGAGTCTTGAGTCTTGAGGCTTGAGTCCTGGGATCAGTGTATGGGGGCCGGGGGG
>JBIQLF010000166.1:0-5367 GCA_044464585.1 Thermomicrobia bacterium
CAGCTCGTATCGGTGGCTGCATTAAGATCTACAGGTTCGATAGTTATTGCAAAGATTTGCATAGATATTCTGGCAACATTTGGGAGGGGCGGTCCTATAGTAGGCCGAGTGGTTTGAGATCGTGTTTTTCTGCACGATCTCAGGCATCGAGGGCTTGGACGTACCGGCTCATGCTGGTAGCCGGCGTCCCGTTGTCGTGTGTCCAAGGAGGAGTTCGTGACACGCTTTTCTCGTCGTGTGGCGTTGACTGCGCCGGTTGCCGCCGCGGTCGGCTATGCCGTCGCCCAGCCGGCATTGGCCGCGCTGGCTCAGGATGCTTCCCCGGAGGCGCCAGCCGCTGTTCTTCCCGTGACGATCACCGATGCCACTGGCGCCGAAGTGACGGTCACCGATATTTCGCGCATCGTCCCGCTCAGCGGTGACATCGCCGAAGTCGTATGGGATCTTGGCTTGGGTGGCAATATCGTGGGGGTCGATGTTTCGGCGACTTATCCGGAAGCGCTTCTGGCATTGCCGAAGATCGGATACGAGCGCGTGCTCAATGCCGAGGGCATCCTCTCATTGGAACCAACCGTTGTCATCGGCAAAGAAGCCGCTGGTCCGCCGGAGGTTCTCGATCAGGTTCGAGGCGCGGGGGTGCCGCTGGTGATCATTTCCTCTCCGGAAACGATCGAAGCCCCGAATGTGAAGATCGAAAAAGTCGCAACCGCCCTTGGGCTGGCGAACGACGGGCAAGCGCAGGCGCTCGATGTCCGAGTCCATGACGAAATTCAGGCCGCGATCGAGCTGGCCGCTCAGGCGGAAACCAAACCGTCGGCCGTGATCCTGCTCTTCCAGCAGGGCGGCGTGCAGCTGGTGGCCGGTGGCGGCACTGTGGCGAACGCGATGCTCGAAGCCGCCGGCGCGACCGACGCGGCCCTGGCTGCCGGGGTCATGGGCTATCAGCCGATCACGGCCGAGGCTCTCGTGGCCGCCGCCCCTGAAATCATCGTCACCATGGCGATGGGCGCGGAAGCGGTTGGCGGAGTCGATGGCATCATGGCGCTGCCCGGTATTGCCGAGACTCCCGCCGGTCAGAATGGCCGGATCTATCTCTACGATGACGAGCTCCTGCTGGGAATGACACCGCGCACGGGGCAGCAGCTGATGGCGATGATTGCCGATTTTCATCCTGAGCTCGCGGAGGCCAACGCCGACGCGACTCCGGCGGGATAGCAACCAACCGGAGTCGGGGCATCGCCCGAGCGGGTGAGCTGGGTCGCGATGCCAGTCCGGGCAGAGCAGAATGGATTCAGCGTGAATCTGGTTGCCGGTGAAAACCGGACTCGAATCGAAACAGAAACGCGAGGCGTCAGAATGGCGCCTCGCGTTTCGGCGTCGTTATTGTTTCCGGCACTGCTGGTGATTCTGGTCGGAGCCGTCATTCTGAGCGCCATGCTCGGCGCCGTGAAGGTGCCGCCACACGATGTCATCACGATCGTCGCCAATCATATTGGGCATTATGTCGGGCTGAATTTCGATGCCGCGTATACCCAGCAGCAGGACGCGGTCGTCTGGTCGATCCGTTTGCCGCGCATTCTGCTCGGAGCGATGGTTGGCGCATCGCTGGCTGTTTCCGGTGCGGCACTCCAGGGAATGTTTCGAAATCCCCTGGCCGATCCGGCATTGATCGGCGTTTCCAGCGGGGCTGCTCTGGGCGCGGTACTGGCGCTCGGTCTGAGCATTGCGGTGCTCGGTCGCTGGACCACGCCGGTGTTCGCGTTCGTTGGAGGAGTGATCTTCGCGCTGCTGGGCTATGCGCTGGCTCGACAGGGAGGGCGGACCGAGGTCGTCACGCTCATCCTCGCCGGGATCGCGCTCAATACCTTTGCTGGCGCGGGTACGGCGCTCGTCACCTTCATTGCCAACGATTCGCAAATCCGGGCGATCATCTTCTGGTCGATGGGCAGTCTGGGCGGAGCGACCTGGAACAATGTGATGGCTTCTGCTCCTTTTGTCGCCTTGGGGCTCGTCGCATCGTTCTGGTGGAGGAAGCCCCTCAATCTGATGACATTGGGCGAGCGGGAAGCGCGCCATCTGGGAGTCGAAACCGAGCGCGTCCGTTTTCAGGTCATCGTCTTCACGGCGTTGATGACGGGCGCGACCGTGGCGGTTTCCGGTGTGGTCGGATTCGTGGGATTGATCGTGCCGCATGTGATCCGGCTCATCTCGGGACCGAACCATCGCGTGCTACTGCCGGCATCAGCGATCGGCGGCGCGGTCCTGGTCGTGCTGGCCGATCTGATCGCTCGCACCATCGTTTCCCCGCTGGAATTGCCGTTGGGAGTGTTGACCGCATTTATCGGCGGACCCTTCCTGCTCGTTCTGATGCTGAAGACCCGGAGTGCGGAGGGGGGCTGGAAATGACCCCGATCGTCCGGGTGGAACGAGCCGGCATCCTGGCCGGTTCCAAATGGCTGGTGCGCGATGTCTCGTTCGAGCTCGAACGGGGCGAGGTGCTGGCAATTCTGGGACCCAACGGCGCGGGCAAATCGACATTGCTTGCCGCGCTGGCGGGAGATCTCTCGCTTGGCGAGGGAGCGATATTGCTCGACGACCGCCCGCTTCCCAGGCTCAAACCGATCGAGCTGGCCCGGCGCCGTGCGGTGCTCCCGCAGCAAACCTTCATCCAGTTTGCGTTTACCGCGCGGGAAGTCGTGGAAATGGGACGTTCGGCGATCGACCCGGGCGCGGTCGATCAGACGATCGTCGATCGGGTTCTGCGCGATACCGAAGCCTACGAGCTGCAGCATCGGGTCTTCCCGACGCTGTCGGTGGGGGAACAGACCCGGGTTTCACTTTCGCGCGTATTGGCGCAGGAAACTCCGTTTCTCCTCCTGGACGAACCGACCGCCGCGCTCGATCTGCGCCATCAGCAACTGGTCATGGAGTTGGCAAGAGACTTGGCATCGCGGGGAGCGGCTTTGATCGTGGTTATGCACGATCTCAATCTGGCGTCCGCCTATGCCGACCGGATTCTGATGCTGCGGAATGGCCGTGCCGCTGCGCTGGGCACACCGAGCGAGACGTTGACCGAACCACTATTGAGCGACATCTTTGGCTGCCGGGTCAGCGTGATGCCCCATCCGGAAACTGGTTTGCCCCTCATTCTGCCCATGACGGGATCGCCCGTCCTTTCCCGTTCGCCCTCCCCCTGACCGGTCCACCTGCCGGATTCCATTGGCATCCGCGCTATCGGCCTCTGGATCGCGGGGTACCGAAACGGCGATGGAGGGCGCGTCGAGCGTGGGCTCGACCCTCGCTACGGGAGCCAATCCGCGCTAGAATCTCGGTTCGGTTGGTCCGCGGCTGGCGTTTGACTGTCGTCCGGGGCGCGCCGATACGTATTGCGTAGCTGGTTACGAAATAAGCGTAGTTACGTTAAAGGAGTATGTCTATGATTTCCCGGCGTTCCCTGATTGGTTCTCTGCTCAGCCTGGGCGCGTTGGCCGGCGCGCCGCGCTCGACCATGGCCGCGCAATCCGGCCGGAACGAGACCTCCGTCGATCCCGAGCTCGAACGCTACATACGTCTCGCACCCGCTGGTGTGGCGTCTCTCGATCAAGCGATTCCCTTGTCGTTCGGCAATGCCAAGTTGCAAATGGATACGCTGGGGTTCACGCTCCCGTTCGATATGGGAGATACGGCTGCGCTCGATAACTGGATCAAGGGCGCCTATCCGGTGGCGCTGCCGTCGGTCTTTCTGACGAATTCCCTGCGCGAGGAGTTCTCGGATCTGTTCGGCTTTCACATCGGACAAGTTCTTTCCGGCGCTGAGTTCGGCGAGCCGCCGCGAACCGTTTCGGTGCTGCGAGGAGTGTTCGACGCCGCGCATATTCGGTCGGTTCAGGAGGGGCTCGGCTATCGATCCCTCGATGTCGACGGTCACGAGGTTCTTTCCTTATCGGAAGATGGAGGCGTGTCCCTCGACAATCCGGTGCAGCGCCTGGCCCTGGCGCGGGTCAACAATTCGGCCTTCCTCGACGATGACACGTTGGTCTATACCCCCACATTGGAGTCGATGCGAATGATGCTGGCCCCCGGCGCCACGCTGGCGGACCAGCCCTGGGTACAGCAGGCGATCGGCGGGTTATCCAGTCCGCTGATCGCGGCGGCGGTGCTCGGACCGGGCAGTTTTTTGCCCGGCCTGCCGCCCGAGCTCCTCGAGCCCAGCTCTCAGGAGGAGATTGCGGATTTCATTCTTTCGATGCAGGAGCGAGATTCCGCGCCAATTGTGCTTGCCGCGATCGCGGGGACTACCGCTGGCGGCCCGCTATCGTTCGCTACGGATGAGACGCCCGCGCTGCCATCCGATGTTCCGCAGTCGCTGACGGTGTTCTCGCTCGTCTATGGCAGCTCCGAAGAAGCGGCTCGGGCTGCTACGCAGATCGAGGAACGCCTGGCCACCGGTTCGTCGGTTGTTTCGAAGCGACCGTGGACCGAGCTGTTCACGAGCTGGTCGGTCTTGCCGGCGGCCGCCGGCAGCACGGTATCGCTGATGCTGGAATGGCCGACTGTTCCGCGGACCCTCGATCTCATCTGGAATCGCGACCTCGGGTTCATCACCGGCTGAACGGTCCAAGCTTTCTTGGGCGGCCGCCGGCTGGGTCGGCTAGAATAGGCGTACGTACGGGGCATTGCGGTCACCGGAAGCGGCTATTTGGGTGGGAGTCCGGATGATTCTTTCCGATCGAGATATCGTGGCGGCGCTCGAAACAGGGCGCATCAAGATCGATCCGGCTCCCGATCTCTCCCGGCAGCTGGGCTCGATCTCGGTCGATTTCCGGTTGGGTTCGACGTTCATGGTCTTCGAGCATTCGCGCTATTCCTATATCGATCCGCGCCGTCCGCAATCGATCGGGGAAGCGATGCGTACGATCGAAGTTGCCGAAGACGAACCGTTCATCATGCAGCCGGGGGATTTCGCGCTTGCCTCGACGATCGAGTGCCTGGAGTTGCCGGACGATCTGCTCGGGCGGTTGGAAGGGCGTTCGAGTATCGCGCGCCTGGGGATCACGGTCCATTCGACCGCCGCGGTGTTCGAACCGGGCTGGATCGGCACCGCAACCATGGAGTTGAGCAATCTCGGGCGGATGGCCGTGGCGCTCTACCCGGGTATGCGGGTATGCGCGTTTTCGTTCCAGACGGTCAGCTCCCCGGTCATGACGCCGTATCGCAAGAAGACCGACAACAAATATTCGGGACAGATCACGCCGAAAGCGAGCCTCCTGAGCGAAGAAAATCGCCCCGCTCCCCCCAAACCCTGAGAACCCGCCCGCGTTCCGCCCCGGTTATGCTGTTCTCAGGACTCAGGACTCAGGACTCAGG